>JAFGCG010000010.1 GCA_016932715.1 Anaerolineales bacterium
AGAGATGCGTCAAGAGACGACAGCAGTTCACGATGTCTTGAGCCTTTTTCGAGATAAGATTGTCCACGATGTCATGAACCCTAACACCTAACTCATTGATCAAACATTCCTGTACCGATAAGTCTTCGCTCGGACTGACCCACTGGGCGCTCACCTGCACTTGCACGATTTGCCAAGCAAATCGAGGTGCAAGTGTCGCGAAGTCCTCTCTCAGTTCATGGAAGCCACTTCGACAGGCTCAGTGCGCCGCCTTTGGGCAGGTGCGTCTGTCCGTGAATCCGTGACAGAGTCCGTTTTCCTAATCCACTGTCAGCGTCTTCGACAAGTTCCTCGGGAAATCAGGGTCAAAGCCGCGCATGATGCTCATGTGGTAGGAGAGCATCTGCAGCGGCAGGACTCCCAATAGGGCACTGATCTGCGCGTCCGACTTGGGGAGCACGATCACATCGTCGGCGTTGGCGTGCAGGCGCGGATCGTCCTCCGCGATGACGATCGTCCGGGCGCCGCGGACCTTGACCTCGTTGATGCCGCTGATGATCAATGGCACATCTTTAGGACCCGCGACGAAAATGATCGGGAAATCCCTGCTCACCGCCGACAGCGGTCCGTGTTTGAATTCGGTGGAAAGCATCCCTTCGCAGTGGGCGTAGGTGATTTCCTTCAGCTTCAAGGCGCCTTCGAGGGCGATGGGATAGGTCGCGCCGTAGCCGAGACAATACATGTCCTCCCACGAGTTGATGTCTTTGGCAATCGATTCGACCTGCGCGCCGGTCGCGTCCATGGTTTGTTCCATCAGTTCCGGGATGTGGTCCAGCTCGCGCGTGTCTTGTCCTGCCATGCGGTAGGCGAGGTACAGGAACGTGATGACCTGGTTGGTAAACGTCTTCGTGGCGGGAACGCTGATCTCGTAGCCGCAGCACAGGGGCAGGCAGAACGAAGTCGCTTTCGTCAGCGTGGAACCGATGACGTTGGCGAGTCCGTAACACTCCATGCCGCGCTTCTCGGCGGCTTCCAGTGCGTTGAGCACATCCTTCGTCTCGCCCGATTGGCTGATGAAGAGTCCCACATCCTCATGTCCCACTGCGGGCGCATATTGCGGGATGAACTGCGGCGCAAGCACAGGGATGGCGGGCCTGCCCGCCAGCTGCGCGAAGTAGACCGAGCCTGCCAGTGCCGCGTGATAGCTCGTTCCGCAGGCGATGAAATACAAGTGGCGTGCTCTCTTCATCCTGTCCACGAGCTGTTCCACTTCGGGGCTGCCGTCGAGCAAGTGCAAAAGCTCGCGCGCCACTTGCGGCTGTTCGTGGATCTCTTTGAGCATGAAATGCGGATACCCGCCCTTCTGCACCGCATCCATCGACTCGCTGACCTGTTCGGGCGCGCGTTCGATCAGCCGGCCGTCCTTGACCGAGCGGACCTCCACGCGGTCGGCCCAGAGCGTGACGATCTCGCCATCCTGCGGGCGGATGATCGTGCGCGTGAGCGGCAGGATCGATGGCAGGTCGGACGAGACACAGGTGAAGCCTTCACCAAGTCCCACTACCATGCCCGAACCTTTTTTGAAGGCATAGAGCTTGTCGTCGTTCGCGCGCCCGATGACGAAGGCATAATCACCCTGCAGGTCGCCGTATGCCAGGCGGATGGCGTCGATGAACTGGTAGCCGCGGTTGATGTAACGTTCCACCGCGTGGACGCAGGTCTCGCCGTCGTTCTGCGAGCGGACGGTCATGCCCTCGGCGATGAACTGTTCGCGCAGCTCGACGTTGTTCACCACGTTGCCATTGTGCGCTCCGACCATGTCGCCATCGGAGTCGATGTGCGGCTGCGAATTGACCTGCGAGGGTTCCCCGAACGTTGCCCAGCGCAACTGCGTGATGCCGCGCGACCCGGTCATCTCGGCGAAGCGATATTTCTCCGAGACGGCTTCCACCTTGCCAACATCCTTGCGCAGATCGATCGTGCCGTCCCTCAACGTCGCCGCGCCGACCGAGTCATAGCCGCGGTAGGTGAGTCGCTGCGCCGCTTCGATCAGGATCGGTCCAAGTTTTTCTTCTTTATTTGTTACGTATCCGAAGATACCGCACATTTATTTTTCTCCTCGATAATTTGTAGGGGCGGGGTCATCCTGCCTTGGGCAGTTAATTATCCCACGGTGCGACGCCGCCTCCGCGTCCGTCTCGCAGCGACCCGTGGATTGCTTCCGTTAAACCAGGTATGACCTCCGCTGTGGCTGCCAGCAGGCCAAAACAGCCCGCGATCATCATGTCACCATATGAGGTTGCGAAGTACGGACGTAACCGACCATGGACGATGGACGATTGACCATGGTCTATGGTCTGTGGTCTATCGTCTCTCGTCCGAAACATCGATCTCCTCGGTCCCGTCACCACCACATCAAAATCGTCTTTGCCAAATTCAAACTTATCCTGCGCGTACATCAGCGCGCCGTGCCCCATGTCATTGAAGACATCTTCGTGTTTCAATGTGCCCTCTGCCAGGGCTCGCAACAATGACTCCAGCTTGGGTAAATCGATCTCACCTGTATGATGTTCGAAGACCCCTTCGATGCCCATTTCACCCAGGCGGAAGGCGAGCGTATGGAAATTCCCCACATTGCAAATGATCTTTTGCTTGCGCCCAGCGACAACTGGGTCGAAGCTGGCGCCTAAAACGGAGGCCGGCGCGGTATCCATCACCACCAGCGGACAGGGCAGCTCGCCAGCCGAGTCCGCCACGGATTGCAGGCGGGTCATGATTTTCGGAATAGTAGAGGAAAGAAAGGCGAAAGAGGAAAGAGAATTTTTGGCACGGATGCGCTCGTCCAGGTAATCGAACCGGAACTGACGATCGGATACCCCTGCAGGCGCGTTGCCATGATCGAAGACGGCGACCGCAATGGCTTCGAGATCATTCAGCGACACGCCGTAATCTTCGAAGGTTTTGGAAATCAATTCGAAGTCGAAATCTCTTAATTCGAGACGATGGACGATGGACGATAGACCATGTGCTTCGTCTTCAGAGATTATTTTTATCCCCAGCGCCTCAACCTTCTCCAGTTCATCATTGAGCGTCGTCGCGGCGGAGGGCGTCATGTAGACAGGGATCCCTGCCCGCGCGGCTTCTTCGATCGCCCAGGCCGAGGGTCCGCCTCCCATCTGGTGGCCGGTCAGCAGGAGTGGGGTCCGCGCCGCGAGCGCCTGCCTGACGCGGCGATGGATCATCATGGTGGGGGAGGGCAGGACCAGCTTGAAACCGTTCTCGAGGTCGAGGCGGGAATCGCAGAGGAAAATATCCTGCGTACCGGTACCAATATCTACCGTTAAGATTTTCATAGCGTTCCTCCCCTCTCCCTTTAGGAGAGGGGCAGGGGGTGAGGGTTAAACCTCAATCCCAAGCCAGATGCGAATGAAATACCCGATGATGAACGAGAAAGTTGCGACACCCAGGCTCAAACCTGCCATCTCCAAAAACCTTGTACGGAACGATTCGCCCTTGGCAACCGAGATGTAGTAATTGAATACTGCGATAATCACCACAGCAATGCTGAGTGTAATGATCAGATCAAGAATATAGTTTTCAAATAACAAATAGGGCAGCACCAGCAACGCGACCGTGATAATGTAGGCAATCCCGGTATAAATCGCCGCGCGCACGGGATGCTTGCTGGTATCTTCCGAACGCGTGGAAAGATACTCACTCGCCGCCATGGACAGGGAGGCGGCGATGCCGGTGATGAGTCCGGAAAGGGCGATCAGTTTCACGTCCTGCAGAGCCAGCGTCAGCCCCGCCAGGGCGCCGGTTAATTCCACCAGGGCGTCATTGAGGCCGAGTACGATCGAGCCCGCGTAGCGCAGCCGCTCCTCGTCCAGCATGTTGATCAGCCGTTCCTCATGCACATCCTCCTCATGCTGAAGATCCACCGCTTCCGGGATGGTGCTGGAGACAGCTGCATAATTCTTCTGGGCGGACTCTTCCCCGCGCTCCATTAATTTGATGCCAAAGGTGAAGCCAAAAGCCACGCTGATGAGATAGTAGAACCAAACGAAGAACCAGCGCGGCTGGACATCCTGATTTGTGTATTTCTTCCAGCTATTGTAATGGCGCAGTTCATCATCTCCGATCTGCTCGATGATCTTTGCGTTTTCAGGTGATTTGACTCTTTTTGCTAGGCGCTTGTAAATGTGGTGTTCGGTGATTTCTGTCTGTTGAAATGCCAGGACTTGTTTGCGAACACTTTCGGAAAGCTGCATTTTACTCTCCTTGATTTAGATGCCTGTATTGTAAGCCATTTTACATCTTCTTTTTGTTCCCGGCTCTTTCAGGCTTTTGGCACGCGCTAAACGATTGCCCGGGTATATGTGTAATTTCCCTGTATCTCATAAATTTGTTTACACTCGGTCTCCCATTTAATTCGGAGTAGCGGTATCATATTGAGGCTATCCTGGAAACCAATATGGAGTTGTCTGAATGTCTAACCTCGCGCTGACGGAACTGCTTGCCAGCTACGTCCCCAGGCTCATTCGAAACAGAGTCATCGCAGATCCATCTCCCATCGAATCACCGGTTGCAGAGGAATTTCAGGCTGCCATTTTGTTCGCTGATATTTCCGGCTTTACGCTTCTCACGGAGCGCATGGCTGAAATGGGACCTACCGGGGTGGAGACGCTGGCGCGGATCCTCAATGAATATTTTGGCCAACTGATCGATATTATTCACAATTATGGGGGCGATGTGGTCAAGTTCGCGGGCGATGCCGTGATCGCGGTTTGGCCCATCGTCCCGGACCGGCCTTTCGAGGCGGCGGTGCCGGCCCCCCCGAGCCCCGTTTCACGCGCGGATCAATGGCAATGGACGATGCGCGCCGCCGAATGTGCCATCGAAGTTCACAAGCGGCTGACCAATTACAGCGTCGAGAATGCCAACCTGTATCTTAAACTCGTGGTCAGCATGGGGAAGATCGATACCGCGCACGTGGGCGGGGTATTCAACCGCTGGGAATTCCTGATGACCGGCGCGCCGCTCGTGGAGCTGGGCATTGCCAACAATATTGCCAAAGCAGGTGAAATCCTGATCACCCCTGCGGCCTGGAAATTGATCCGGAATGACTGCAATGCCGAGACAATGGAATTCGAACTCAAGGATGCCATTGCGCAGGGCGGGCGTCTCGAAAGCCTCAACAAACCGTCCTCCATATTCAGCTTACCTAAAAAGCCCGTTATCCCCGAGGGGGCTGAAAATTCGCTGCGCCCCTATATTCCCGGCGCGGTGATCAACCGCCTGACAGCGGGCCAGGGCAGCTGGATCGCGGAGTTACGGCGTGTGACCATTCTTTTCATCAACCTGCCCGATCTCGATCAACATACCGAATTGGAGAATGCGCAAAATATCGCCCGCCTGGTGCAGAAATCGGTCTATCGCTATGAGGGCAGCATCAACAAAATCAACGTGGATGATAAGGGCATTACCATTGTTGCCGCCCTGGGGCTGCCTCCCTTTTCCCATGAAGATGACCCGGCGCGCGGCGTGCAGTCTGCCCTGATGGTTCGCAAGGAACTGACGAATCTCAATATCCGCAGCCACATTGGAATTACGACCGGTCATATTTTCTGCGGATCGATCGGAAATGATTCGCGGCGCGAGTATACGATCATCGGGAATGCTGTGAACCTCTCGGCGCGCCTGATGGGGGCAGCCAGCCATCAGGACGAATTGATCGTGAAGCATGGAATTCCTATCCTGTGCGATCGGGTTACGTATGACAGCGCCAAAGAAGCGGTGGAGTTCGAGACCATCGCGCCGCAGCATGTCAAGGGCCGGACCGAACCGGTCGAGGTCTTCCATCCTCTTGAACTGCGAAAAAGCGTGATCCGCCCGAAGACCGAATTGATCGGTCGTCAGGAGGAAAAGGCACTGATCGCCAGCGCACTGCAGGAGTTGACGCGCGGTACACCACATCAAACCATCGTCCTGCAGGGGGAGGTGGGAATTGGCAAATCGCGCCTGTTCGAAGATCTTGTCCGTCAGGCAGAGACATTGCATGTAAAAATGTTCGTAGGCAGCGGGGATACCATCGAAAAGTCCAATCCTTACCATGCCTGGCGTCCCATCTTCAACAGGATTTTTGGAATTGAAGAATTGCTTGCCAAAGGCGACTCCACGGAAGAGGCGCGCCTCGCGCTTCAGAACAAGGTCATTGAAAAACTGGCAAGGATCGATCCTGACCTCGCGCGTTACGCTCCCCTGGCTGATGTTGTTTTGCCAATTTCCCTGGCTGATAATGAATTGACTTCAGCCATGTCAGGTGAGATTCGCGGCGGCAATGTCCGCGAACTGCTAACCCGTCTGCTGTCTTTTGAGGCGAGCCAGGCGCCCCTGTTGATCGTCATGGAAGATCTGCACTGGTTCGATTCAGCCTCCTGGGCGCTGCTGGTGGATGTCCAGCAAAAGGTGCAGCCGCTCTTCCTGGCTCTGAATACGCGCCCGTTGTCTGACCCGCTCCCGGCGCCATTCAAACAAATCATCGATACGCCAGACGCACGGCTGGTCAGGCTGGAAGCCATGATGCTCGATGACGTGGAAGCCCTGGTGTGCCAGCGCCTGGGCGTCAAGTCGGTCCCACAGATGATCGGCCGGTTGATCCGCGAAAAATCGGAGGGGAATCCCTTCTTCGCGGAGGAGTTGGCATATGCGCTGCGTGATTCAGAGATCCTGGTGATCGAGAATCAGGAATGCCGGGTGGATGCGCGCTTCATCGATATCGAGGGCCTCACACTCCCGGACACGCTGCAAGCCGCCATCACGAATCGGATCGACAGCCTCGACCCCGCGCAGCAGCTGACGCTGAAAGTTGCCAGCGTGATCGGGCGCATCTTCGCTTTTCGTGTCCTGCAGGCGGTCCACCCCATCGAGGCGGACAAGCCTGCCCTTTACGATTGCCTGGAAACCCTGACGCGTCTGAGCCTGACCCTGGTCGAATCCGAAGCGCCTGACCTTGCCTACGTCTTCAAACATGCATTGACCCAGGAAGTCGCCTACAACCTGATGCTCTTCTCCCAGCGCCGGCAGTTGCATCAGGCGGTTGCGGAGTGGATCGAAAAGAACTACGAAAAAAATCTCGAAGCGTATTACACCATCCTGGCGCATCACTGGTCGCAGGCTGCCGAAACAACGGAAGCGCTGCGGAACAGTCATGCTCTCCTGAAGGCTGTGGAATATCTCGACAAGGCTGGCGAGCAGGCTGTGCAGAACTATGCCAATAAGGAAGTGATCCAGCTTTTCAGCCAGGCCCTCGAGCTGGATCAGAAGCTGCCGGGACCCGAGGTTGGGCGTCTGGCGCGCGAACGGCAGATCCCGCAAAAAGCACGCGGGACTATAGTCCGCAGGGCGCGCTGGCACAGCCGAATCGGATTGGCGTACTACGGCATCGGTTCCCTGCCAGATTGCGAAAAGCATGTCCGCAAAGCCCTGCAGCTATTGGGATATCCCATTCCGAAATCCAAGACCCAATTTGCTCTGGGTTTGCTGCCTCAAATCGTCCGTCAGGTGTTCCATCGCTACTTCCCGACGCGTTATATCGGGTCCCTTAAAGAGCAGGAGCGGGAAGTTGCCATTGAAGTTTCCCGTCTTTACGAGCTGTTGGGAAGAAGTTATTTCTATTCCCAGGACACGCTTCCCATCGTGTATTGTGTCCTGCGGTTTGTGAACATTGCCGAAAGAGCGGGTCCTTCCCCTGAACTGGCGTCTGCGTATGCGGGTCTGGCGATCCTGGCCGGTTTTGCTCAGTTACATTCCCTGGCAGATGCTTATGTCGATCGAGCCCTGACGGTTGCCGAAAATGTGGATCAGCCTTCCAACCGTATCACAGTCGCAGTCATGGCCGGGGTCTACAAGATCACGGTGGGGAAATGGGAGGAGATCCGCATCCGGGCAAAGGAAGCCAGGGCGCTCTGTGAGCAATTGGGGGATTACCGCCAGTGGGGAGACAGCATGGAGGTATTGGGCGAGAGTGCCTTGATCGCAGGCGATCTTCCGTACGCCCTCCAGATCCTGAAGACATTGCTGGAGGATGCACGCCGGCGGCGGAATCCTTTACAGGTCTGCTGGGGATTGTTTGGTGTGGCTGCGATCTATATCCGGACGGGGGATGTGGCAACAGCCATTCCGATGCTGGAGGAGGAGCTGCAGATCCTGGAAGAGCTTCCCAATCTTGCCTCTGCGATCAACGCCAACGGACAGCTGGCTCTGGCTCATTTGCGACTCGGCCGCTACGACGAGGCGGTTATGTATGCCGATAAGGTGATCGATCTGGCAGCGAATAAGTCCCCAACGGTTTATTCCATGGATGTCGGGTTTTCCGCCGCGGCGGAGGTCTATTTCGAACTGTGGGAAAAGGCGTTTCGGAAATCCAACCGGGGACTGGATATTGCCCAGCATAAACTGTACGCTGGAAAGGCACTCAGCCTCCTGCGTGCCTTTCGGAAGGTCTTTCCCATCGGTCAACCCTATGCCTATTATTACCAGGGCCGGTATGAAGAGTTAACGGACAAACCTCACATGGCTGTCAAAACCTGGCGCAGGGGCCTGGAAGCGGCACGGAAACTCAACCTGCCGTATGAAGAGGGTTTGATCCGGGTTAAGCTGGGATCTCTTTCACGGGAAGACCCACAGACGTGCCGGGGGCACTTGGAGCGCGCAATCCAAATCTTCGAGCAGATGGGGGCAGTTCACGAACTGCGGTTCGCAAAGTGGGCCTGGGAGGCGCTCGATTCGAAGAACCGGGTGTCATAAGCTTTGAGGCTACCCAAGCATTCCCTTCCATAACTGGAACAGTCCAAAGCCAAACAAGGCGATTGCGGAAACGCCTAACAGGATGCGATTGATTTTGGGTCCCAGCTGCCGCGCAGAACCGAAGACGAGGATGGTTACACCAAGACACAGGATCATCGTCGCGTAGAAGCCAGCCAGGAAGCCCAATCCGTGAGTTGGCGTTTCGCGCCAGCCTGCCAGAAGGATGGGTCCCGTTACCAGACTCCAGAAAATGTACGGACTGGGGTTCAGCATATTGATCAATGCAGCTTTGAAAACACTTTGCTGCGTTCCGGTCTCTGCCGAGGGAAGGTTTGGATCCCAGTTTTTCCAGGTTTTGCAGGCGCTGTAGGCGAGATATAAAATAAATAATCCCCCGCCGATGTAGAGAAATCGCTGCAGCCAGGCTGGGACCTGGCTGAGCGCCAATAAACAAAGGGCAATAATGGGACCGTCACTGATCAATGGGGCGAGGCTGGCTGGGAGAGTCCGTCTCCAGCCTTTGGTCAGGGTTTGGGAGATGAGGTAGGTCTGGAAGGGACCAGGCTGCACGGCTGCGGCGAACCCGTAGCCAATGCCCTGTACGATGTAAAGCCACATTATTTTTCTTCAAAGATGAACTTGGTTGGATCTTCGTTGAATTTCGACCAGGCAATGCATTGCCGCGGGGTGAACACACACAGCCCGCCTCCATCCCATGAGTCCGGTTCAGGCGCGTACCCAAGGTCCTTGTATTTCCGCTTGTATTCCTGCGAGATTCGCTTGCCTAATTCAGAAGCGGGCTTTCCCGCCGGTCCGGAGGTCCCTTCGAGCATGATGGCTTGCGTGCCGCTTTCCAGATGAACAGAAATATATGGATTCAATTCGATATTGCGGCCGTGACGAGTCTGCGGGCTGCCATCGTAATAGAACTTCTCGTCCAGGAAGACGCCCCAGCGCGGGATCACGTGCGGGCGTCCCGCGGGCGCTTCCGGCTGAGGCGGGCGGACGGAACAAAGCCAGTAGTTTTTGGATTCGGTCAATTGCGCGGCGACCCAGTCCCAGGTCAGGTAAGAGACGGGTTTGTCCACGTATCCCTTTGGAAATTGCGGGCGGGTGACTTTTGTCGGTTTCATGTCCCAGACTATACAGCAGTTTCCGGCAAATCGCAATCAGTTCAACGCGGAGGGCATTCTTTTCCTGGCAGAGTAAAAACCAGCCCACCATAGACCGAAGTGATAACCCGCCAGCGCGGCGACATATCCACCTGCGATGTCGAGAAGGTAATGCTGGCCCGTGAATAACGTGGAAAGCGAAACGATCACCAGGATCAGGATCCATAAAAGTTTCCAGCGCGGATACCAGCGGCTGAAGAAGAACGTCAGCAGGGCAGTGATATACACATGACCGCTGGGGAAAGCATCATATCTTCCCCAGTTTTCGTGGATATAGCGCAGGAGGGAGGTAAAGATATCATTCCCCTCCAGGATCGCGGCTCTGACGTAGGTTGGAAAGAAAATAAACGTCGCGACACCAATGGCAAATGTCAGCATGCAGGCTGCAACGAACGCCTGAAATGAACGGTCTTCCACTTTCAGGATGATCCACACCAGACTAGCCAGCCAGAGGACATAACACAATACGTAGGGCAGAACCCAGATGGACCAGATCGGAAAAATATCAATCGGCAATTTGGGTTCGATCCCACCGGAGATCCGGCTACTGGTGGGAATATAGATCATCTGGATGCAGCATGCGAGAAAAACAAGGAAAACCCGTTTACTCAGTTTCAAAGACAGCCCTTTTCCGGTTGACGTTTCAATAGGATAAGATGGCGAACTCACTCTTTATCTCCAATTACCAGGAATAAAGGAATGCCGCAACAACGGCTATGGGGGAATTCCTTGAGAGAGTGTTTTGAAATTCCGCTTTGACCTGGTTGATGTGCTCATTTGGAAAGGATTCAGCCACGGATTCCACAGATTTTTTAAGCCTTTGTGTCCCTCACCTGCACTTGAAGCTGAACGCTTCACGTTCAGGTGCAGGTGTCGTGTCCTTCGTGGTGAATTCTTAAACACTCTCTGAGGGAAAAACTGTAGACACAAAAATCTACGAGATTCAGCTACTCCTGTTGCACGATCACGGCGCGGACATCGCTGGTGTACGCTTCCAGATCGTCGAGCCGCTGGTTGATTTTCTGCGCCTCGAGTGGGATCGTCTGTGAAACGACCCGAGATGTATCCAGTCTCTTTTTCCGTACCAGGTCGATCAGCACAGGCAATTCCTGCAGGAGATGATCGTTCGAGCCGATGATTTCCGCCTCCCGTCCGATCAAGGTTCGATAGGGATCGACTTCCAACGGGCTTTGACAGATTCCGACGATGACTGCGCGCCCCATTGCGCCAAGTGACTCGATGGTTTGTTTCATCGTGACCGGCAAGCCGATCATCTCCAGCGCAACATCCACGCCTCTGCCCTTCGTCAACCGGCGGATCTCCTCAGCCGCCTCGAGGCGGCGCGCGTCGACCGGGATCGCGCCATAGTCCGAGGCAAGTTCGAGTTTGTCCGATTTGATATCGACCGCATAGACTTCGCCGGCGCCCAGGGCTTTTGCCAGTTGGATGGCGGACAAGCCGAGTCCGCCCACGCCGAAAACTGCCACCGTTTCCCCGTCTTTTACCCGGCCTTTGCGCAGTGCGTGGAGCGCCGTGGCAGAGGCACACATCAGGGTCGCGCCCTCTGCAAAAGAGATCTCTGCAGGCAGAGGGATGGCATTGCGGGCCGGGACCGCAATGTACTCCGCGTAGCCGCCGTCGAGGTGATGGCCGATCATTTTGACTGTGGCGCAGAACTGCTCGCAGCCTGCTCGGCAGTACTCACAGTTTCCACAGGAAATATTGTAGTGCAGGCAGACGCGCTCACCCGCCCGGATGCCGGTTACGCCCGGACCGACCCGCTCCACTTCACCGGCAACTTCGTGACCCAAGGTAATTGGAAGCATTCCCATCGGAGATCGTCCGGCGCGATAGTGCGCGTCGGAATGACAGATCCCGGCCGCCCGGATGCGGACGAGCACCTCTCCCTCACCAGCCGAAGGAATGGGAATTTGCTGTAACTCCAGTGGTTGCCCTGGCGCAACCATGCGGACTGCTTTCATGCAAACTCTCCTCGGAATAAAAGCTCGCTTTCTACGGGCTGGGGCAGGCGTAGCCCATCCAGCGCTTTTCGTTCTCTTGTTCCTGATCTTGGCGACAATTTTATCTCGTGACGGGTCGTGCCTTCCCCCTGGGTCGACCAAAAAGGATTCTGTACCTGGATCTGATAGCAGATTGCCCGCGTAACACCTTCTGCTGCCTGTTTCTGCGGGACAGTGCCTTCTCCGATCACCCTGATATCAACCGTTCCGCATTCAGGCTGGCGCGTATTGCCGGGCCAGACGGGTGTATCTTCAAAGGTGATACAGGTTACATAGCGCTTTTCGATTTTCGCTGTCAATTCGGATGGCAGGGAATCCCCACCATTTAAAACACAGGCGCGCAGGAGGTAATAACCGATCAATGCCCATATGATGATGGACACTAATTTTTTTCGATCACTGAGCAGGCTCGAGATGAAAGTTTGGATGTTTATGGCGGATACTGACTTCACAAAGTGATAATAACACTCTTCATGGAATTATGGCAGCACGCCGAGTTCATCGAGCGAGCGGTGCAGTTCCGCCGGGTCGCGATAGACCCGATAGGCGCCGGCCTTGCTCAATTCATCTTCCCCGTAACCGCCGCTCAGCAATCCAATGCTCAACATGCCTGCCCGCCGCGCCGCCAGCAGATCCCAGACCGCGTCGCCGACCACGTAGCAGTCGCCCGCGCTGACCCCCATCCGCTGCTGGCAGGCCAGGAAGAGGTCCGGTTCGGGTTTGGCGCGCAGCACATCGCCGCGTTCGACCACGACCGTTTCCGGGCGGATGCCGAGGATATCGAGTGAGCCATTGATCTCCGGGCGGCGGCCGGAGGTTGCAATCCCGAACAGGATGTTATTCGCATATAGAAATCGAATCAACTCGATGGCGCCGGGCAGAGGCCGGCGTTCCGGCAGAAGCTGGATGAAGATTTCGCCATGTCGCTGCTGCAGGGCTTCGACTTCCTCCGGGGTGAGGTCGCGCCCAAGTTCCCGCGCGACCGCGCGGGTAAAGAGCCCGCCGCTCATCCCGATCTTACGGTGGATGCGCCAGCCTTCGATCGCCATGCCTGCCTCCGCCAGGGCTTTCTGCCAGGCAAAGATATGGGCATAAACTGTGTCGACCAGCGTGCCGTCCAGGTCGAAAATAAGTGCTTGCATTTCTTCCTCTTATTTTCCTAACAACCATTCATCGAAAAAATCAACCAGCCTTCTTTGATACCGGCGGGGATTATCCAGATACCCGGAAAGGTGCGGAACATTTTCCTGTTTCCATAGATAGCGCGGCTCGCCGGCCGCATGGAAGAGTTTCTCGCCCGAATCCGGAGGCGCAACGCTGTCCCCCATGCCTTGAACGATATATACCGGGCGCGGGCTGATTTTGGAAATGTCATTCAATGGGTTGACATGCTCGAGCCTTAACCCGGTCCTGGAAGTGACGATAAACTTCGCGAGCGGATTAATGACCGGATACGGCACAAGATAGTTGAACTCATCTTCGAGAGAGGTAAATGAACTGTCGATAAATAAGGCTTCAATCTGTGGAAGCCGGGCTGCGGCACGGATAATCGTCGCGCCGCCCATCGAGCCGCCCCACGCGCCGACATGCTCCACACCCGGTTGAGCCAGTACGTAATCCAGCGCAGCTTTGACGTCCAGCACTTCCAGATACCCAATGGTCGAAATATCCCCATCACTTTCGCCATGCGCTCGCGCATCCCAGGCAAGCACACCATACTTTTTCCTTGCCAGCAGCGCGTAGACCCACTCCGGGCGTTTATTGCCATATCCATGTGCAAGTAGAATCACCGCGCCATTCCCTGGAGGCGTATACCAGGCCGAGAGTCGCACCCCATCCGCGGTGGTCAGGTCAACGGGCCGATAGTCAATCTTATATTTTCTGAGCGTCTTTCCCTGCGGGACGGTGCGCGGCGGATGCAGGATATGATCGACCTCGAGCAGGCTCATAACGATGGTCAGGATTGTTAAGGTGATAGTGACTTTGGCTGCAAAAACGAAAATGGATTTTACCCAACGGCTCCCGCTCGCAGTATTCATGATTTTATTATACAGTAATCGATTCCATTATTTATGTGCCGAAGAGACCCTCCCCGCAATCTGACTGATCAGGAAAACACCGATCAGCAGTACGAGGACGACGCCATAGGCTGAACGGATATCGGTCTGATCTGCCAGGCGACCCAGGACCAGCGGCAGAGCCAGGATGGCGGTGCCGGATGCCAGGGTCGCGCGGGCGCTCGCCTGGACCGTGTTCCCGTCCGCGGCGCCGATCGCGAGCGAAAGGAGCAAAGGATACAAACTTGCAACGCCCAGTCCCGTGAGAAACAGGCCGCTCAGTCCGGGAAGAATGTTCTCCGCCCGCCAGAAAACCAGAAAGCCAGCCAGCGCGGTGAGGATCGAGATCAGGACCACACGCGGTGTGGAAAAGCGCTGGACCAGCCGGCTGCCTGCCATGCGACCCAGAATCATCCCGACCAGGAACAGGCTGGCAGCCTGGGCGGCGTTGGCTTTGAGCAGGCCGAGCACCTTCTCCAGATAAGAAGTGCTCCAGAAGATCATGCAAAACTCCACAGAGACAGCCAGAACGATCGCCACCCAATACACCCAGAACAGCGGGGATAGCGGCTGGCTGGACCGGCTTGTCTCTTCCATGGAGGACGAGTCCGTTGCGGAAGCGCCTTTCCCAAAACCCAGGAAAAGGAAGAGCGGAGTAAATGCCGCGATCCCCAACGCCGGGCGCCAGCTGCCGGTCAAATGGGCGGACCATCCCACCATCAAACCTGCGGCGGCGGCGATCAGTGATGAAATGACGTTCGCTTCCGAGAGGGCGACCGCCCTCATTTCGCCATGCCGGTCCGAAAGCGCAGCAGGGACAATGGCAAGGATGAGCGAACCGATCGATCCCATCAGAAAAGAGGCTCCGATTGTGACGATCGGGTTCCTGCCCGACAACAGGAGCAGGGCACTCAGGCTGATGCCGAGCATCCCGATCCACAGCGAACGCCAGCGACCCATCCGCTGGATGGGCAGGTGCCCGCCGAAACCGATCAATAAGATACCCACAGCGAACGCCGTGAAGTGAAAGCTGCTCACCGTATAAGATAGCCGAAGTTCTTCTTTTAGGAAGGGCGTGATCGGTCCCAGGACGTTGAGAAAATACGCATAGAAAGCCAGCGCGCAATAAGCCAGCCACGTGAAGCGGTCGCGATGAAAGGTTCGAGACATGATGAAAGTTTCCTTATCGGATTTTATAAACCCGCACGTACTCCAGCCCGTCGACCCAGACGGAGTATTCCGGCGTCATGCCTCTCAAACGGTCCAATACCTCGGTGGGAAGATCCCGCTGCCACTCGTGAATGTAGACAACCACATAGTCTGATTTATTGAACTCATCCCAGTCGGCAGCCGACCATGGGTGATCGACATCCAGCGCGCTGACACGACTTTTGGAGAAATAAGAAAACGGTCCGCCCGCATACCAGGCCATCACACGGATCTGGTCCGCATTGGGTTTGTCGTTGATGTAACGCGCGGCCTGGTCCAGGCCCTCGCCCCATCCGATCTGCATCACCGTCAGCGCCTGCCGGCTGCCCCCGAGCAGTGGATTGTAGTAGTTGAAGAAATAGGGGAAAGCTTTCCATGCCAGTGTTGCCTGCATGGCAACAAAACCGAGAAGCACCACTCCTGTGAGAATAATTCTCCACCTTGTATGCAAACCCTGCCTTGCCCATGCGACCAGCCAGACCAGCCCTATCCCTGCTACCAGGTCCAGTGGCACGATGGAGGGCATCATGTAACGATCAAACTTCTTTAATCCCAGAGTCATTAAAGCGCTGAACCCCAGGGCGAAGAGCAGCAATGCGGCGATTGCCCATTTTTGACGATCCACATTGTGAAGAACGTTCACCTGGCTCCCTGGACGATCCTGCGGAAAAACAGGTTTCCTTCGGAGGAGCAGAATCGGTACTGCCAGCAAGCCCAACAGCGTGACCGGGGTGGTGCGCCACAGGAAATTGATCGGATAGAAGTTAAGGTCAGGGATCTCACCGCCGGGGTAGATCTTCCCGTTGAAAAACACGGGGGATTCGTGTCCCCCCTGGGCATAGCCAACGGCATCTGTAAAGATCCGGACCAGGCTACCCACCGGATCCACCCACATCGCCGGCCAGAGCAGGAAGAATACCAGCGCAGCAATCCCGCCCCAGGCTGCCAACTCTCTTACACTGCGGCTGACAGATTTTCGCCAGCCTGCCTCGCCCCGGTCGCTTCTCGAATATAGCGGGGTGAGCAGTCCCAGCAGGACGATCAACGGAACGAGGAACAAGCCAGTGGATTTCGTCAGCCCTGCCAGACCGGCCGCCGCAGCCGAAACCAGGAACGCGGTCCTCTTGCGTTCCTCCAGATATACCAGGAAGGCTAGCAGCGATAGCAGCATCAGATTTGCCAGCAGACCGTCCAGGTGCAGCACCTTGGACAGGGCGATATGGAAAGGATCGAAAGCGATCAGCAGGAAGCCTGCCAGGGCCGGCAATGTACCGAACAATCGACGAGCGAACAGGAAACTCAAACCCAGTACCAGCACATGCAGCAGGACCATGGTCCGGCGTCCTGCCGCCAGAATCCGGAGCGGCAGGTTGAAGTCACGTTTCGAGAGTGTTCCCAACCCGATCGGGCGGTCCTGGTCTTGATAGCTTTCACGATACTCGGGATAAACTCTCGTGTAACCAGTCAGCCCTGCCCACATCACCGTTACCCCGGGATGACTTCTCTGGAATGTCGCGGCGAAATCACGATGAGCCAGGGCGTAATAGAACCTGCCTGAACGTTCCAGCCAGAGCCGTTCGTCGGTGGTGACGAAGTGATCGAGTGCCAGAAGACGCGGCAATGCAAGAGCCAGAATCAGCACGAAGGCGGCTGCAATTTCCAGCAAAAGGCGCAGCGATCGTTGATTGTGGCTGTATTTCATGAAAAAAGTTTTCCAGCGGCTTTGCTGATCGATGGGTGTGGTCATTGGTTTTTGTCCCGCCTGATTATACTGTTGGAACGAGATGGGTAATCAAAAAGCCCCAGAGACCTAAACATCTCTGAGACTTTCCTGTTTCACTGAATACTGTCCACTGACTACTGGTTACTGTAATCCTCCGGCAGCCCGCAGCACAGCACCAACTCTCTCGCCGCCTTGACCTCATCCATCCTGCCGAAGCGCGTGGTGCTCGGAGCGTTGTGGAGCAGGTCGGGCTGGGTTTTGGCTTCCTCCGCGATCTTGATCAGCGCGTCGGTGAAGGCATCGAGCGTGTCCTTGTTCTCGGTCTCGGTCGGCTCGATCATCAGCGCTTCATGGACGATGAGTGGGAAGTAGTTTGTGGGTGGGTGGAAGTTGTAATCGATCAGGCGCTTGGCGATGTCCAGCGCGCGCACATCGGAACCTTCGAAACGCCCTTCCGCGACAAATTCGTGCATGCAGATGCGGTCGAACGGAACACGATAAGTATCGCGCAATCTTGCGAGAAGATAATTCGCGTTCAGCACGGCGTACTGCGAAATATCCTTGAGCCCGTCGGGTCCGTGCATGGCAATGTAGGTGAAGGCGCGCACGAAGCCGCCGCCGAAATGACCGTGGAAGGCTTTCATACGCCCAATGGATTTGGCGGGTTTGAGGAAGCCATACAGCGGAGCCGTGTCATCGTCGCCTTCTTCGATCATGCCGACGAGCGGCTCCGGCAAAAAGTCCGCCAAGCGCGCCGCGACGCCGACGGGGCCGACACCCGGTCCGCCGCCGCCGTGTGGGACGGAGAAGGTCTTGTGCAGGTTGAAGTGCATCACGTCGAAGCCCAGGTCGCCCGGGCGGACGATGCCAAGCAGGGCATTGAGGTTCGCGCCGTCGCCGTACATCAAGCCGCCGCAGCCGTGCACCAGCTCGATGACCTTCTCGATGTTCTCATCGAAGAGACCGAGCGTGTTCGGGTTGGTAAGCATCATGCCGACGACGGTATTGTCACAGGCGGCTTCGAGGGCTTTGAGGTCCACGTTGCCGCGCTCGTCCGACGGGACTTGTACCACCTGCAGTCCCATCATGCCGACCGAGGCGGGATTGGTCCCATGTGCGGAATCGGGGATGATCATCTTCACGCGCTTCGTGTCGCCGCGTGACTTGTGGTAGGCGCGCATCATCAGCACGCCGGTAAACTCGCCGTGCGCGCCCGCAGCAGGCTGCAGGGTCACTGCCGCATAGCCGCCGATCTCCTTCAACCATTCCTGCAGGGTGTACATCAGGAGCAAATTACCCTGCACCGTTTCAATCGGCTGCAAGGGATGAGTGTGTAAAAATCCCGGAAGGCGACACGTGTCTTCGTTGATCTTCGGGTTGTACTTCATCGTACACGAGCCGAGTGGATAGAAGCCGCTGTCCACGCTGTAGTTGAAGCTGCTGAGATGCATGTAGTGCCGGACCACATCCACTTCGGCGAGCTCGGGCAGGGGCAGGTCCGAGCGCAGAAGCTCCCTGGGAGGCAGAGTCGTTTCCGGGACGTCTGGATCGGGCATCGTCACGCCAATTCGCCCGGGGGAGGACAGGTCGAAGACCGTCGGTTCCACTATTTTCGCGCTGAGCGGAGGAACAGGTCCTGAACCTGTCGAAGGACGATGTTTCGCAGTCGAAGCGGCGTTAACCATGGCTCACCTCCGATAAAATATTCACCAGCATATCGATATCTTCCTTGCTGTTCATCTCGGTCACGGCGATCAGCATGTGATCCTTGAGGGCAGGATAATCCTGCCCGAGATCGTATCCGCCGAGGATGCCGTGATCGAGCAGATGGGCATTGACCTCCGCGACGGGGCGATTGAGGCACAATGCGAACTCGTGGAAGAACGGCTCGCTGAAACACAGTCCCATGCCGTCGATCTGGCTGAGCTGCTGCGCGGCGTAGTGTGCCTTTTGGTAACAAAGTTCGGCGACCTGCCGCAAACCTTTTTTGCCGAGCAGCGAAAGATAAACAGCCGTTCCGAGGGCGATCAAGCCCTGATTGGTGCAGATGTTGGACGTGGCGCGCTCACGCTTGATGTGCTGCTCGCGGGCGGTCAGTGTCAGGACGTAGGAGCGCTGCCCGCGATTGTCGACGGTCTCGCCGACCAGGCGGCCCGCCATCTTGTGGACGAAACTCCTGCGGGTCGTGAAAAAGCCGACGCTGGGTCCGCCGTACCACATCGGGATGCCCAGCGGCTGCCCGTCGCCGACGACGATGTCCGCGCCCAGGGAGCCGGGTGTCTTGAACAGCGCCAGGGCCGTGGGATTGGCAACGATGCAGACCAGCGCCCCTTTGGCGTGCGCGGCTTCGATCAGCTTGGCGTAATCGTAGACGCGCCCGAAGAAGTCGGGATACTGAACGACGAGCAGGGATGTATTCTCGTCGATCAGGGTTGCCAGTTCATCGGGCTGCGAGTCGAGGTCGGTATTTGGATTGTCGCCCGCGAGTTCCATGTCCGTGCCCTGGATGTAGGTGCGGATGACGGCGCGATACTGTGGGTGGACGGCAGGAGAGACGACGACTTTCCTGCGCTTGCCGCGGAACTGTGCGTACGCCAGGTTGACCGCTTCGGCGGTGGCTGTCGCGCCGTCGTAATGCGAAGCGTTGCAGACCTCCATGCCGGTGAGCGCAGCCATCAGGGATTGATACTCGAAGATTGCCTGTAATGTGCCCTGTGAGATTTCCGGCTGGTAAGGAGTATAGGCTGTGTAGAACTCGCCGCGCCGCAGGATGTGATCCACCACCGAGGGGATATAGTGGTTATACATACCCGCGCCCAGGAAGGAGACCAGGTCACTGCGCACGTTCTCATTGGCTTGCGCGAGACCAGATAACTCCTCCATGGCTTCCATTTCGGTCAGCGCGGGAGGCAGGTTTAGCATTGGGAAGCGGTGTCTGGCGGGGACAGCCTCGAACAAGTCGTCCAGCGACTTGACACCGACAGTCTCCAGCATCGCATCCCGTTCTTTGGGGCTGATGGGGATATAAGACATAATTTGCCTTTCGATGTCGTTGCGAGAAGTGACGCCAAAGGCGTCACTTCTCGCAACGACATGGGTAGTCTAGTGCGACCGTTCCTCACAATGTTTTTCATATGCGGCGGAGTCCAGGGTTTCGCCGGCCGCGCCGCCCTCCACTTTGACCATCCAGCCTGCGCCGTAGGGATCGGAGTTGAGGGTCTCGGGCTTGTCGGAAAGGCCCTTGTTGACGGCGGTCACTTTCCCGCCCGCGGGGGCGTAGATCTCCGCCGAGGCTTTGACCGATTCGACCGAGGCAATCGCTTTGCCAGCCTCGATGGTGTCGCCTTCCTCGACCAGGATCTCCACGAAGACGATGTCGGAGAGCTGGGACTGGGCGTAGTCGCTGATGCCCATCGCGCCGGTCGCGGGGTCGAACCACTCGTCGGACTTTGTGTATTTCAGATTGGCAGGTGCGTTCATGAGGTTTTGCTCCTTTAGAGATTTTGGAGTCCGACAGCTTGCTGTCGAAATTTCAGGAGCAAGCTCCTGGACTCCATAAGATGCTGGCGATTAAACGTAAAAGGCGCACGAGTACGATCGCGCGCCTCTGTTATTGGACCTGAGAGATTCGTTTAGTCGCCTGGTTGTCTGGTTGTATGGTCTTGTAGTCCTGACTCCTTGACCACATGACCATGTGACTAACAGACTAGCTGACCAAATTTACACCGTCGGTATCCCTGAAAGGGATTTTCCAGAGTTTTTTGGGGACAGGGTCCTTTTGCCTGAGAGTTTCATCTGGTTTCGCCTGTTCCAGACTTGCACCTTCGGCGCTCACCGTAGTAGCGACTTCAGTCGCTCAGGTTTGGACGACTAAAGTCGTCACTACTTTGAGACTCTTCCCTGCTACCCATTTAATTGTAATTCCATTGTATGGTTGACGGGAATGAGAGTCAAGAGGAGAAAAATCATCTTAATTAAACACAAAGACTTCCAATTCAGCCCTGGAAGTCTTTATTCGCTTATTTTCCTGCCACTTTGCGAGAGCGCTTTGGCTTTTGCGGAGTCTCTTCAGGTGCAGGCTCGGGGGCAGGCGGTTCCTCTGCCGGGGCGGCTTCTTCCGGAGCAACGGGAGTCGGCTCGGGTTCCGAGGCAGGAGTGGGCTCAACCGGTGGAACGGGCGTGACAGGCGCCGCAGGAGCGAGAGTCCCATTGAGCCGCGCAAAGTAATCCCTGACTGTGACGTCGTTATAGAAGACCAGTGCAAGGATGCCGACCACCACGGAAAAGATGTTGAACGCCAGAACGCAAACAACCTCGAGGATGGCGATCGTGGTAGATGGCTGGACCGTCTGCGGGGGATTGCTCATCAATTTTGCTGCGTAAATGATCTCGAAAATGCCCAGGATGGTAGGCAGAATCGTGAACGGCGTGCAGACTACACCAATGATAGTTGCCAGTACAGTAAGTGAGAGTCCAAGGCCCCAAAAGAGATTGACGATGCCGCTGGCAAGCGTCATCCAGGCGATGACATTCACCAGGGTAGGTTTTTCTGTAAATTGTGTATTCATATTTTTCTCCTGAATTACAGAGTCCATTCGCCTCGCGAAGGCTGGCTGATTAGCCAGCCAGGCGGGATGATAAAACCTCCACAAGGCTGACGCTCTTGTGAACTAAACTCACTTTCTTATACGCCGCTTTTTCAGAAGAGTTGCAGATAAACCGGGTCCGACAAACGCAAACCTTGCAGTACTGTTAACTCGACGATGGACGGTAGACCATGGACCATTTCCTCCTGTCATCGTCCGTTGTCCGTGGTCTATCGTCTAATCAGGTATCCCGGCCGGTTTCAAATCTTTCAGATTCAGCTGCAGGGTCGTCCGCCCGTTATATTCGTTTGCTTCGAGGTGATAGAGAAGATCCACACGCGGCGGAAGATCGGGTTTGAGGTGTCCCATCCGGAACCCGATCGAATCATAGGTTGCGCCGCGCTCATCCTCGAATGTCAGTTTCAAATGTTTGCCCTCTGCCCCGACCGTCCGCGCGACCTTGACTTTGGCATTGCGCGAGACAAAGACCGCCTCCGGATTGCCATAACCGGTCGGCTCCAGATAGGTGAGATGCTTCAACACCTCGAAGTTCAAATCGGAAAGCGGGATTTCCATGTCAGCCATGAGGGTTTGACGCAGATCTTTCGAGCCAAGCTGGTCTTTGGCGATCTGCTTCAAACGCGCGACCAGTTCAGGGAGGTTTTCATTCCTGACCGTGAAGCCCGCCGCCGCGGCGTGCCCGCCATGCCGGACAAGCAAATCCTTGCACTGATCGAGCGCGTCGGTGATGTGGAACTCAGGGATCGAGCGGCACGAGCCGCGCGTCTCTTCGGCATTTTTCGCCGCAACGATCGCGGGACGGTAGTAAACCTCCGTGAGACGGGAAGCCGCCAGCCCCACCACACCGGGGTTGAAATCCTCGTGGGCGGCAAAAAGCAGGAACGCTTCGGGGTCCTCGCTCATGGCAATCGCTTCGGCTTGTTCCTGCATGGCACGGGTCAATGCCTGGCGCTGACGGTTCTGTGTATCGAGCTGCATGGCGAGCTGGCCGGCACGCATGAAGTCGGTGGTGGTGAGCAGCTCGAACGAAGCCAAAGCGGATTCGAGCCGGCCGGAGGCGTTCAGGCGCGGTCCCAGCATGAAGCCGATGTCCCCGGCCGTGACTTTATCGATTTTTATGTCTGCGACGCCTGCCAGCGAGAAGAGTCCCTGCCGCTGGGTCTCGCGGATCTGGCGAAGGCCGCGGCGTACCAGCACGCGATTCTCGCCGACGAGCGGGGCAAGATCGGCAACGGTGCCGAGGGCGACGAGATCAAGCAGAGAGGAAAGAGGAAAGAGGAAAGAGGCATCTTTCGTCCCTTCGAGAGCCTCAGGGCGGCGCTTTCCTCTTTCTTGAATCAGCGCTTCGACGATTTTGTAGGCGATGCCGACGCCTGCCAGGTCCTTGTCGGGGTACGGATCGCCGTGCTGTTTCGGGTTGATGACCGCCAGTGCCGGAGGCAGGTTCTCGCCGTCGGGGTGGTGATGGTCGCTGATAATGAGATCCAGGCTGAGGGTCCGCGCGTGAGCCGCTTCGTCCGGGGAGCGGATGCCGCAATCGACGGTGATCACCAGTCTGACGCCGTCGGCTTTGAGGGAGTCCAGCGCTTCCTTGTTGAGACCGTAGCCCTCATCGAAGCGATTCGGGATATAGCCGCGCACATTTCCCCCAAGCGTTCCCAGCGCTTGTACCAGCAGCGCCGTGGCGGTCACGCCGTCCACATCGTAATCCCCATAGATCGCGATGGACTCATTCTTTTCGAGCGCGTAACAGATCCGGTCCACCGTGGCAGCCATGCCGGTCAATTGAAAAGGGTCTGTACCTGCGTTCGGTTCTGCCTTGAGGAAGGCGCGGGCCTCCGCGTCCGTCGCCAGGCCGCGGTTGAACAAAATTTGTTTTAGAATAGGCGGGAACTTGGCAAGTGCTTCGTCGGCCTGTAAAGTAATGGGTGGGGCAACCACCCAGCGCTTATTGTGCATCATATCGATTTTCCATCACGATCCGCTAAATTTCAAAGTTGAAAGCTATATTACAGTATAACAGATGCAGGCAAGTGTATAATATTCAGGGAGAGGCAGCCATGTATATTCTGAGGCCCGATGAAAAGACGACCCCGGTAATGCTGTACACACAGCAAAGCGTTGTGCGCGGCGATCTAGTGACAAAACAAAGCGTTCTGCGAGTCAATATCTGGCTGCGGACGGATGGCGCGCCCCGCTATCTGCACATCCTTAAACCCCATGTCCTTGTATTTGGGGGAGGTCCCGCGAAGGCACTCTCTTATTCGGAAATTTATTTCCCCGCCTCCGAGGCAGTTGCTTTTCACACCCTGCCTCCGACGGATGAGCCGTTGGACTATGACTCTGGCGAAGCCAATCGCACCATGGAAGCTGTGGAGGTCCTGGTGGGGACGTTTGTCATGAAGGGGAAACTCCGCATCTCGACACAGACGGAAATAAGCGCCAGCCTGGAGATGGCTCGCGTCAACTGGACGTCCATCTACGATGTTTCCGTCAGCAATCCACATCTGCCGCAAATGGCTACTTTACAGGTGCCAATGGCGCTGGTCAATCCCAACCGTGTGGCGTTTACGCTGGCTTAAGTTTCCCCTGCCGTACTCATCAGGATGTGAGCGCAACCTGTTCAGGGAGGCAGCGGATGCGGGGGTGAGGTCTGAAGCGATATAATCTCCGCATGGAACTTACTCTCACCACCCCCGCTCTTTTATTCCCAGCCATCTCCCTGCTGCTGCTGGCGTACACGAATCGGTTTCTGACCATTGCTACCATCATCCGCAATTTGCACGACCGCTACAAGAATGAGGCGACCGATAATTTGCTCGGTCAAATCGCGAATCTGCGCTATCGTACCTATTTGATTCGCAATATGCAGATCTTCGGCGTGCTCAGCCTGCTGGTTTGTGTGATCAGCATGTTCGCCCTCTTCGCGGGCTGGATCGCAGCCGGGCAGTGGACCTTCGCGCTGGCGTTGATCCTGATGATGGCCTCCATGCTGATTTCCCTGCGCGAGCTGCAAATCTCCGTCGGCGCGCTGGACCTGCTGCTGATGGAACTGGAGCAGGAAGAGAAGGGCAAGTGAGTCTCAGGCTGTTTTTGTCTGCGTTTTCAAGTCGAAAAGAGACTCAGCCCAGGTGTTGAAAAGAGGGAAAAAGGTGTTGCTGCTGCGCTGATGTGATTTCCACAATAAGAGCAGCAGGATCAGGATTCCCAACAGACGCCCATACGACCATGGGAAGTAGTCAAACGTGGGGAGCAGGAACACCAGCAAATAGACCGCGCCATAGGATATCCATTCCGCGGGGGACTCTACTTTTTTGAGGAGCAGCAGGAAGGGCAGGCTCAGGAAGATGGCGTGATGTTCCCAAACCAGCGGCGATAAAAGCGTCATGCCGAGGAACAGCGGAATGACGGCATCGAAGAGCCGGTTTTTGCCTTCCGCAGTGGAAAGGAATCCCCGCGTGCGGACACACAGGAAGATCACGACCGCGGCGGTGATCCCTTTTGCCAGGAGAACCAGCACGCGGACGATCGCAGCGTCGGCGCGGACGTAGGAAAGCGTCATGCCGAGCGCGGAATCGAACGAGCTGTCGTGCAGGCTCAAGCCATGGGGCGCATTGATGAACAGGAAGTTGTTGATGAAGTCGAAGTATGGGCTGGTGCCATAAAAGGCAGCCGGAAACAATGCGACCAGGATCAAACTACAGGCGAACGAGAGCAGCCACTTCCAGTTGCGCGGAAGCAGGAAAGCCAGAACCAGGACGGCGGGCGAAGCCTTGAAATGGATTGCCAGCGCCAGCATCAAAGCAGACAGCAGCGGGCGGTCCCTGTAAAAGAGAATGCTCAGGAGAATGAAGTTCATCACATGGAAGTTTACCTGCACGTACATGAACGTCCGCAGGACCGGCATGTTGACCAGGAGGAATAGCGTGGCGGTCAGCGCCGCGGCATAGGGTTTGAACTGATAAAGCTCGAGCGTGCGATGCAGCAGGAAATAAAACAGCAGGAACGACAGCACGTTCGCGATCCAGGCGACGAGCAGGATGCCGTTCTCGCCCAGCGGCGTCAGGAAGGAGAGCAGCGTCGCCCATAAAGGAGGGTAGAAATAGGTGTCGGGCAGGGGCTGGTTTCGGATGAGCGCGAACGCCGCCTGGGTATAGTAGTCAATGTCCCCGTACCTGACTCTTTCACGCAATATGTTGATATAAAGAAATGCGAGGATGAAAAAGCCGGCCCAGGTGAGTCCCGCCGCCTTTGTGAACCTGCCCGTCAGAATCAACCACAGCAGCAATCCCGCCAGGAGCCAGGTCAATGCGGCGGAAGCCAGCGCAATGGGGATGTGGGTGTAAACGGCTTCCTGCATGAATGCCCGGAAGCCATCGAATCCATGCCGGCTGTAAATCCAGATGAATTCAAGGAGGATCAAGCCCGTGATGATTCCCCAACCGATCAGGGCGCTGCGAATGGTTTTTGTCATTTCATGACCTCAGCCTCTGGCGATCTTGATGGTAATTTTTTTTGAGTATAAAGCAGGATTCGGTCACGGAGAAGGTTGAGTGTAGTACCGGTATAATATTCAGGCTGCAGTTTCAATCATATATTAAAACTCGGAGGCAGGAGAAAAACGTGTCTGTTGCATCCAAAAACCAAGTCCTATTTGTTGGAACCTACACAGAGCATGAAGGCAGTCAAAGCAAGGGGATTTATGTTTATCGGATGGACCCCTCCTCCGGCGAACTGAAATTCGAGTGGGAGGTAAAAGGTGTCTTGAATCCCTCTTTTCTGGACCTGCACCCACAAAAGGATTTTCTTTACGCGGTGAATGAAGTCGGGAGCTTTGCCGGGGAGGAAGGAGGTGGTGTGAGCGCCTTCGCCGTCGATCCGGGATCCGGTGAACTCACTTTATTGAATGCCCATTCCTCGCGCGGCCAGGATCCCTGTTATATCAGCATCGAGCAGACGGGCCGCTTTGCTCTCGTCGCCAACTACAGCAGCGGAAGGGTCGCCATGCTCCCAATCCAGCCGGATGGAGGGCTGGGACCCGCGAGCGATGAGGTTCAGCACTCCGGCTCCAGCGTGGATCCCGAACGTCAAACCGATCCGCACGCGCACTGCATCCGGCCCGATCCGACAAATCGTTTTGCCATTGCTACGGACCTGGGCGCGGACAAACTGCTGGTTTACCAAATGGACCTGGAACATGGAAAGCTGAATAAACACACGGAGGTCAGGGTCCAGCCGGGTGCGGGTCCGCGCCATTTCAGCTTCCATCCCAACGGGCGATACATGTACCTGCTCAATGAGCTGAATGCCACTCTGATCGTTTTCCGCTACCATCCTGACTCCGGAAATCTCGAAGAAATCCAGACGATCACGACCTTGCCGGAGGGCTACCAGGGCCGAAACCTGAGTGCAGACCTGCATATTCATGGAAAATATCTGTATGCCTCCAACCGGGGACACGACAGCCTCGTTTGCTTTTTCATAGATGAAAATACCGGCAAGCTGATTTATCGAAGCCATACCTCCACTGGCGGAAAGGAACCGCGTAACTTTGCGATTGATCCAGGTGGCACTTTTCTGCTGGCCGCAAATCAGAACACAGATAACATTGTTGTCTTTGGGATCGATGCGGAAAGCGGTCAATTATTCAGGACCGGGCATCAAGTGGAGGTGTCCATGCCGGTGTGTTTGAAATTTGCTGTTCGAGATCGTAATAGAGGCAAGAAATGAAATCTAAAAACCAGTCGGTACCGCTTCAGCACTGAGCGCGGGTAGTCGGTGCGCAACGAAAAACGACCGACCATCGTTAAACAACCCAGGAGGCAGAGATGAATAAACTACTCATTTTGATTGCGATCGTGCTCGTTTTCGCGACCGGTTGTGCTCCGGGTTCCAGCCTGGAAGTCAACACGCCCGAATCCACAATCCAACTGACTACACCGGGTCCCAATCCGCTCGCGAACGAGCCGGCTGACAACGGCCGCGTGGCAGGCGTTGCGGAAGGGCTTTGGCATGGACTCATTGCCCCTGTCACTGCCATCGGATCCTTCTTCAACCCGGATATGCAGATGTACGAGGTTCACAATAATGGGCGTGAATATAACCTTGGTTTCCTGATTGGCGTGGCGCTGGTATTTCTCATCCTGGGTTTGATCGGCGGCCGGCGGCGATAAATACTGAAATCCGAGTCTGGTAATCCCTGGCAGCATTAATTTGCCTGTAACTATCCATGTTACAGGCAAATTAATTCCAACGAATAGGTTACAACCGGGCGCTCAGATGGGGTGGCAAGGATATAATACCTACTTCAGGTTGAAGAGGAAAAGCCGATGGACAACGATTTTGATCTGCAAAACAGGGAGAATTTCAAAATCAATCCCCAGGTGTGGTTACATACTCTCCTGGCGATCGCGGGCGACAAGGAAACGAAAGAGGAAGTCATTCAAAGGGTCGCGCAGGAGACCGGATGGGCTCCCGAAAAAGTGGAAGTGATGTTTGCGACCACGATCAAGATTTTGATGAATCAAACCCGCTCGAATTGATTCCCGATTTAGAAATGAACCGCAGGTGCTGAGCCTGCGGTTTTTATTTTACTTTTTTATCTTGTCAACTTCTGCCTGTAACTGAGTTTTGAGAGTTTCAAAATCCAATCCGGTTGCAGTTGCATGATCCTTGACTGTCATGGCGAGATCGGGCATGGGCGCCTCGATCATTTGTTCGATGACATCCTGTGGGACGCCCCATTGGAGCAGCTCTCCGAAGGTTGTTTTGCCCTTGACAAGATACTCTTCCGTGCTGGATGTCGTCGGGTCGGGCGCAGGGGGAGCGGATTCCGTTTCAGGGGCCGACTCCTCACTTGGAGCGGGAGCCGCTTCGACGTCCGCGGGAGCGACTTCCACGGTATGGGCTTGCAGGTACGCCGTCTGTTCAGGAGTCAGCGTTGCATCCGCCAGGAGAATATCTGCTGCAGGCTTGAGAAGGTAGATTTCCTGTCCGGTGGTGTCAAATGGCAGACCGGCATAAAATGCGACGAACAAGCGGATTGAATTTGTGCCGATCTCATATCCGCTATCGAGGTAAAGAGATTCCAAATCCTTCACGGCAAACGAGGCGGGATCGTCGCTTGTGATCTGGAACGCCCGCGCAAGAACATCCGGCGCGACATCGAATGAATTGGCGATGTCGCCAAAGGTGTACGAACCGCGGATATCGGCCGGGTTGGCTTGACCCGCAAACTCACCTTCCGTGAACGCGGCCGGGACTTTCGCGGACTCGGTCTGCCACCAGCCCAGCGCGGACGAGACCGAGATGCCGCCAAACATGACAATAAAAAGAATAGCTGCAAGAGGTTTGGACGTGAGCGTCATTTCAGGCCTCCGCTGGTGAAGACGACGGTTTTTGCAACGGGACAGATCGCTTCCGAGGTGCATTCGAGGCAGGAAATGCACTGGTGATCGCGCACGACGGTTTTGTTATCCACGGCAATATTCATGGGACACATGATGGAACAGGCGCCATCTGCCTTACAGGTGGAGGCAGCGCGCTTGATCGAGAACACGCGGAAGAGATTGGTCAGCCCCAGCACCGCACCGTAGGGACAGGCGTATTTGCACCACGGTCGTTCGACGAAAACCGAGAGCACGAGTGTCGTGCCCAGGATGAGCAGTGCCGTCGGCGCGACCTCGCCGCTCCAGAAGTTGAAGAGAGCGAAATAGGGATCGTACGCCTCGAAGATCAACGTGCCGCTGATCGCGGTGACGTAGAGGACCCAGATCAAAATCCCATAGCGCGCGTAGCGCAAAATGTTGTCGAGCTTCGTCGGGACAAAATGGTTGTAGCGGCGCTTGAAGAGCTTGCGCCCCAGCTTGCCGACCCACTCCTGGACCGTGCCCAGCGGGCAGATCCAGCCACAAAACACGGGACCGAAGAAGATCGCGAGCAGCAGGCTCAAGCCTGCCAGGACAAGCGCGGAACTATGGATCTTTTGGACAAGCACTCCACTGGAGGCAAGGGTGTAGAGAGTCACCACGCCGCCAAAGGGACAGACCGCATGCAGGGAGGCGCTCGAAAGGACCGGGATCGCCGAGCCGCTTTCCGCCAGCGTATGGTTGACAGCGATCAGGGCGATAAGCAAAAAGAAGAACCATTGTACGAGTTTGCGAATCCAAATTGTACGTGGGCGAAATAAGCGAACCCGCTTTCCAAATACCTTTACCATGCGTACCTCCAAAATTTATTGTGCACGCAGTGTAATTTTTATTTGTATATGCGGAATAAAGGATATATGAAGATTGTGTAAAGATATTGATTCTCTCGCGGGTTCCATACCCCGCAGCTTGCTGCGTAAGAAGGGGTTCGGGGCTTGCCCCGAGGTTGATACCTGTCATTGCCTCTCAAATGCGAAACTCTTTACAGATTCTTCACCAAATGTTTGAACCCGCTTTAAGCCTGCCGGGTAGACTGCCATCATATAAAACCTGATCGAAAGGATAGAAAATGAAAAACATATTGATTGTTGGATTATTGATCGCGGTAGTGGGAACAGCGTTTGGTTCGGTGACGCCGGCCTCTGCACAGACAACCTCTGTCACAGGGGCGTATCTCTCCGCCAGTGAACAGGAGGATTTGATCTTTATGCGCGAGGAAGAGAAACTGGCACATGACGTGTATGTAACTCTCTACTCGACCTGGAGATTGCCTGTCTTTCAAAATATTGCGAACAGTGAAGCGACTCATACCGCTGCCATCAAAAGGCTGCTGGATCAGTATGGGATTGCCGATCCCACGGCCGGAAAGGGCGTTGGCGAATTCACTAACCCTGATCTGCAGAAGCTGTATGATCAGCTTGTCGCACAGGGAGCGAAGTCGCTGGCGGAGGCGTTGAAAGTGGGCATTACGATCGAGGAGATCGACATCCTCGACCTGCAAACCCGTATCGCCAGGACCGCGAGCGCAGATATCAAGCTGGTCTACAGCAATTTGCTGAGAGGTTCGGAGAATCACCTGCGCGCGTTCACATCGACGCTGCAGCGCCAGACGGGCGAGACATACGCGCCGCAATACCTGGACGCGGCAACCTACGGCTCGATTGTCGGCACATCCAACCGGCGTGGCGGCTGGCGCGGGGGCAACCGATAATTTCCCGGGTAATAGCATTGAACCGCAGGCGCTGAGCCTGCGGTTTTTGTTTCTGATTGACGATGGAGAGCATCCGAACTTGCTCTTCCTACAATGAAAGTATCGGCTGAAAAGTCGTATCGTTTTCTCGTTTTAACTTTGTCGTAATGAATAGCTCTGTAATTCCTCAGGCGATAGCTCATCAGGTTGAACAAGCCTGTAATGTTTTTCGGAAGTTACTTTGATCCCATCATCTGCCTGCTCAAATTCAAATAGTGCGATGAGATTCTTTGCCATGAATTGCGTGGCAATTCCTCGACAAACCAGGCTTGGGAATTTCAGCGAGCAAAGTTCAAAATCCTGCTCTATTTGTACGATGCCGATTTTATCTCGCCCGCCTTTTGCCTGGACGGGTAACACATAATGTGCTCCGCGTTTATCCAAGCCAATATAGATTTCATCCGTTTCAACTTGTGAACCATCGCGGAGTGTGGTTCTGAGATGGCTTTGGAGTGAATAACAAGTTAAGCCAGTGAAAATATCAACCAGTCGATTGTAGCGAAGTTTTGCCAAGAGTGCTTGTTCGTCAGAGAGTGCATAGGCGGCAATTACACCCGGTGTCGCGTCAGGGATTTTGGTCTCTGCCAGGATGCTTGAGGGAACAATGAGGGACTCCTTCACGATCACAAGTTTGTATTTCCCTTTGCCTGCTGGTCTGATAATCCATTCGTAACCTTTCGGAGCTTTTGATGTGATCGATTTGGGCAGAAGGGTTCGGTATCTAAAAGAATACAGTACATCCCCTAAATTCTTGGGCAGGGTGATGCCGAGTTCCCCAGCGACTTGACTCAATTCAGCCCGCTCAAAGTTGATCTCGTTAGCGCCTTTTTCATAATGTCTTGCGAAGATGGCTTCCAGGATTTTGGTGTAGCGATTCGGACCCTTATTTTCCATGTTTTACCCTCTCCAGCGTAATATGACGACTTCCTCTCGCAATTGTTCCTTTGTGGCAGTTGCCAGACGAGTACGAAATAGATCAATGCCAGCAAGCTCATAACCCAATTTTTGGGCTATATCTCCTAATATCTGACCCGTCCTGATCATCACACGCAAATAGGATGCCTGGTCGCCGACTACGTAGGCGAGCTTTGCACCCGGGCGAAGAACCTTGCGAAGGTCCGCTAAATGCTTTGCCATGCCGCCGAAATACAGTTTTGTGGCTCGCGCATAGAGTCTTTCGAACCCTGAGTCTTTTCCAAGCTCAATTCGCCGTTTTTCTATCTTGTCCGCAATGCGCTGGATTTCCGGAAACTCAGACACCCATTGATCGTCATCATCGCCTTTGTAAATGCCGCGGGTATTCGAGCGGATGAGGCCTTTCTTCAACGCTCTCAATTCTTCCTTGCTGTTGATAAAACCAAGCAAGACGGACTCGAGCCGCGTAGTGCGCGTGTAATCCTTTTCATTGGGGTAGGGAGGTGACGTGATGACAGCGTCCACAGAATTTGGCTCGATCATGTCAAAACTGCGGGCATCTGCCAAATAAACTTTTGAATCAGGGTATGATTTTCCCGTAATTTGCCGCAAATCATTAGCCATTTTCTCGACTTCCAGCAGCCAGTTGGAAACAACAGGTACATCAGCTTTTGGATGCTTGACGCCTACTTCCGGTCCAAAGTGCAGATTACTGATTTTGAAGACCAAAGCATTTCCCAATGCCAAAAGCGCATGCCGATAAAACGACTCACCTTCAAATTGTTGCAGACATTCAAATAAGACTAATGTTTTATGTAATGGAAGTGGACTAATCGAATTAGCCAGAATCAGCTTTTGGGTTTCGGGCAAAAGTGCTTTGAGTTCCAGGTCTTTCAGATCATCCAACGAGAGATTGTCATCGATTCCCTGTGACTTGAATATCTGTGATGCCTCTTCTGCAACGTGTTGTGCTCGTGTGGATAATTCATCTGCATCTGTATTCCAATCTGTTTTTACAGAGGATGCAAAATGCGGGAACGGATTTCCCTCCAGCCCAATTGCATTCATCCCCGCCAATTTGGCTTCGACCAGTGTGGTGCCTGTTCCGCAAAACGGGTCCAGAACCACGCTCTTTTGATTCAAATCAAATTTTCGGATGTAATCTCTTACCAGGTGCGGTGGAAAAGACAACACAAACCGATACCAATCGTGAAAAGCACGGTCTTGCTGGTCCAGCTTGTTCGCACGACCATTGGAGAGTTCAGGCTTTTTAGTTTCCTGAATTTCTTCCGTACCTGTAAGTCCCAGCTTTAATTGAGTAGGCGTGGTCATAGACTAATTCTATCATCGGCTGTAGGAATATGCTTTAATAATTCAAACTCGAATTATGACTATTGTATAATCTCACTCGTATTCCGATTCCCATCATCCTATCCTCAAGGGCAAAATGATTCCTAAATTCACAAAACTCCTTCTGCTGTTACTTTTCTTCCAATTCCTCCTGCCGGCCCGCCTCGTCCTGGCGGATACCGGTCCCAAACCAACCATGGATTTCGAATTCAGGCAGGAAATGACCGGTGAACCCGTCACGATCACCTCGGGGATTTTGTACGAGTGTAAGCAGCCCGATTGCAGCGACGCCTCCCCGCTGATGGAAGCTGGTCCGCAGCGGTTTACCTGTGAGGCGAATAGCTGCCACGCAATGTCATACGGTTTCAGACCCTATCACAGGCTCGAGATCCAATTTTCGGACGGGCAGACGCGTCAGAGCAATATCTTCGAAACCGCCGGTTTCAACTCGAACTATACGGTGACCGTCCGACCGGAGGATCTGCTGGTCGAGACTCGATTGGGTTTGCGTACAGCCGTGCTGATTGTGACATGTCTCTGTGCCCTGTTGGGCGCAGGCCTGCTGACAGGCTTGATCGTTTTCCTGGTCCGCCGCTCGAAAAAGAGTTGATTGCCGCCCTTCTCATCACGATCCTCGTCGAAGGGCTGATCGCCGCCGCATATTCCATCCGGCGGGAGAAACCGGTCCAGCCAATCCTGCTCACAAGCATCTGTGTAAATCTGATTACTCAATCGCTTCTCTGGATCGTGTTGGACCTGTTCTTCCGGCACTATCTCATCGTTTTACTCGCTGCCGAGATTCCGATCTGGATGCTTGAAAGCCTCTTGCTGCATTCCATTCCTGCCAACCGCCTGCGTTTCAGCGATGCCCTCCTCCTGAGCCTGGGCATGAACCTGGGGAGTTTCACACTTGGCTGGTTTTTGCCAATATGAGTCCGTGCCTGCATAGGAATAAATTCCTCCACCCAATTGGGGATAGGAAATGAGCGCCTGATACAGTAAATTAAACCGCCGGTTGTTTTATATTGGTAAACTAAGCTGTATTTTATAAGTAAGGAGAATAGAACGATGAACAGAAATTCGAGTAAGACAGGGGTGTTTTTGCTGATCTTTGCGTCCCTAACCATGTTATTGGCAGCCTGCGGAAGTTCCACACCCGCCCCGGTCGTTTCCGAACCGACCTCTGAACCCGTTTCCGAGCCGACTTCGAATCCGCCTACAGCGGCGCCGACAGAAATCCCGCCAGCAACGGAAGCGCCTGCGGAATCCCAGGGCATGAGTCCGGAGAATCCCCTTCCGCTCACGGGAAAGGTCGTCACACCGGAATGGGAGATCGAGGTTTTGGAAGTCATCCGCGGCGAGGAAGCCATGTCAATGTTGAAACAGGTCTCCGGATCCAATAAAGCGCATGAAGAGGCTGGCATGGAATATGCGCTTGTGAGGCTGCGTGTAAAATATGTGGGAACGCAAGACACAGGACATGTCTACGGACCAATTTTCCGCAGTCTGGACAGTGCCAACGAGATATACCGCAGCGTTTCGTTCATTGACGTGAAGGTGCCTGAACCGGAATTGGAAGCCGATCTCGCTTTCGGCGAGGAAACAGAAGGCTGGGTCGCGATCCAGGCCGGGAAAGAAGCAACCGGCTTGATGCTGGTCGTGTGGCCCTATATTTCCTATGAAAACTATACCGCTGTATTCAGTGATGCGACAGACAAATGGTACATCTCCCTGGAGTAGGCATCGCTCCATCCCGGAGTGATGCAAAATCTCTTGTGCCTTCATCAGACTCGTCCAACAGACGAGTCTGATTTTTTAGAAAGCGGCGCATCGCAAGGTTATAATTCGTCCGATGTTTGAATTTCAGCTCCATGCCAAAAACAACCGCGCCCGCATGGGAGTCTTTACCACACCCCACGGCGACCTGCTCACGCCTGTCTTCGCCCCCGTTGGCACGCAGGCAACGGTCAAGACCCTCACGCCTGAGCAGCTCAGGGAGATCAACGCAACGCTGGTCCTGAGCAACACTTATCATCTCTACCTGCGTCCCGGCGATGAGCTGGTGCGCGACCTGGGCGGGCTGCACAAGTTCATGCAGTGGGGGCGTCCCATGCTGACCGATTCGGGCGGCTTTCAGGTCTTCTCGCTGGCGCAGACCCGCACGATCGACGATGACGGCGTGACGTTCAAGAGTCACATTGACGGCTCGACGCACCGCTTCACGCCCGAGAAGTCCATTGCGATTCAGGAGAACCTCGGCGCGGACATCATCATGGCGTTCGACGAATGTTCCGATCCCAACGACCATGCCTACACCAAACTTGCGATGGAACGGACTCATCGCTGGGCGGAACGTTCCCTCGAGGCGCAGACCCGCTCTGACCAGGCTTTGTTCGGTATCGTCCAGGGCGGCGTGCAGGCGGACCTGCGGGCGGACTCCGCCAGATTCATCGCTGCACTCGATACATCTGGCATTGCCATCGGCGGACTTTCCGTCGGCGAGACAAAGGAGGAGATGCACGCGATGCTCGACGTGGTCACGCCGCTCCTGCCCGAAAACAAACCGCGCTACCTGATGGGAGTTGGCACCCCCGAGGATTTGATCAACGGCGTCCTGCGCGGCATCGACATTTTCGATTGCGTATTGCCGACGCGCCTGGCGCGCCATCACTCCGCGTTCTCCCCCGAGGGGCGCCTGAATATGATGAATGCCTCCTTTGCGCGTGACGAACGCCCCATCGATGAGACCTGTGACTGCTATACATGCCAGACCTTCACTCGTGCGTACATTCGTCACTTGATTGTTGCCAAAGAATTACTGGCGGGAACGCTGGTTTCCATCCATAATCTGCGGGCACTGATAAGATTGATGGAACAGATCAGAGTTTATATTTCAGAGGGGATTTTTGAAGAGAAGGCGCCGCTGCTTCTAGGGCAATGGTCTAATAATGCAAAGCGAAGATGAATCATAGATCATGGTTAATGGAGGGTTGAATGACGGTCATGAATCTGGATAAGCTGGAAGTATGAGGGAGGGCAAAGGATTTTGCAGTGGAGGGGTATAAGATCTTACTATTTTGCCTATCCGTCTGAGATCCGTCGCTTGATCTATACGGCCAATTCTGTCGAAGGCTATCACCGCCAACTGCGCAAAGTCGCCAAATCAAAAAGCATTTTCCCGACTCCCGAAGCAGCTCGCAAACTGCTCTTCCTGGCCAATCGGGATATCCTCAAAAAATGGACCATGCTCATTCACAACTGGTCACTGATCCTCAACCAATTGGTGATCCGCTTCGAAGGTCGTCTTGCGATCTAGCGTACCCGTTTACATAATGTTCTTGACACTCTCGCGAGTCTCGCCACTATAGCCCCAGCGTGACGCCTGGTTGGGTGCAAGACTATACTATTTCACTTTATTCCGCTCTATGTAATTATTAACTGCTTCTTGGTAAGCATTCTTTTTTACTATTTCTTCTAATGGTTGTATATGAATGTCTTGTTGATCTTTACTTTCGATAATTATTTCTTCAGTTACTTTCCAATATTTTGCTGCATTATTGCCTTTAATGCTTTTATATCGGTTCAATACTCTTTTCGAAAGCTTGTAGTTGCTTCCGCTTCGATAAATAATCTCTTTCTGTAATAGGAAGTGTATTCCCCCGAATAGTTCATCATATTTTATGATGGCATGATTTACATAATCTGCTGCGGAAATAATAGATTCGATACTTGCTTGCTTCTCTCCCCCTCCAAATACTACTGCCATTAATACCCAGGCAATTTGCGATTCGTCATTAAGTGTCATGTGCGAATATCCATATTCTTGCGCCCAACGGCTTGACCTTCCCCGCTACCGGGACCCTGCCCAACCGCTTTGACGGAACTGGCCTGAGCGTAGTCTACTCTTTTGGCGGACGCATGTCGAAGATCTGTCGCCACGGCGCCACGCGACGCCGCGCAGCGGGGCTGTGTTAGCCACTGCTTAACTTCGCATGATGCTTTTTCCGTAACTCATCATCATAGTTTATATCTGGCATTTGTTACAATTTGACACTTCTCCACCTAAACTACCAAAAAATCACCGTTTGCTATTGAATTATACACCCCGGTAAATGGGAAAATCAGACACAAAAGCAAATCCCGCTCATCATGAGCGGGGTTTGCTTACGACTTGGCACTCGAATGGAATACTGTGCGTATATCGATGTGCCCCCAAGCGGACTCGAACCGCTGTTTGGGCCTTGAGAGGGCCCCGTCCTGGGCCGCTAGACGATGGGGGCGTCTGCTCGCGCTGAGCGGAGTGCGAAGCATGCAGTCGAAGCGAGCGGGCGAGATTGTATCATTCGAACCATCAATCGTCAACAAGCGTACTCGCAGCGATTTGCTTAGCAAATCGTGTGGACGAGAAAGACGATTAGTTCGCCGGGTCCATGCATGCCGATCGTGAGGGACATTTCGATGTCAGCTGTTCGCGAAGGACCTGTGATGACGACCGCTGACTTGCATTGGCGGACGATGGGCAGGGCCATGGCATCTGCAAGTGAGGGCAGGATGTCGGGGGTGCACAAGACTGCGATATGGATCCGGGGCAGCAGTGACGCCTGCAGTGGATCTCCCGCTCCATCGGCGATCAGGATCGACCCGGTATCGGCGAGGCCGCAAATGGCTTTTGTGACACCGACACGTAACCCTGCATCCGGCGCGTCGCTGACGGTGATCCCGGCTTCCTGTAAAGTAATCTCGTCCAGCACATCTGGCTCGAGATGGATTGAATCCACTCCGCGCGATTTCAGGAAGTCGATCACCTGGCCGGTCAAGTTGACTCTGTTTGCGCGGATGACATTCCCGTTGACTTTGGTGAGCTCCTCGATGAACTGGGCAGTTCTTGTGTCACTCTGAGGGAGCGCAGCGACCGAAGAGTCTTCGTTTTTGTCTTCGAGATCCTTCGCTTCGCTCAGGATGACAGAATTTCGGCCATTTGAATTCGCCTCTGCGCGGTGAAATCTTGCACGGAAGGGTTTCCCTGCGAAGCGCGGCAGGTCCTTGCTGTAGCCCCAGCCCGTGAACGCCGGCAGAGGCACGTAGTCGCTGAACGGGGAGAGGAGGCGCGTTCCCAGCGCCGCGAGTCGCTGCGAAACGGCGAACAGACGCGGGCTGCGCGCGAAGCGGCTGTACATCTGCAGGAAAAGTCTTCCAAGCCTCGAAAGTCCACTACTGTTTACTGGCGACTGACTACTGCTTACTGGTATCTGTCCTGCACGAACGCGTGTGAGCAGCTTCGGCAAGTCGATGTCGACGGGACAAGCCTCCCTGCAGGCGCCGCACAGTGACGATGCCTGGGCGAGAGGGATGAAGTCCGGGCCGAAGAATCCCGCGGAAATGACCGAGCCGATCGGACCGGAGTAAGGGCTGTTGTAAGCGTGCCCGCCAAGCTCGCGGAAGACGGGGCAGGCATTCAGGCACGCGCCGCAGCGGATGCAATAAAGCGATTCTTTGAGCGGGGAATTGCGAATGCCCGTGCGGCCGTTATCGAGGAGCACCAGATGCCGCTGCTGACCAGGGAGCGGCGCATGGATCAATTGTGTGTACACGCTGAGCTTTTGTCCCGTTGCCGCGCGCGGCAGCAGAGACAACATGAGCGCCAGGTCATCCAGATCCCGGACGAGCCGTTCCATGCCCATCAGCGCGATGTGGATGGGGGGCAGCGTCGTGACCATGCGTCCGTTGCCCTCATTGGTGACCAGGCATAACGTGCCGGTCTCTGCCACGCCAAAGTTCACGCCGCTGATGCCGATATCCGCAGTGAGGAAGACATCGCGTAAAACCTGGCGCGCGGTGTCTGTCAGGGTAGGGATGTCTTCGGTGTAGGGAATGCCCAGCTTTTCATGGAACAACTGACCGACGTCGCTGCGGCGCAGGTGTACGGCCGGCGTAACGATGTGAGCCGGCCTCTCCTTGCGAAGCTGCACGATGTATTCGCCGAGGTCCGTCTCGACGACGCGGATACCCGCGGCCTCGAGAGCAGGGTTGAGGTCGATCTCCTCCGAGACCATCGATTTGGATTTGGCGATTAAAACTTCTTTCCCACGAAGGGCACTAAGAGGTACTAAGGAATCCTTCGTGTTACTTTGTGGTGAAGCTTTTACAATTTCCAAAATGATCTTTACTGCCTCCGCCCCGTCTTTGGCGCGATGGACGACGATCCCGTTTCGCTCTGCCCGGTCGACAAATTGCTCGAGATATTCTTCGAGATGCTCGATCACGTCCGCGCGGATGGCGTGCGCTTGCTGGCGCTTTTCCTGCCAGTTAGGCAGCGATTCGAACGCGGCGATGCGGCCATTGGTCCGCCGTTCGGCGTTGGCGTCGAGGGCGATTTGCAGTGCTTCGTTGGCAAGCGAGGCGCGGATTCGGGTTCTGAAATCTGTCATGGTCAGGATGCCAGGGACGACGCATGCGTCGCCCCTGCTTGGTGTTCACTGTTCACGCGTTGATTGACCTTGCGAGCGACCCACCACAGGATGACAAGCAGAACCGGATTTGAGAAGTACATGATGGGATATTGCCCGTTCGTGACAAGAGGTGTCAGGATCAGGAAAAGGGACAGGGTTCCATTGATGAGCGCCAGCCTGTGCCGGTCATCCCAGCTTTGGGCATTGCCACTCCCGCGCAGGATCATCCATACCATCAGGAGATCAAACAAAGCGATCAGGAACATACTCACGATGAAAGGTGGCTGGCTTTGCTCTGAGGTGTGGTAGACGATGAAGATGTGGCCGAAGGTGCCGAGGAAGCCGGCCCACCAAAAGAGGCGCGGATGCGGAACCTTGCCAGGGCTTGCTTCCTTCGCTGCGGCGCGTGCACGCCAGGCGGTGAGCGCCAGCAGTGCGATGGAGAGCCAGCAGACACCCAGCCAGACATCCGGTGCATCGTACGGATTCAGCAGCGCCCCAATCGGCAGCGTGGCGGCGAAGAAAATCGTGTTCCACGTCAAGCCGCGAGGACTGAGCCAACGTTCCGCCTGCCGGCCGGGATACAAAACCTCCACGAAAACGATGCTGACTGCAATGCTGATGACTGCATGGAAAACGATTAAGTGCTCGGTCCAGACCCAGTTGACGCCGGCTGCGCGTCCATAGGTACCCAGCGCGCCCAGGTCCATCCAGCCGGGATCGAAGAAGGAGCGCACCATCAACCCTTCCTCGTAAATTCCATATGCCATGCCGAGCAAAAGCAGCCTGCGCCAGTTTTTTCCCCAATGGATGAGCATCTCGCGGATGAGGAGGGCGCCGCTCCCGTACAGCATCCCCAAAAGCACGATGCTGATGGGGGAGATGTATTCGTTCAACGGTGTGGAACCTGAAACCATTTCCCCGAAGACCGGCGCGATCAGCCACAACGCCAGCGCGGGAGAAATTCCTCGCTTCCAAAAAGGTTTGACTTGACTGGAGTTGTTCATCTCACCCAGCCATTTTCTTTTGTCCGATGTACAGGCCGCGCCCGTCCAATCCCTCCGGATCATGAGTGACGTTGAGCCGCGCGGCTTTGAATGCCTCCATATACTCCCGGTGCGTGAACAAACCCAGTTCATGAGTTTCGGCATAGTGCTCGATCCCCTTTGTTGTGCCGATCAGGTAATGGAATTCGATCAGCGATAGTTTGCCTCTTTGTTTGCTGAGACTCATGCGCACGATTTTCAAGTCTGGTTTACTGACCTGGGTCATGTATGTACGTCCGGGATGCCACTTTTTTGGCGTGAACCAGGGCTCGACCAGCAAAACGCCTCCGGGGAGGAGATGGCGTTCCATACTCCGGATCGCTTTTTGCAGACGCGCTTTTGTTTTGACATAACCGATGGAACTGAACAGGCAAATGATCGCGTCGAATTGATGCCCCGGATCGAAATTCGTCATGTCGCCCTGGTGAAAGCGAATCCCTGGATATTTACGACGGGCAACTGACAACATCTTTGAATCAAGATCCAGACCTTCCACCTGATAATGTCTGCTCAGCAGGCCCGCGTGGACGCCTGTCCCGCAGGCGACATCCAGCAATGATTTGCCTTTCGAGCGCTTGTACTTCTGGATGAGCTTGTGCATCCTGGCTGCTTCCGCGGCGTAGTCCTTGTCCACAGAGGCATAGATCTCATCATAGTACTGGGCTGATTTTGAAAACATGATTTCTCCATTGTTTGTCATTGCGAGGATCGCGTAGCACGCCGAAGGCGAGGTGTTCGCCGCCTGCCTGCGCTTCGTCTGCGGACTTTGCTTCGCTCATCCTCCGCTCAGCGCGACGGCTCCTCGCAATGACGCGGAATTTTTACTTGTGGTTCAACACTTCGGCGATGTGAATCACTCTCTGTTTCTTCCTCTGCCTGTGCAATCCACCGGTGATATGCATGAGACAGCCGGCCTCCGTCACGACCAATGTGGGGGACCGGGTGGCTTCCAGGTTGCTGATCTTACGCTTGAGCCATTCTGCAGAGAGCTCGGGATGTTCCATCGAAAAGATTCCGCCGAAGCCGCAGCATTCTTCCACCTGTGGCAGCTCCACGATCTGCGCGCCGCGGACGTTTGCCAGCAGGAGGCGCGGCTGGCGGTCGATGTGCATACCGCGCAGGGTGTGACAGGAGGAGTGATAGGTAAGAATCCCATCCCAGCGTGCCCCCAGGTCGGTGACGCCGAGCCGATCGACCAGATATTCGGTGAATTCGTAGACTCGCTTTCCCACTGCCTGGGCGCGCGGGAGCCAGACGGGATTATCCCTGAACAGCTCCTGATAGCCATGTTTGATCATGTGGGCACACGAACCGGATGGAATGATGATGTCTCCCTCCGTTGCCTCGAAGACGCGCAGTGTGTGTTCCGCCAGCGGGCGGGCTTCCGCGCGCAGGCCTGCGTTGAAGGGGGGCTGTCCGCAACAGGTTTGGTCGTGGGGAAAGTTCACGGTCAGGCCGAGGCGGCGCAGAATGCTGACGATTGCCTCGCCCGTTTGCGGGTAGAACGAATCGACGAGACAGGTAATGAAGAGTTGCACAGTTGGCATGAGTCCATTTTAACGCTGAATCTTCTTTTCACCACCGAGTTTACGGCACTCTGCGAGTACTGCCGCTCCTTTGCGCGGCGTTCGCGAAGAGCACAGAGGCTCTTTTTATTGTCTTCTCCGTGGTGAACGAAATCAGAAAGTTTGGTATGATTCTCTTTTATGGACACATTTCGCACTAAATTACCCGATGGATTTGATTTACCTAAACGCCTTCAACGTCTCAGCGAGCTGGCGTACAACCTGTGGTGGACGTGGGAGCCTGAAGCTGCGCGTCTTTTCGGCCGCCTGGATTATGACCTGTGGGGACGAATCGGACACAACCCGATTCGGCTGTTGCGTGAGATCGACCCTCAGCGTTTGAATCAGGCTGCGGAAGACAAGGAATACCTGGCAGTCTTCGATCATGTGTTTGGTCTCTTCGATGCTTACATGAATCAAAAGAAGACCTGGACAAGCCAAACCTATCCAGAATTGAACGGCAGGCCCATTGCCTATTTCTCGATGGAATTTGGCTTGCATGAAACCCTGCCTATCTACTCAGGCGGCCTGGGTGTGCTGGCTGGCGATCACTTGAAGGAAGCCAGCGACCTCGGTTTGCCGATCACGGGCGTTGGCTTTATGTATGCGGAAGGTTATTTCTCCCAGCGCATCGCGGAGGATGGCTGGCAGGATGCGATCAACAATACGCTCGATTTCAAGAACCTGCCTGCGCTGCCGGTACTGGATCATTCCGGCAGGCGTCTGTGCGTGGAGGTGGAATTCCCGGACCGGATCGTGTCTTTGGGATTGTGGGAGCTCCACATTGGGCGCATCCCGTTGTATCTGCTCGATTCGAACCTGGACCAGAATTCCGAGTCCGATCAACAATTGACCGCGCGCCTCTACTGGTCTGATCTGGACCGCCGCGTGATGCAGGAACTTCTGCTGGGCGTCGGCGGTGTCCGTGCCCTGCGCGCGCTGGGATATAACCCGTCTGTCTGGCACATGAACGAAGGTCACGCGGCGTTCCTGACGCTCGAACGCGCCCGGGAGCTGGTGGCTGGCGGCAGTACATTTGCAGAAGCCATCGAAAAAACGCGTGCGCAGAACGTCTTTACCACGCATACGCCTGTCCCGGCGGGGAATGATGAATTTCCGCTATGGCTGATCGAAAAATATCTCGGAGCATTCTGGCCCCAACTGAATTTAACGCTCGATCAGTTCTTCGAGATTGCACGCCATCAAATGCCGCAGGGGGAAACATTCAGCATGGGAATCCTTGCCCTGCGACATTCCGCCGGACGCAACGCCGTCTCTGAATTACATGGACGCGTGGCGCGCAGGATGTGGCACTTTCTCTGGAAGGAGAAAGAGGAAAGTGATGTGCCAATCACGCATGTCACGAACGGCGTGCATGTCTCCAACTGGATGGCGCGCCGCCTGATGAATCTGTTCTGTGACTACCTGGGGGAGGATTGGTACGACCATCTGGATGAGCCCGACTTTTGGTCGAATATCGATGGTATTCCGGATGCGGATCTCTGGGCGGTGCGTCTGCACCTCAAACGGAAACTTGCCTTTTACATGCGCGAGCGCGTCCGTGACCGCTGGACGCAGGGCGGATTCCATCCGGTGCAGGTTGTCTCTTCCGGGGTGTTGATCAACCCTTACGCGTTGACGATTGGCTTCGCGCGCCGCTTTGCCACCTACAAACGCGCCAGCCTGGTTCTGACGGATGTGGAGAGATTACTGCATATCATCAACCGCCCCAACATGCCGGTCCAGATCATCTTTGCAGGCAAGGCGCATCCCGCCGATGAACCCGGCAAGCAGTTGATCCAGCAGGTCTATCGCCAGGTCAAGCGCGCCGAGACCGGCGGACGGCTTGTTTTCCTCGAAGACTACGACATGAATCTGGCGCGTTATCTGGTCCAGGGTGTGGATGTGTGGCTGAACACCCCGCGCCGCCCCTACGAGGCGAGCGGCACCTCCGGCATGAAAGCTGCGCTCAACGGCGCGCTGAACTTCTCGGTGCTGGATGGCTGGTGGCGCGAAGCCTACAATGGTTATAACGGCTGGGCGATTGGCGAAGACAGGGAGGCGGAATCACAAGGCATCCAGGACGCCCAGGATGCTGAAAGTTTGTATACGACTCTGGAAAATGAGATCATTCCCCTGTATTACGACCGCGACCCGAAGGAGATCTCTCGCGAGTGGATGGCGCGTATGAAAAATTCCATGAAAACGAACATTCCTCAATTTTCCACGCGCAGAATGGTAAAGGATTATGTGAAAAGGTTGTATGTCCAGGCACTGCCCTCCATATCTGCCGAGGAGGGTAAACGGTAAGGTGATTGATAGATCTGGGGGATGTATTAGTAGGTAGCGAGTAGACAGGTAGCAAGTAGGCAGGTAGACAGGTAGACAGGTAGCAAGTAAACAAGTAAACAAGAAAGCTTTTTGGAATACCCGCAAGGCTTTCTTGTTTACCTGATCCCTGTTTACCTGTCTACTTTATCCCTGCCTACTTTTCCCCGAACACAAATTCCCCATTCTTATAGAACAACTCACCGTCCACCAGGATATCGGAATCTGTGCGCATGTCGCAGATCATGTCCCAGTGGATGGCGGACTTGTTGTGCGAACCCGTTTCGGGGTAGCCCGCGCCGAGCGCCATGTGGAATGTCCCGCCGATCTTTTCATCGAAGAGGATGTTGCCTGTGAACCTATTGATGTCGGTGTTCGTGCCGATGGCAAACTCGCCCAGGTAGCGGGAGCCCGCATCGGATTCGAGCATCTTGAGCAGATAATCCTGATTTTTTTCGGCGTTTGCCCGGTCTACGCGCCCGCGATTGAACGTCAGTTCTGCGCCCTCCACAGCCACGCCGCCATAGATCGCGGGATAGGTGAACTTCACCCAGCCATTGGCTGAGTCTTCGACGGGCCCCGTGAAGATTTCACCATCAGGCATGTTGAAGAGCCCGACCGAGTTCATGAACTTGCGATCCAGAACGGAAAGCGTCAGATCGACATTGGGTCCGCGCAGGACGACCTGATGCCTGCCAGCCAGCCAGTCGATCGCTTTTTGCTGGTCCACCGCGGTGTTCTTCCAATAAGTAATCGGATCGTCCTCCTGTGCATGGACCGCGCCGAAGACAAAATCTTCATACTCTTTGAGGCTCATGCTCGCGTCCTGAGCGTATGCGTCTGTGGGGTAGAGGGTGGTGACCCATTTGAACTTGCCCTCCGCCCCCCGCCGCATTTGTGATTCTGTGATCGGACTCAGCGCTCTCCCTCGCCGCTGGACTTTGGCGGGATCGATGTTCGTGGTGCCGTGCGTATTCGTCGCCGAGTGGATGCGGATGCGGCTTTCGAATTGATCGTAGGCAATCTTGTAAAAGGTGGGAATAAAATCGAGCTGCGCATCCTTTGCGTAGGTCAGGTGGAACTCATCCTGGCTGAATGGCAGCATGCCTGGCAGGGCAACCAGCGGTTCGGGATGACCGCCCTTTTCCAGGATTTGAATATACAGCTCCCGCACCAGGGGTTCGGCGGCGGTGGTCGCTTCGATCAGGACACGGTCGCCTGGCACGATACGCGCGGAATGCTCGACCAGGATTTTTGCGAATTTTGCAACACGGGGATCAGCCACAGAATTACTCCTGTTTTGTCATGGATGACTTGGATTATATCATTTACACTTCGAGTATACTTTTGCCTTGCCGTACGTTCCCTGGCAAAATTACTAAATCAGCAAGTCACCAAATCGGCAAATCAGCAAATCATATGAAACAACTCCTCCAAAACATTAAAAACGGAAAATCCAGCGTTGAGGATGTGCCCATCCCGACCCCGCGCGAGGGCCAGGCGCTCGTCAAAGTGGAGGCAAGCCTGGTCTCGGCGGGGACCGAGCGCATGGTGGTCGAATTCGCGGAGAAGAGTCTGGTTGGCAAGGCGCGCTCCCGCCCCGATCTTGTCAGGCAGGTGCTGGACAAAGCGCGGCGTGAAGGGCTGATCAGCACGGCGCAGGCTGCATTCAATCGTCTTGACCAGCCAATGGCGTTGGGGTATTCGTCGGCTGGCACGATCGTTACACTCGGACAGAAAATGGAGGGGTTCAAAGTCGGTCAGCGCGTGGCCTGCGCGGGCGGGGGCTATGCCGTCCATGCGGAATACAACGTGGTGCCGCGCAATCTGCTGACCCCGCTTCCCAAAAATGTGGATTTCGAATCAGCCGCCTTCACAACGCTTGGAGCGATCGCCTTGCATGGATTCCGCCTGGCGGAGCCGCAGATCGGCGAAAACGTCGCGATCATTGGCATGGGACTCCTGGGGCTGTTGACCGCCCAGATCGCGGCCGTGGCGGGATGCAACCTCCTCGGCATCGATGTCGATCCGGCGCGCGTCGATCTCGCCTCCTCTCTCGGACTTCGAGCGGTCCGCCGCGACCAGGCCGTGGACGCCTCTGCCGCGTTCACCCTCAGCCGCGGCTGCGACGTGATCCTGATCTGCGCCGACACCGCCTCGAACGATCCGGTCGAACTGGCGGGCGTCCTGGCGCGTGACCGGGCGCGCGTCGTCGCGACCGGTGCGGTGGGACTGGCATTCCCGCGCAAGATCTACTACGAAAAGGAAATTTCCTTCATCAACTCGCGTTCGTATGGACCGGGTCGTTATGATTCGGACTACGAAGAAAGTGGAAACGACTATCCCATCGGCTACGTGCGCTGGACCGAGGGTCGCAACTTCGAAGCCGTCGTTGATTTGATAGCGAAGGGCCAGTTAAACGTAAAGCCATTGATCACCCATCGTTTCCCGATCGAGCAGGCGACGAAGGCATATGAAGTGATTACGGGGAAAAAGAAGGAAAAGTTCCTCGGCGTGCTGCTTACTTATCCGGAAGGAAAGAGGAAAGAGGAAAGAAGGATCGACTTTCCTTCAGTTGTCAGTCGTCAGTCGTCAGTCGTCAGTCTGGGCGTCCTGGGTGCCGGGATGTTCGCCAACTCTGTTCTCCTGCCTGCCATCAAAAAAGCCGGTGACATCCGGTTGGTTGGCATCGCATCCTCCGGCGGACTCCACGCCCAGCATTCAGGAAAGAAATTTGGTTTCAAGTACGCGACCTCCAACGAGGATGAGATCATCAACGACCCGAATATCAACACGATTGCCATTCTCACTCGTCATGACACACATGCTGAATTGGTCGTCAAAGCCTTGAAGGCAGGGAAGCATGTCTTTGTGGAAAAGCCGCTTGCGATCAACAGCGCTCAGCTTTCAGCAGTTAGCGAACAGCTAAGCGCTAATCGCCAATCGCTAATCGCTGTCGGCTTCAACCGTCGTTTTGCCCCTCTCGCTCAAACTCTTTCCTCTTTCCTCTTTAATCGTACCGAACCTATGCATATCCACTACCGCGTCAACGCGGGATTGATCCCTCTCAACCATTGGACGCAGGACCCCGAGATTGGCGGCGGACGGATCATTGGCGAAGGCTGTCACTTCGTGGATTTCATCACATTCCTCGTCGGCGCGCCTCCCGTCTCCGTGACCGCGCACGCGCTGCCGGATCGTGGCAAATATCGCCAGGACAATGTCTCCATGACCTTCACCTTCCCGGATGGCTCCCTCGGCGTCGTGGACTATCTTGCTAACGGCGACAAGTCCTTTCCCAAGGAACGGGTTGAAGTATTTTGTGGGGGACGGGTCGCGGTGCTGGATGATTATGTTTCGCTGCAAACGATCCATGATGGAAAGAAGAAAGAGGAAAGAGGCGCGCAGAACAAGGGCTGGGTGGAGGAGTGGAAGGTCTTTGCCAGAGCGATCCATGGAGGCGGCGCGCCGCCGATTCCCTATGAGCAATTAATCGGCGTGACGAAGGCTACGTTCGCGGCGGTGGAGTCGCTTCGCCTGGGCAGCTCAACCTCAGTAAAATAATAGAGGCAGACATGAACATCCGAACGAGGCTCTTTTTAGCCTTTCTCCTCCTGGTGGTGTTGCCGCTGGCTGTCGTCAGCTCTGTCGGCTTGAATGCCATCGAACGCGTCAGCGAGTTGACCATGGTGGAAAGCGTGCAGCAGATGAAGGAACTGGGGGAAACGGCCATCCGGCAGAAAGCGCTCGATGTGGCGGCGCAGGTCCAGTTGTATTTCGAGGCGCATCCGGAATTGTTATCCAGTACCGCGGACATGGTGGCAGATAAAGAATTGGCAGGGATCGCAGTCCAGCCTGTGGGCAAGACAGGCTACACCGCGCTTTACGATTCCAAAGGAATTACATGGTTCCATTCCAATCCGGCATTGGTTGGACAGGACATGCATATGCTTGCAGCCACCCTGCCCGAGTTTTGGGCGATTTTCGACGCCAGCCTGGATGGAACGGTGGTCGGTTCCTATTACCTTTGGAAAGATGCGGATGGTTCCCTGCGCGAGAAATACATGGAGTGTGTCCCTGTGCAAAACACACCCTTCCGCATTGCTGCCACGACCTATATCGATGAATTCTACGCGCCCATAAACGATACGCAGGAAAAAGCGCTCTCCATCTTTCGACAAACGCGCATGCAGACGTTTGCTGCGATCGCGGCTGTGACCGCCCTGGCGCTGTTGATCGCGATCTGGCTCTCGTCCCACATCAGCCGCCCCGTCGCCTCCGTGATCGCGGCGTCCAAAGCTGTCGAGGTGGGGCACTTCTCATCTGTGGATCTGCGCGAGGTGGAGAAAAGGAAAGACGAACTTGGCGGCCTGGCGCGCGTCTTTTCCCGGATGGCAGAGCAGGTGCAGAGCCGGGAGGCAAACTTGAAGGAGGAAGTCAGAGAACTTCAAGTCAAGATCAACCTGTTCATCCAGATCGACGAGGAGCGCAAAGAAATGCAGGTGCGGGAGATCACCGAATCGGAATACTTCGATAGACTGCGCCAGCGCATTCAAATCCTGCGTGGGAAAAGGAAATAGGGATACCGCTGCATGAACTCACACTTTGACTTAATTGCACGGTTCTATGATCGTGTCATACCCTTTGTACGGCTCGAGCAGGTGCTCCGGGTGTTGGATCTTCCTCGGGCGGCTAGCCTTCTGGATGCAGGTGGTGGGACGGGACGCGTGGCTGAAGCGCTCCGCCCACATCTGGATTGGGTCGTTGTCGCGGATGTCTCACGGGAGATGCTTGCTCAGGCGCACCAAAGAGATCTGGTTGTGACATCCACCGCGACAGAGCATTTGCCTTTCCCTGATGGTACGTTCGACCGCGTCCTGATGGTAGACGCCCTGCATCATGTGGCGGACCAGGCGCAGACGATCCGCGAGTTGTACCGCGTCCTCAAAGTGGGAGGCCGGCTGGTGATTGACGAGCCGGACGTTCGTACCTTCTCGGTCAAATTGCTCGCGCTGGCTGAAAAGCTGGCGCTCATGCGCAGTCATTTCCTTGCCCCGCCGCAGATCGCGCGCCTCTTCCCTTCCGAAGCCAGGGTCAGGATCGAGACCGAAGAATATACAGCCTGGGTGATCGCAGAAAAGTGACTGGCTCGCACTCCGCCAATTAAGCCTATAATGGAATAGTGCACGCGTTCGTTTACAACCTGATACGTGATACCTGACACCGGAGCACTCTATGCGAATTCGCGCTGGCATCGTACTCATCAAAGATAACAAGGTCGCGCTGATCGAACGTCACCGCGCGGGATTGGACTACTTTGTCTTCCCCGGCGGCGGCGTGGACGAGGGCGAATCGCCTGAGGGGGCAGCCATCCGTGAGGCGCTGGAAGAATTGGGTATCGAGATTGCCATCAAACAAAAAGTGGCGGAAGTGCAGCTGGGCAGGAGAAGCCGGCAAATCTATTTTCTGGTCGAGCAAACCGGCGGCGAGTTTGGAACAGGGAAAGGCGAAGAATTTACAGATTCAGACCCCGATCACCCTCAACAAGGGACTTACATCCCGATTTGGATGCCCATTGACGAGTTGCCGCAGTATACGAACATATATCCTGCCGATGTGTCGAGGCTGGTGGTCAAGTCTGTGAAGGAAGGCTGGCTGCCGGATCCCATTCGCACATTTGAAGAACCAAAATGAAAGCCACTCCTGTTGAGACAGGTAAAAAAGGGAGGGAAGGTCCGATTAATACAGGGGGAGAGAAAAAGTAAGAAGTGAGAAGCAGGAAGGTTGAGAGGCACTCAGCCTTCTTTTATTTTGCGGAACTTTCCGGGCTCTCCATCGTCAATCGATTAACGCCGATACAACAATCTTTCTCACGGAGGAAAAATGAAACCCCGGTTTGTTTTGTTCATATTGTTTATCCTGATAGCAACGCTCCTGCTTTCAGCCTGTGGAGCTGCAGCGACCCCGGCATCGCCGAATGCCGGTTACAGAGAGGAGCCTGCTGCAACAGAGCCTCCTGCCGCAATGGGGGAACCAGCCTTTCAGGAAGAATTCCTCGACCAGTCGGATGCTTCTGCTGGTGAAAAGACAATGGGAGGCGCCCAACCCGCTGAAGGTCTGCCGCCCATGCCCACTGCTGCGGCGTATGAGATCTCCAATGCAGCGGGGGATTTGACAGTGATCGAACGCTCCAATCGTATGATCATCAAAAATGGAGATATCCGCCTGACGGTGAAAGACACCGATGTCGCCATCGACCGCGCCACACAGGTCATTGCAGATGCGGGCGGATATATCGTCAGTTCGCGCGTCTGGTATCAGGACTATTATGGCAATAACCTGAAATATGCCACTATCACCATTGGCGTCCCTGTGGATCAGTTCGAGAGGGTGCTGGTCCGTTTGCGCGGGCTGGCTGTCAAAGTGGTGGACGAGACCGCAGCCGGCGATGATGTGACCGACCAGTATGTCGATCTGCGGTCGCAATTGACCAATCTCGAAGCCACGCGCGCCCGCATCCAGGAATTCCTGACGGACGCCAAAACCGTGGACGAAGCCCTGCGCATCAACCAGGAACTGGCGAACATCGAGTCGCAGATCGAACAGATCAAGGGGCGGATGAACTACCTCAATGACCGTTCCGCCTACTCGACGATCACGATCAACTTCGAGCCCGAATTCCCCGCTCTGACCCCCACGCCGACCGTGACGCCGTACCCCACAGCTACACCTGTCCCGTGGAACCCCGGCCAGACGTTCGATGACGCGACAGATACAGTCACGGTCTTGTATCAGGGTATCGCGAACTTGCTCATCTGGATGTTTGTGGTTGTTCTGCCCATCCTGCTGCCGCCGGCACTCATTTTGTGGGGCTTGTGGAAGCTGATGAATCGAAAGACGGGGAAAGTGGCAAGTGACAAGCCATAAGTAAGAAGTTCAAAGTGAAAGGATGAGGCAGATGATCGATCCCTGTCTCATCCTTTTGGATTAAATTACAAATGGGATTAAGGCGATTGCTACCCCAAACGCGCCGCACGCAAAATTGACCCGGTCATTGTTCAGCCACTTCCAGCCGCGGACGTGAACCGTCTCCGTGCCGCAGGTATGGAGCGGATGTTTCTCGGTCTCTTTTTTGTCGGTGGGACAGTAGTACATGGCTTGCACGGTCGCGCCGAGGAGGGAGTCGAAGAGTGAGCCTGCCAGTCCGGCAAAAGTAATCAGTAACCAGTAATCAGTGGTCAGTGTGCCAGTGGGGGAGAGCAGGATTGCCAGCAAAGCGATCAGGGCCGAACCCAAAAGGGATGCGCCCGTTCCCCATAACGAGATCCCGCCCGAGGTCCCTTTTTCGACGCGCTTTCGCAGGTCTGTGATCAGGCGCGGAGGCGTAGGATTCAGGACCCCCAACTCGGTCGCCCACGTGTCCGCGTTGACCGCCGCGAGCGAGACGGCGAACCCGACCCAGGGGATGAGCGACTCGGGATAAAGGGCGTGAAGCGCGGCGAAGAATGTCGCCAGCCCGCCGTTGCCGAGGACCTGGCCCGCATCGCGCTCGTGTCCCTTGGAGAATTTTTCGCTGAGACCTTCCTTGCGCTTTTTGAATGCCCGGCTCAGACCCGAGGATGTGATAAAGAAAGTGAGCAGCAGGATTGCCCACTGCCATCCGCCTACGCCGAAGATGATCGTACCGACAACGGTCGCGGCGGCGGCTCCGCTTCTGCTCAGGCTGTGGAGGCGATATGCCAGCACAGCGATAAGGATTGCAAGGATGAAACCGTATAGGATTTGCATTTAGACCGGTGTGCTGACGAGGAACAGGACAGCCATGAGAAACAACACCGCGGAAAGGGCGCCTGAGATCCAGATGATGAATGCGAGCGGACGTTCCTTTTCCCAGCGGTAAAAATATAAACCAGCCAGGACCCCTGTGATGAACATCAGCGCGCTGATCAGCGGGAGCAGGATCAAACGGACGGAGGGCACGGTCACGTTTGGAACGCCAAAAGGATTGAAACCAAACGGAACCTGCGAGAGCGATGGAATCAGAACCCCAACCCAGGCGACCAGGCCGAGGTTAAGCAGGAGTCCGCTGATCCACAGGAAGCGCGCCACCGGACTCTCCCAGGCTTGTGTAATGACGAATGACGGATAAACGGATTTTGCTTCGGTGGGGGTGAGACTGCCCAGTTCCGTCGCGCGCGCAAACGTCCGGACGAGTGCCGCCGCGTCCCTGGGCGAGATCGCAAAGACATGCCGGGAGGTGGCAATCAGGATCAGGTTCCTGGGGCTGGAGGCGATAAATTCCACGGCGCCCAGATCGGGATGGCGGCGCCTGCCGAGCACCGCGCCCGGCAGCCGAAGAGGCGGCAGCGCCAGCGGCTCTGTCAGGTCGGAGGCGGGCCGCACCCATTCGATGTCTGTCAGCGGGATATCTTCGATGCGCAAGCCCCAGAGGATGGCGAGGCTGTCGCGGTCGATGTAGTAATCTGCTTTGAGGAGAGCGTAGGCGCGATAACCCAGGAAGGGAATGGGCGCGAACGCAAGCAGACCCACCAGCAAATAGGAAACAAACATTGGACCGACCTGCGCGTTCGTGAGGTTCATAAATCCCCAAATCGAAGCGCCGGCCAGCAGGAGAATGATAATTCCGTGCAGGGTCAGGCCAAGTTGCTTGGCAGGGGGGAAGTGTCCGGTTTTAGTGTCATCCATAAGCGTATGCGGGTCGCGCGAGTCCAAAGGGTCTTATTGGTCTTTGGTTAAATTCCAGAGTTCCGTTGGACCTGCAAGACTCATCAGGATTGTGAGTCTTGTAAGACGATTCTCTTTTTCCTTGCGCGGTTTCAATTCTACCATTCCCTCTTTGAGACCCTTTTCTCCAACTGTAATCCTGATCGGGCAGCCGATCAGATCCGCGTCGTTGAATTTGACCCCGGCGCGCTCCTCGCGATCGTCGAACAAAACAGAAATGCCTGCACTTTGCAGCGAGTTGTAAATCTCTTCAGCCTTGCGGCGTGTGTCCATTTCCTTGCCGGGGACCTGCATGAGATACACGTCGAACGGCGCGGCGGGATGGGGGAGAGTCAAACCTTTTGGATCGTGATGTGCCTCGGCAAGCGCGAGCAGGATATTTTCAAAGTGATATGTGTTGCGGGTAGCCAAAATGACGGTGGAGGAGACCGAAAGTGGATTGCCACAGTTTATGCAGGCGTCGCCCGCCGCGGCTTGCACCAGGTCCGCGACAATTTCGGCGGAGTAATCCCGTCCGTAGTTGGTGTTCCTGAGATGATAGCCCGCTTCATTTGCACCCGCGACCAGATTCTGCGACTGCGGAATCAAATCGTCCACGACGATCATCGTATTTTTCAACCCGATGGGCGAGGCGTAGCCCGTCGCCGCGCCCGACCTCTCGATCTCCTCCACGGTCGCGGCGCGGACCTCACCGGCGTGCTGTTTCAATTTTGCTTCGCTAAGCTGCATGTCACCGCGCACGACGACGAAGATGAATTGCCCGTCGCTCGGGCGTATGTACATCAGGGCTTTGGCAGTTTTCTCCCTGGGAACCTCGAGAAAGTTTGCCAGGGCTTCGATCGTGTGGCAATCGGGAGTCAATACCTTTTCAATCGGCAGGAGGGGCGAAGCATGCTTCGCCCCTACAGGTTTTGCAAAACGCGCCAGTTCGAGCCGCTCTGCATATTTGCATGCGGGACAATGCGCAACCTCGAGCGGGCCTGAGGCAATCGGGAAGAAGGTCTCGTTGTTGCTGTTGAGTGTGGGTAAGGAAAGCTGAGAGAGGAAAGAGGGGTCGCTGGATAAATCGCGCAAGTGAGTGAGTGTATGTTCCCCAAGCGGGGTCGGTACGTTCTCGCGTGTCACATATCCGGCGCGGACCAGGAAGGCGAAGCCCTCCGTCCGCGCGTTGTTGGGAGCTTCTCGCTGGGTTTGGATGTTGAGGTCGCGGTATTTCATTGGAATTTGATCAGCCCTCCCCTGTTCTCGCGCTGAGCGGAGCGAGCGCCACGCGAGCGCAGTCGAAGCGGGGCTAACATGATGTTATCACTTCTTTTTCGTAATTTTTCGGGCTGTCGTTTCGGAAGCGGATTCAGGGAGGCTGACCGGCGTCGAAGCGATGGATTCGGCTTGAGCCGCCTCGGACGGCGTGGACTCGGGAGCAGGCTCGAGGTCCAGGTCGACCGTTTCCTCCATGCGGATCTGACCGCGCAGGAACGCGCCTTCCTCCGTCACGAAGGCAGTCGTGACCACGTCGCCCCAGACGCGCCCCGACGAGCGGATCTCCAGCTTTTGGGTGGTGATGTTGCCGCGCACCGCGCCGGCCACGATGACCGCGTTGGCGCGCACATTCTGACAGGTGACGCGGCCCGTCTCGCCGACGACGAGCATGCCGCGCAGGGCGATTTCGCCTTCGAACGCCCCCTCGATGCGGACTCCGCCCGAGCCGTTGATGGAACCGTGCCAGATCACACCCGAGCCAAGCACAGAGGTGATCCGTTCCACGGCTTGTACCGGTTGCTGCGTTTCAATTGGGGTGGTATTACGTTTGAACATAGCGAGTTTATTTTACCGTAGATTGGGGACACAAGTACACAAGGAAACAGGTACACAGTTAAAAAGACACGCAAGCCTTTTGTGCTCACGTGTCTACTTGCTTACGTGCTTACTTGTCTACTTCCCCCCGCTCTTTTCTCCTTTCGGCCCCATCTGCACCCCCATGATATTGAAGCCCGAATCGACATACAGCACTTCACCGGTAACGCGCTTCGACAGGTCCGAAGCCAGGAACACCGCGGCGTTGCCGACATCTTCGGTGGTGACATTCTCCTGCATGGGGGATATATCCGCAAAATGCTTGTACATATCGCGGAAGCCGCCGACGCCTGCCGCTGCCAGCGTGCGGATCGGTCCGGCGGAGATGGCGTTCACGCGGATCTGTTTGGGACCCAGGTCGTACGCCAGATACCGCGTCGATGATTCCAGCGCGGCTTTTGCCACGCCCATCACGTTGTAATGCGGCGCGACTTTGACCGAACCGTAATAGGTGAGGCACATCACCGAGCCGCCCGGATTCAGAAAGGATTGAAACGCCTTGGTCAGGGCAACGAACGAGAACACGCTGATATCCATCGCCGTCCGAAAGCCTTCCCGCGTCGTTTGATAAAAATGCCCCTTCAATTCGTCGCGCCCGGCAAAGGCAATCGAGTGCACCAGGATGTCAATTTTCTTGAAGTACTTTTTCGCTTTCCTGGCTACCTTCTCGATTTGCTCGTCCGAAGCCACATCGCACGGCTCGATGAACGTAGCGCCCAGTTTTGTGGCGAGGGGGCGGGCGTATTTTTCCACGACCGGGGCATAACTAAAGCCCAGGCAGGCGCCCTGTTCGTCGAAGGCTTTGGAAATGCCCCAGGCGATGGACCGTTCATTGGCGAGTCCAAAAATCAATGCAGTCTTACCGTCCAAGAGTCCCATATTTTTTTACCCTTTCGATGATCTAACGTTAAACCATATGTCATCCTGAGCGGAGCGAAGGATCTCCGCCGCGTAGCGGCGGGATTCTTCGGTCGTGGCGCGAGGCGCCACTTCCTCAGAATGACATGATACTCGCTCCTCAATTGATAGCAAGAAACTATTTTATCAGAATGCTGCACCCAGGACCGTGTCCCGCGCCTGCAGTGGGGCGGCACTGGCATTCAGGATGGATTGATATGCGCGGGTAACATCCGGCAGGTGTTCGGCGAGATACACCTGCGCCAGGTCGCGTTTGCGCTCCGAGGCTTGGGCATCCTGAAGCAGCAGCCAGGAGTTGAGTACGTACACAGCCATATTCACAAGGTCGGAAGCGTAATAATCGATCATGTCCCGTTCCTGAGCCTTCAACACGTCTGTGGCTTGCTTCAACAGCTCGGTTGCTTCGGCGAGTTGGGCTTTCAACGGAGCCAGTTCGGGCCCGTAATCCTGTGCGCACCATTCGTCAAACAGCGGATCAAGTGCATGACCGAGCAGTTTGCCAATGGCAGCCACAATTTGAAGCTGGCTGGTGCCTTCGTAAATGTTGGTCACCCGCACATCGCGGAAATGACGTTCGATGTTGAATTCGCGCATGTAACCCACACCGCCGTGGATCTGCATGGCAAGGTAACAGACGCGGTTGCCCATCTCGGTGGCGTAGTATTTTGTAAGAGGGGTCAGCGTATCGGCGAGATTGGAAGCCTGTTTCAGCTTCTGGCGGACGTCCGGATTCGCCGCGGCACGCTCTGTGTCACTGCTCAACTCTTCGTATGCCTTGAGGCGGTCCACCCAGCAGCCGGTTTCGCTCAGGAGGGCGCGCGTGGCTTCGATCTCGCCGCGCATCGACAGCAGCAGGCGTGAAACAGCCGGTAGATTCGCGATCGGCTGGTTGAATTGCCGGCGTTCCTGGGCATATTGATACGCCTCACGATAGGCGGCTTCGGCAATTCCCAGGGCTTGCGCGCCGACCGCCAGCCGGGCGCCGTTCATCAGTGCCATGGCATAACGCATCAAGCCAAAGCGGCGCTTCCCGACCAACTCAGCGGGGGTGTTGTTGTATTGAATTTCGCAAGTAGGGGAGGAATGAATACCCAGCTTGTTCTCGATGCGGCGGATGTGCACGGTCTCGTCCCGCTCGACCAGGAACAGCGACAGGCCGCGCGCGTCGCTCGAACCGGCTTCGCTGCGCGCCAGCACCAGCTGGATGTCGGCGCAGCCGTTCGTGATGAAACGTTTGACACCGTTGAGATGCCATTTGCCGGTCGCCTCGTCGAGGGTAGCGCGGGTCTGCACGGAGCCCAGGTCCGACCCGGCATCCGGTTCCGTCAGGACCATCGCGCCGGCAACTTCGCCGCGGCTGAAGCGCGGCAGGACGCGGGCTTTCATCTCGTCGCTGCCGAACTCGTTGATCGAGGAGGCGATCTCCTGCAAACCAAAGATCGTCATCAGGCCCGCCTCAGCCCGGGAAAGGATCTCCACCATCATCTGGTACAGCGTCTCAGGCAGGTTCAAGCCGCCATATTGCCAGGGCAGCATGACACCCATCAACTCCGCCTGCTTCAATGCCTGAATGGCTTTCTGCGTTGCTGCAGCATATTGGACCTCTCCATTGCAGAACTGCGCTCCCTCTTCATCCGCTTCCGCGGCATGCGGCGCGACGACCGAGGCGCAAATATCACCCAGCACTTCCAACAGCAGGCGGTAGTTATCCCTGGCGTCTTCATAGTTGCGCGGCGCAGCCGGATACCGGTTTGCCGTGCTGTATCCTTTTTCCTTGATCTCGACCACTTCCCGCAGGTCCAGCCGTTCCAGGCGAAATTGTAAATCCAGGTTATCCAAAAAGAAGTTGTCAGCCATGATGTCTCCATTAGGACGCTGATGAACGCAGACCAACGCAGATTTTTCTCTCTTTCTTCAGCGTGCATCAGCGTTTGTCTGCGTCCAAAAGCCTCAGGTTATTTAACTCGCTCGCGCAACGCGCGGATCAGTAGAGGCAGGACCTCGCCCAGGTCACCGACGATCTTGTAGTGCGCCACCTGGAAGATGGGGGCATCGGGGTCGGTGTTGATGGCGACGATCTTGTTTGATTTATCCATCCCGGCGCGGTGCTGGATCGCCCCGGAGATTCCGGCTGCGATGTACAGCCGGGGCCGGACCGTCGTCCCGGTCTGACCGACCTGATGTTCACGGGAGATCAAGCCGGCATCCACAGCCGCCCGCGAGGCGCCCACCTCACCACCCATCAGGTTTGCCAGTTGACGGATCAGGTCGAACTCACTCTCACCGTCCACCCCGGCGCCGCCCGCCACGATCACGGGAGCATCTTTCAGCTTGACCGTCGCTTCGCGCATCTCACGGCTCAACACCTGCAAGGCGAAGTCCTGCGGCTGGAAAACCGGCGTGATGTTTTCGATGCTGCCCTTGCGCCTCAGGTCCGGGTCGTGACGGCGCATCACGCCTTCGCGCACGGTTGCCATCTGCGGTCGTGTCTTCGGGTTGACGATGGTGGCGATGATGTTGCCGCCAAACGCAGGCCGGATCTGGTAGAGCAGATCCTTATAAACTACGTTTTCCTTCTTTGACGTGTATTCACCGATCTGCAGGTCGGTGCAGTCGGCGGTCAGGCCCGCCTTCAAGGCGCTGGCAACGCGCGGGGCCAGGTCACGCCCGACCGGCGAAGCGCCCACCAGAAAGATGTAGGGCTGCCGCGCCCGCACCAGGTCCGCGGCGACGCGCGAGTAAGGCAGGGTACGGTAGATTTCCAGTTCAGGATGGTCGACCACCAGGACGTGGTCCGCGCCGTGCTGAATTACAGATTCAGCCAGGTCTCCGATTTCGTGACCACACAACAAAGCCCAGACCTGGCTGCCTAATGTCCCTGCCAGTTCGTGACCTTTCGCCAGCAGTTCCAGGCTGATCTCGGCGATCTTTCCGTCTTCCTGCTCGATGAATATCCAAACGTTTCGCTCAGTCATGTTCGCACCTTTATCCCACGATGTATTCCTTGATCAGTTCCTGGATCAACGCCTGAACGCCTTCGGGTGTGGCGGGGATATCCTTGCTTTCGGAGGTCTCCAGCACCACATAGCTGACTTTATGCACCTGCGTCGGTGACCCGGCCAGCCCCAGTTGCGATTCATCCACCTTCAAGTCGGCTGCGCTCCAGACGGTAATCTTCAAGTTGCGTTCAGTCAGATGCTTGTCCAATAGCTCTTCGCTGCCAAACTCGGGCCATTTCTGGAGCAGTCCGGGATACTCCGCCGGGACAGCCGCCAGCTTGTATTCGATCCGCTTGCGCGCTGACGCCGGGCGCGGCTGGTTGGCAGAACCGACCACGGTCAGCAGGCAGGGGAGAGTGCACTTGACCAGTTCGGTCCCCAGGTCGAATGCCCGCTGGACGACGATTCCCGCCTCATCGGCTTCGATGATCGATTCAGCATAGGTGATCTGTGGAACCCCCAGTTTCTCCGCCACCTGCGGACCCACCTGGGCGGTGTCGCCATCGATCGCCTGACGCCCGCAGAAGACCAGGTCATACGGACCGATTTTGTCGATGGCGCATTTCAGCGTGTAGGAAGTTGCCTGGGTATCAGCCCCCGCGAACTTGCGGTCGGAAAGCAGGATCACCTGGTCCGCGCCGCGGCAGAGCGAATCGCGCAGGACCTCGGCTGCCTGCAAGGGTCCCATGCTCAGGACCGTTAACGTCCCCCCGTGACGATCCTTGAAATCCAAAGCCATCTCCAGGGCGTTCAGGTCTTCCGGGTTGAAGATCGCCGGCAGGGCACTGCGGTTCATTGTGCCGTCTTTTGTCATCACTTCGCCGGTCACATTACGCGTATCCGGAACCTGTTTGACAAGCACGATCGAGTGATAAGGTCTGGTATGGGGCATCGATGAGTACTCCTTCTCGGCTTAATCTGTCGTTCTAAAGCGCCAGGGCTTCGAGAGCCAGGGCTCTGGTGTATTATTTAAACCCACACGAGGACCTTTCGTCACGCGCGAATCCGGGACGTGGACACCCGCTTCGATCCACAAGCCGCCGGTTGTCTCCGTTAAATCGACATTATTCTCGCTTTTGGCGATCCCCATCGCCTGACAAAGTTTCCCGGGACCGAATGTATCCCGCCCATTGCGCCTCTGCATCATGATTTCAATCCCCTCGATCGGCTGGATAGCGCGGATCAACACCGCGGCAGGGAAGCCTTTGCGCTCGGTCACGGCGTTCAGCATCCAATGATTGCCGTATGTGAAGTAGACATAAGCATGCCCGGGGGGACCGTACATGGGGGCGGTGCGCGGCGTACGTCCTGCCCTGGCATGGCAGGCGAGGTCTTCTTCGCCGATGTAAGCTTCAGTTTCAGTAATCAGACCAACTAATTTCACGCTATCGAGAATCCGTACAAGGCGAGTACCAATCAAGTCTCGTGCCACTTTTAGTGTTGGGCGTTTGTAAAATTCTCTAGGAAACATCATATAAGTATGATGTCGTTGCGAGGAGCGGAGCGACGAAGCAATCTCCTAATAATGAGGGGGTTGCTTCGCTCTGCGGGCTCGCAACGACATGTACTGTTATTTAAATCTCGGATCACGTTTGAGTGTCAATCGCAAGCCATCGTCGAGTCCAATGGAGGGGCGGTAGTTTAATTTCTGGCTGGCAAGCGTCAGGTCCGCGCAGAGGCGCGAGACGCCGCCCGAGGTTTTGGGACTGTAGATCACTTCTGCATTGCTTCCCGTGACCTCCTGCACGCACTTGATCAATTCGCGGATGCTTGTCTCCTTGCCGGAACCGACGTTGATGACGAGTCCATTGACGTTTGGCGCGGTCGCGGCGGCGACGAGGGCGCTGACCACATCATCGACATAAACGTAGTCGCGCGTCTGGCTGCCATCGCCGTGTACCACCAGCGTCCCGCCCCGCAGTGCCTGTTTCAAATAATGCGGCACTACGGGTGGGTGCGAGGCGGGCAGGCGCTGCCCCGGACCATAGGCATTGAAGATCCGCAGGCTGACCGTCTCGATGCCCCACAATCCGCCGATCGTGCGGACATAATATTCCGCCGCGAGTTTGGAGACCGCATAGGGCGAGCGCGGATTCGGCGTCGTAGACTCACGCAAGGGTTGTTCCGCAAGGTCGCCATAGACGGCGCCCGAGGAAGCCAGGACCACGCGCCGCACACCGACGTCACGCATCGCTTCCATGAGCGCCACGGTCCCGCCAACGTTGACACCGTTGTAATCGCGGGGATACAAAATCGATTCGGGCACGGAGACGCGCGCCGCGAGATGATAGACAACATCCACTTCCTGGAGCAGCGTCCACAGCTTGGGGCGATCGCTCACGTCGCCGCGCGTAAAATGGACGTCGGGTCCCAGCGCCTGAGGATCGCCTGCGGAGAGATCGTCGAGCCCGCGGATCTGGTGCCCCTCCCGGGCAAGCTGGTTGGCAAGCGAAGAGCCGAGGAATCCCGCGGCTCCGGTGATGAGGAAGTTCATACGTGAGAAGGATTATAGCATTAGAGAGTGTTTCTTAATTTACCACGAAGGACACAAAGGGCCACGTAGGCTTGAGAAAGAAGGCAAAATCTGTGTAAATCCGTGCAATCTGTGGCTGAATCTTGCCCAGGGGAGTGGGTCGACGCAATCTCAACGGAATTTCAAAACACTCTCTAAAGAAATTTAACTTTTATGTCTCTCCAATCTGAGAGAAGACTCACCCATATTGATTGACTTATCCATGTTAGTGTGTTATTCTCCCTGCTGTAGGATAACAGTAAGTTCGTATTGGAAGTACAAATGCCAACAACTCACAGTTTGATCCGTGAGTTGTTTTGTTTTGCCCTCCGATGGAACTAAACAGAACACCTAATTATTACAAATTGCCAAAGGAGGCAAATACAATGTCTGAACGTATAATTGGTACGGTCAAGTGGTTCAACGGTGATAAAGGCTTCGGCTTTATCGAGCGCGAAGGTGGCAAGGACGTTTTCGTCCATTTCTCTGCCATTCAAAGTGATGGCGGATATCGCAACCTGCAAGAGGGCCAGAAGGTCGAGTTCACTGTTGAACAAGGCCCCAAGGGACCCCAGGCAAGCAACGTCACAATCCCCCGGTAACTAAGTAAGACTAAAAAGAGCCCTGCGTTTTCGCGGGGCTCTTTTGATTCTCGGGCAGGCGTTCAATATTGTGCGATTGCTTTCTCAGCGGACGCCCACTCCATCCAAATGCATCTGGAACCATTCTATCGCGAGCTGCGCCGCGTATTCGAGAGTTCCGGGCTCCTCGAAGAGATGTGAGGCTCCGGGCACGATCGTCAACTTCTTCTCTGAGCCCTCCCGCATCTGCTCGAGCGCTTCCTCGTTCAACTCGATCACAGTCCCATCATTGCCCCCAACGATCAACAATGTTGGCGCCTGCACTTTTGGCAGATAGCGTCCCGCCAGATCGGGGCGGCCACCGCGTGAAACGACGGCATGTACTTTATCAGGGAGTTCCGCGGCAGCCATTAGTGCCGCGGCTGCGCCGGTGCTCGAACCAAACAAGCCCCGCTTGAGTTCGTAGGCAAACGGCTGCAGCTCGAGCCACTCCAGCACGCCGGCAGTCCGCCGGGCGAGCAGGTCGATGTCGAAGCGGAGATGACGCGTCCGCAGGTCGATCTCTTCCTCAGACGGGGTCAACAGGTCGAAGAGCAGGGTGGCGAATCCGCCTTCCTGCAGCGTCTGCGCGACAAACTGATTCCGGGGACTGTGACGGCTGCTGCCGCTTCCATGCACAAACAGCACCAGCCCATGCGGGTTCTCCGGGACGCTCACGATCCCCTCCAGGCGCACGCCCGTACTTAAAATCTGAACGTATCGATTCTCGGTTTTTGTTTTATTCATATCACCTCTTCTAAAGTCATTATCCATGCAGGAATTGCCGGGTCGCTGCTTCCAGAAGTACACGTACTTCCTCGTCGCTGACCTGTGAAAAATCCTCATACCACCGTCCGACGCCCATGAAAGGTTCAGGCGTCATGACGCAGACGATCTCATCCACTTCGAACTCGAACGCCTGGCGAGTTTCCGGCGCGGCGGTGGGTACGGCGATCACGATCCGGGCCGGGTTTTGGGTGCGTACTCCCGTCACGGCGGCGCGCATGCTCGCGCCTGTCGCCAGCCCATCATCGACCAGGATGATCGTTTTGTCGCGGGCATCCAGCGCGGGGCGGTCTCCGCGATAGCTGTGTTCGCGACGCCGCAGCTCCTCCAATTCCTGCTCAGCAACGAGATCGATCATTTTCTCGGAGATATTGAGGGCGTGAACGATGTCCTCGTTCAACACGCGTATCCCTCCCGAGGCGAGCGCGCCGATCGCCAATTCCTCATGACCCGGCAAGCCAAGTTTCCGAACGATGAATATATCCAGCGAGGCGTTCAAAGCCAGCGCCACTTCATAGGCAACCGGGACACCGCCACGCGGCAGGGCGAATACGAGCACGTCTGAGCGACCCGCATAGGCGGATAATTCCCGGGCTAGTATTCTGCCTGCGGCCCTGCGGTCCTTGAATTGTGCCATCTTTCCTTCTTTCGTTCACTATGGAGTGCCTCCCCGCTGTTCCTTTGCTCTCCTATATTATACGTTCGAGCGACCTCCCAAAACAATATACCTTGCGCTTTTGAACGGTGGAATGAGGAAAACTCCCCAATAAAGTAGGGTTTTGCCTGACGGGCATGGGAGACAAAAAACCCGCCTCGCGCGAGACGGGATGCTGATTCCGCTATGGGATTATTTTCTGTGCCTCGGCGCGAGCCGGTTGCGGGCGTGGCGCGTCGGTGTGGGGGCCGGGCGCGGGGGGCGATTCCCGCGACCTCGATCGGGGGCAGACCTCGGCGGCGCGGGAACGGCGTAATCAAACTCCGCGAGCGTCTCCCGCTTGAGGGGTCCCATGATGCGTTCGAGAGTCCGGATCATGTCGTTGTCATCGGGCGTGATGAGCGTGAACGCCTCCCCTGTGCGTTGGGCACGGCCCGTGCGTCCAATGCGATGGATGTACGCATCGGCGGTATCCGGCATGTCGTAATTGACCACGTGCGAAATATTTTCCACATCGAGACCGCGCGCCGCGATGTCGGTGGCGACCATGATCTGGAAGTGCCCGGTTTTGAAGCCGCGCAGGGCCTGCTCGCGCTGCGGCTGCGTGCGGTTGCTGTGCAGGCTCGTGACGCGGAACCCCGCGTGCGCGATCTGGCGCGCGAGCTTTTCGGCGCGATGCTTGGTACGTGTGAAGACCAGCACCGATTCGGTCGCGGTCTGTTTGAGCAGTTTCAGCAGCAAGGCCGACTTCAAATGTGCCGCGACAGGATAGAGTGCGTGCGAGACGGTATGTGCCGGACGGCTGAGACCCATGGTGATGCGCTGCGGCTCCTTGAGCGATTGCGCGGCGAGCTGCTCCACCTCCGGTGGAAATGTCGCGGAAAATAACATGGTCTGGCGCTGAGCAGGCACGGCTTTGATAATTCGTTTCAAGTCGGGCAGGAAACCCATATCAAACATGCGGTCGGCTTCATCGATCACCAGGATCTCGATGCGCTCCAATCGCACATACCGCTGCTGCATGAGATCCAACAGGCGGCCCGGGGTTGCGACCAGGATGTCCACGCCCTCTTTCAGCGCTTTGATCTGACGGTTGGCGGTGACGCCTCCATAGATGGTGGCGCTCTTCAGTTTTGTCCCCGCGGACAGGGCGCGCACGACCTGGTGGATCTGTTCGGCGAGTTCACGCGTCGGCGTGACGATGAGGGTGCGCGGCATACCGCGCGGTCCATCGAGCAGTTTGTCGAGGATGGGCAGCACGAAGGCGGCCGTCTTGCCTGTGCCGGTTTGTGCCGTGCCAATGATGTCACGTCCGCGTAATGCCGCGGGAATCGCCGCCTCCTGGATGGGAGTCGCGGTCTCATAGCCCGCGTACTTGATTCCCTGCATCAGGCGGGAATCCAAATTAAATTGTTCGAAGTTCAAAATCTTTCCTTATCTTCAGAAGTCGAGCGATTGTTTTGGGGAATTGAGGGGTGCTCAAAAACGAAAACAGCGGTGGACTGCTGATATGTGAGTCGGTAGATTGGTAATTGGTAAATTGGTCAATCGAGACTCGGTAAAATGTTAGGAGAGTATTATACCCTATGAATGGGCAAAACCACTTCTCACCATGATCCCCGAGCGAAGCGAGTGGGAGGGCAGGTGTCGCTCCTGCGCGGTTCGGAGTTCCTGTTTTCTGCGCAAGGTGAGTTAGTAAATCAATCCGTGTAAATCTGCGTTCATCCGTGGTCAACTGCTGGAGTTAAACCACTGGAAGGGCTGGCAGGCTGTACAGCCCGATGACGAAACCCATCCCATATTTCCTGTGGATAGACGATCTCGTTCGTCCCCGGCAGCTGCTCCATGGCGAGGCCCGTGTTCAGGTTGATGCCGATCTGCTCATAGGCTTTGTAGGCAAGCTGGCTGCAGTAGAAAGCTTCATCCGTTTCCGCATTCAGGAAGTTCAGGTTGTAAGGCTTGCCCACCTGCGCGAGGCAATACCTTGCGACCGCCGTTCGCATTTCGATTTCTTCGCCTGCGGGGAGGCTGAGCCCATCGAGGGGCGAAGAGACCCCATAAAAGGAATCGAATAACAATCCGCGCTGACGCGCCATTTGTTCGGTGTTCCAGAGTCCGCCCGGGACATCGAAGGCGATCACGCCGCGCGCGCCCGCTTCGACGCATCTGCCGTTGGGTCCCAGGTAGACCGCGACGTGATCCACATCCCCGGGCACGAGCCGGCCCACGAGACGCCAAAACTCGCCCGGCAGGATATCGGGCTTGCCGTTCATCGTGCAGATAATATCGCCCGTTTGCAGAGGGAGTCCTTCGATTTGATACGTGTAAACCATCTTTTCTCCGTACTGATTATACGGGAAATATGCCGATTCGTTTCCCGTCCTCCAGTTTGTCGTGAAGCTGTTCAGGATCGTTTGCGAACCAAAAAATCCATTTGATGCGCGATGTAGACCAACTCACCGCGCTCGATTTGCGCGTGTCGCTCTGCAAGCCAGTTTCCAAACATGGCTGGGTCCAGTTCCGGGTGGGCTTTCAAAGAACTCTCGAAGAAGCCCAAAATAAAATGCAGGAAATATTTTTCATCTGCCGGATAGGTTCCATCGCTGCCATGCACCACCCAATCCGAGGCGCCCGCCGCGATAATTTGAGCATTCAGCGAGCGAAGGTGGTCAAATAATTTTCTGCCGGTGCGGCTGTCGCCGCCCGAAGGGCGTCCATCCATGCTCTTGTGATAAAGGCGTTCCACTTTTTCGTCGAAAGAATCGTCAATGATCGGTTGCAGCGTGGTCACCCCATCGAAGTTGAGAGTCAGCCATGCCAGACCTTTGGTAAGCAAAAACAATTTCTCCAGGCTCGCGGGCATTGGGAGTAAATCTAAAAACGCGTGCGCGACCAGCGCGTCAGCCGGCTTCTCGTTTTTCTGGATGAAATCAAAGACATCTGCGCACTCCAGGCGGACGCGGATGTCATGCGCCTGGTCACCGAGGTGTAGCTGATCGGGCCCGAGGCGTTCCACGCTCAAGCCTGCTTCCGCTGCCCATTGGGGAATCCATTGCCGGGCGTACGCGATGTTTGCAGCCATGGCATCGACCAGGATGTAATCCCCGGTGCAGAAAACATCCCACTGGATCAGGCGCTTGAGCATGGCGCCAATCCCCGCGCCGACTTCGATCACAGTCACGGGTTGTTGTAGCAGATTGACTCGCAATGCATTCAACACATCCTTGTTGAGAGCACGGTCGTCCACGGTTTGTTTGGAAAGCAGGTAGCGCGGAAAGGAGTAATCCATTGTTTTGACCTGTTGTCGTACGGCAATCATAAGGTATTTACTTTGCGGCTGAGTATAAAAAATCTCGAATGCTCTTTGCGGTTTCCTCCCACGAGGGCTGGCGGAGATAACGCCTGCGAGCATTGACGGATAGACGTGTCAGCAGCTCGCGATCTTCCGCCAGAGATGTCAGGTGCGCGGCGAGGGACTGCGGGTCATCCGGCGGGATGAGATATCCGGTCTGTCCGTGTTCGATGACCTCGCCGGCCGCGCCGGACGTTGTCCCGATGGAAGGCAGGCCGAAGCACATTCCTTCCAAATAAACAATCCCAAACCCCTCATAACTGGATGGGACAGCCAGCACATGCGCCTGTCGGAGTTTTTCAAGTAGTGGTTCTTTATCAAGTGATCCATGAAGGAAGACGGAAGAGGCAAGATTATTGTGTGCAATAAACTCCCGCATTTGCCTTGCATACGCCGGCTCGGAGGTCAGCGAGCCAACTACATCCACTCTGAAAGCTGACTGCTGAAAGCTGACAGCTTCCAATAGTGTGTGCAGCCCTTTTCGCCGAATCACATTTCCCAAAAACAGGATTCGCAAAGGACCGGTCTGCGCGCGGCTGATGATTTCTTCTTCTGCAATTGCTTTACCGAATCGGTCTGTCGGCGGATAGGCGACAAGACCCGGTTTCCTGCTCTCCAGGAGACTATTCACTACTCTCTCTGTGGTCGTCGAATTGAAGATAAATCCATCCGCAGATCGAAGATATTTCTTCTCGATCAGGCGATAAAAGGTGTTCTGCCACTGCGGTCTACGCTCCGAACAGCGCAGATGATGGACGAGCGAAATGACGGGATAAGGATGCCTCCCCCGATTCGCCAGGATCAGCGATGGATGATTGAGCTCATCCTGAATGAGAATATCCAAACCGGGCGGAAGGCGAAAACGGAAGTTATCGGTCAGATGCGCGGCGTAATTTCGCCAGGGCAAAGAGATGATTTCTACGGTATCCCCTTGCGAACGCAGATATTCCACCAATTTGCGGTCATACAAATACCCGCCGCTCAGGGTGTCGAGCGAACCATAGATCACAAGCCCAATTCTCATCTGGTTTGAAAGTTTGGAAGTTGAATGTTCAGACTTGCTAACGCTTCAACTCGTAAGCTGTCCAGGCGGAATCGTTTTCCCACAGCACAACTTTGATGGCGGAGATGTTTTTTTCTTTGATTTTCTCATTGAGGGTAGTACATAGAATGCGGGCGAAATGCTCGATGGACGGGTTCAGCCCCGCAAATTCAGGCTTGTCATTCAGCATTTGTTCTTTGTAATAATTCACAAGTTCATCCAAATGCTTTTCCACATCGACAATGTCGACCAGATAACCATGCTGGTCGAGTTCCCTTCCTTCGAGCTGCAGCTCCAGGATGTAGTGATGGGAATTCGGAAAGTTCTCCGGTCCCCAATCCCCGCCGATGAGGAAGTGCCTTGCAATGAATTCACGTTTTACGCCAAGTGTGTACATAGGAGTGCTCCGGTTTCAGGTGTCAGGTTTCAAGTTCCAGGTGTCAGGTTTCAGGGTTTTACGGCGCGCATGATATGACGGCCGTTCTCTTTGATTACCGGCATGGCAAAATCAAACGCGTCGAGATTCGTGCAGTGGTCAATGTCCGATTTTGGAAATGCAGGGAAGTTGGGGTCCAGATGGAGGCGAGCGTCGTCGGATTTGTAGACGCGGTCAATGAAAGGTGCCAGATCGGGTTGTTGGCCTCTTAATAAAGCTTCCAAATATTGAGCGCAGGCGCGGTCTTCATCTCCTCGTTCGTCGCTGACCTGGCCTGTGATCACAAAGGTAACCTGCTCTGCTCCCCAAGCGCGAATCTGCGTGACTGTCGCATTCGCAACGACGAGACTGGCAGCCAATATGGCGCTGGCGCTGACGCTTCGCACAATGCCCTGCGTGCCTGCGCTCGTGCGCTGGACAATGGCTCGCCCGCGCAGATCAAGCATGTTCGTTTGGGTGGGTGAGTTGCCGAAGTCGAATCCTTCGGGGGGAACGCCGCCCACTTCTCCACAAATGAGTGAGTCCGGAATGGCTGCTTTGAGCTGCAGAGCCTCTTCCACCGTGCTGACGGGATAAATTTCCGTTGCGCCGCGCGAGAACGCGTAGGCAGCATTCGTAAAAGCGCGAATGACATCGATGACGACGACCACTCCGGTCGCCTCGTGGCAGGATTCAAGTGTGGTGTAGTTGAATTTCAATATTCCTCGATTAGCGCTGCTTGATCACGCACGTCTTTACGAGAAGATCATATAAAGTTTGATGCTTCCTGGTTATCAGGAGAGCGGCGAGGTTCAACCCGATCAGCAAATAGACCAGGGCAAAACCATAGCTGATCAACAGGGAATCGGTTTGTGTGGTGAAGCGGATTTCCCAGATCAAGGTATGCGAGAGTTCCCACGGGACAAACTTCAACAATGTGCGAGCCAATGTTCTCCCGAAGTTAATCCGCTTCCCAGCGATGTCTGTGACCTTTAGTCCCAGGCGCCGTTTTCCCCAGGTCCCCTGCCGTGCCGAAGATTCTCCCAGGGCAAAATAAAGCACCACTGGCAGAGTAACCAGCAGGAACGCAGTGAGCTGTCCCAGGGTCCGATTTGTAAACAATAGTTGGTTTACGTCAAACAGGGTGTTGAGAAGGAGAAACAGCAGCATCACTGCAAGCAAGTAAATCAAGATGGGAATGTAATCGATGGCAAACGCCCCCGCTCTTCGCCAGAAGCTGGCATAGTTCTCCATCTGATCATCCCTTGTAAGTAAGTAAAATTTGGATTGTCTCAGCGGGGTTTTTATCGAGTAGTTCATAAGCCTGGCTGGCTTCTTCGATCGGGAAGCGATGCGTGATCCACTTCTCCGGTTTGATTCGTTCCAGCGCTTTCCAGGCTGCCGCGAAGCGCCGCCTCTTATCCCATCTTCCGGATAACTCCGGCGCAATGGTGCTGACCTGCGAGGAGATCAGCCTGATCCGCGAGCGATGGAATGCGCCGCCCAGGTCGATCTCGGCGCGTTTTTCTCCGTACCAGGAACCGATGACAATGCGACCCGAGAAGCCTGTCAGAGCAAGTGCATCGTTGAGCGTTTCAGGCCGCCCGCTCAGTTCAAAGGTCAAATCCGCATTGCCGTTGAGGAGGGTCAGCGCATCCTGGTGAAACCCCGGCGCGTTCGGGTCAAGCGATAAGCGATCCGCGATCGGCGATGACCTCCGCCGCCGCTCATAACAATCCGCAGTGACCAGCGTTTCGAGCGGAAACTCACTGAGCAGTGACGCTGTCAATAACCCAACCACTCCCTGACCGAGGACCAGCACCCGTTCGCCGAGGATCGGCGCGGCATCCTGCACCAGATTGACGGCCGTTTCCATGTTTGGGAGAAAGCAGGCTGTTTCAGGAGAAAGGGAGTCGGGAATCGGGAGTAGGGAATCGAGTTTGCTGATGAAATGGGATGTATGCGGCTGGAATGCGAAAACAGGCTTATCCTGCCATGACCTGTCTACTTCTCTACCTGTCTCCCTGACGACGCCCACACACGCGTACCCAAACGCAAGCGGATACCTGAAGCCGCCGCGCAGCGCTGAGATAACGGGATCCGTTTCGAGGTCGCGCGGAAAGCGGCCCTGATAGACCAGCATCTCCGTCCCGGCGCTGATCGCAGAGCAGGTCGTCTCCACCAATACGTCATCCGCCTCGAGAGCAGGCAGAGTCTCCTCACGGAGCTCCACTTGTTGCGAGGCGGTGAAGTACAAAATCCTTCGTTTCACTGCTCCATTTTACCTTGCATTAGGGTTTGGATTTGATTACCTTACACTTTCAAAATCCGGACGCTGACTCACGCTGAAAACGCAGAATTTTCTTTTTGGATCAG
>JAFGCG010000063.1 GCA_016932715.1 Anaerolineales bacterium
CACTGATTTTCGCTGATTCAAGACAAAAAACTGCGTTTTCAGCGTGAGTCAGCGTCCGGATTTTGAAAGTGTAAGGTAATCAAATGTAAAGTATAGAGTTTTTCAAGGTTGCTGGATAGGTAGGGAAATCCACCAGTTTAAACCGGCCGGCTCAAAACGTTGTAAAATGGAAATGTAGGTGATCGCCTGTTCTACTTTTGGAAAGGAGGTGCTTTTCCATGGCTGACCAGAATTTTCGGGACCTTCTCGAACAGCTTCAGAAGGAGCTCGAGCGCATGGAGACTGTCGATGAAAAGGGGAGGGAGATGCTCCGCCGCCTGGACATGGATATCCACAGCCTGCTCAAGCGCTCCGGCACGGAAGCCGAAATCGACGCGGATGAGCCTATCCTTGAACGCCTGCAGGATACGATCGATCATTTCGAAGCCACCCATCCGACGCTTACCACGATGCTATCCGAGATGATGACCATCCTGAGTAATGCAGGAATATAACGAAGTCGATTTATGATAGAAGCCAAAAAACGCGGGACCCTCGAGGTGTTCTAGCAAACCTGCTGATAAAAAATCCCTTCTCATTCAAGAAGGGATTTTTGCTTGTCAATCTGCTGTTTATTCTTCAGTTGTTTGTTCCTCCGTGGCTGTGGGTTCTGCGGTTGCAGCTGTGCCGGTGTTTGTCGGCGCAGCGCCGCCGCCCCCAACTACCACTTGAACATAAACCTGGTCTCCGAAGAACTGTCCGCCTGCTGTCGACATACGCCAATCGCCGCGGATCGTGCCCGCTTTACTGGGGGCCGTCATGGAGACCGAAATATCGGTCACTGCGCCCGCGGCGACCGCGGCTGGCAGCGTGTACGTTGCGCCACCCATTGCATCACCACTGACAAATGCAAATTTGAATCCTGCATCCCAGGCGCATGTCCCTGCATTCTTTACCTTCCAGGTCTTGGTGAAGGTCTGGCCCGGGTTGACCGGTGTATTATCGGCAATGGTCACATCGCTGACGAAGGAAAGCCCATAACAGGAGGCTGTGGCTCCCGCGATGGGCGACGTTCCCCCCGCGCCGCCTGCCAGAGTAGCAGCCGTGAATGTTGCCAAAGGCGTCACGGTCGGGGCGGGGGTGTTCGTAGGCGCGGCAAGCGCGGTCAGGGTCAGATCGGCCGCGAAGGTCCCCACGGCCTGAGTCCGGATTTCATCCGGATTGACTGTCACTGTCGGGGTTAGATCGGGTTCCGATGCCCCGCACGCGCTGAGCAATAGGGCTCCAATCAGCAATATCTGTATGCCACCTATTAATCGAAATTTAAGCATTCTTTCTCCTTTCCACAAGAGGCGCTATTTTACTTGGATTTCGCTTTTTGTCCAGCAGGGTTACGACAAATACCGTACAAATTTTCCATTTACGGGCATGCTATAATCTTCCCGCTATGATTTATCTGGATTACTCTGCCACGACTCCGGTGGATCCGCGTGTGGTCGATGCGATGACGCCGTACTTCTCCGATTCCTTCGGGAACCCGTCATCTGTTCACCGTTATGGACAGGTTGCCGAAGCTGCGATCGATTCGGCGCGCGAGACGGTGGCATCCATACTCCATTGCAGACCTGACGAGATCATTTTTACCTCCTGCGGTTCCGAATCGGATAATCTTGCTCTGCGCGGCGCTGCCTATGCCGTGCGCGCAAAGACCGGTGCAAAGTGGATTCTGGCAGCGCGCGTCGAACATCCTGCCGTGACCCGGACTCTCTTACACCTCGAAAAATATGACGGCTTTCTGATCAAGTGGCTGGATGTGGATGAATATGGCATGGTCACGCCCGAGGCTGTTTCCAGGGCAATTGGTGATGGGACCGCGCTCGTCTCCGTGATGTATGCCAACAACGAAATTGGCACGATCAACCCGATCGAAGAGATCGCTGGAATTTGCAGAGCAAAGGATGTTCTGTTCCACACGGATGCTGTCCAGGCTGCCGCGTATCTACCTGTTGATGTACAGGCGCTTGGCGTGGATCTGCTGTCACTTGGCGCGCACAAGTTCTATGGTCCCAAAGGCGTCGGTGCGTTGTACGTTCGCAAAGGGACGCCGCTGGTCGCCCAGCTGACGGGCGGCGGGCAGGAATTCAGCCTGCGCGCCGGGACCCAGAATGTGCCGTACATTGTGGGTTTTGCGGAAGCGCTACGGTTGACAAATAAAGAACGCGAGCAGCGTGTTACGCATGTGAAGCCTCTGCGGGACCAGATCATTGAAACGGTGCTGGAAACCATCCCCGATTCCCGGCTGACCGGCCACCTGGAAGCACGCCTGCCTCAGCATGCCTCGTTTGCCTTCAAAGATGTGGACGGTAATTTGCTGCTGACCCTGCTGGATGCCGCGGGCTTCGCCTGCTCCTCGGGATCCGCCTGCAAAACGGGCAACCCCGAGCCCAGTGAAGTGATGAATGCGATCGGTCTCGCGCGGGAATGGGGCCTGGGCTCCTTGCGCGTGACATTGGGCATTCATACAACCACGATGGATGTCGATTCGTTTTTGAACGTGCTGCCTGGCCTGGTTGAAAAAGCACGGAAGTTAACTGTTTAAATCATTACGAATATTTGTTTTCGTTGCACTTGCATGGTTTCATAATTGAAGAATATGCAGAAAAAGAAGGAAACTTAAATGCCGCTCTCTCGGAATGCAAAGCTGCTGCTGTTTGTCGTCATGTGCCTGATCACATTGCCGCTCCTGCTGTCTTATTTGCCCGTGGGTCGTGATTGGCAAAACACGTACCGCCCAGCCACGCTTGCTGTCCTGGAAGGCAAGTCGCCCTATACTGTGAAAGTATATTACGCTGCCCCCTGGGCAGTGATTCCATTGATCCCTTTCGCGCTCATGCCGTACGAGATTGGTAGATTGGGGCTATTTATCGTGGGGCTGGCAGCCTTTGGATACGTTGCTTACAAGCTTGGAGCAAAACCACCCGCAATGATAATTTTCCTCTTGTCCGCGGCGGTAATTGGCTGCCTGAACAATGGCAATATCGAATGGATGCCTCTGCTGGGTATTGTCCTCCCTCCGCAATTCGGCCTTATTTTGCTTGCAGTTAAGCCACAGGTCGGCGTGGGGCTTGGCATTTATTGGCTGATCATGATCTGGCGTGAGGAGGGGTTCAAGAAGGTCGTGCTGGTCTTCGCGCCCGTAACGATCCTGCTCCTGATTTCTTTCGCTTTATATGGTTTCTGGTTCATGCGCTTTGGTCAAACGGTGGCCCGCAGTGTTGATAACCAAAGTCTATTTCCCTATGGGCTTTTTATCGGAGCTGTTTTGTTGATACGTTCAATTAAACAGAAAAACAACAAAATGGCTATGGCCTCCGGACCTTTCTTCTCTCCTTACGTTCTGCAGTTTACCTGGTCGGCTTGTCTTGTTTATTTGCTTGATAATCCGGTCGAGTTGCTCGCTGCCGTTATCTGTTTGTGGATCCCTGTTATCTTGCGGGTGCTTGCATAACGAGGAAAAGCATTGGAACTATCGATGACAAATAAAACGCGACGAATCTTGGTAATCCACCCTTTCCTTTTTGCACTGTATTCAGTCCTTGGTATCTATTCGCAGAACGCTTCGCAGGTTCCACGCGGTTGGATATTCCGGCCGCTTATATTTCTATTTCTCATTACAACTCTTCTGTATATTTTTTTGCAAAAAACCTTCAAAAACCATGAATATTCTGGTTTCGTGACCACTTTATTTTTGAACTGGATGTTCATGGGACATTTATATCGGTTTCTGTTGGAGCAGTCTTCCTTTTGGCGCACACCGCTCGGCGGTTTTTGCGCTTTTATGCTGGTCAGCCTGCCGCTCGGCTTTTTGGCTAGTAAATGGGTATGGAACAGGATATCCAACACAAGACTGATTACAACTTTTCTGAATATTGCCTCGCTGGTGTTGATTGCATATCCTTTGTGGATTACGATAAGCACTTTTTATACAGGACATTCACAGACGCAATTGATTCGAGAACGACAGGCTCAGTTCGAAATATCCCTGGCGGGCCCATCCCAGGTTCCCCCTGACATTTATTTGATCATTGTCGACGGTTACGGGCGCGCAGATTTCTTGAAAGACATTTATGGATATGACAATGCGCAGTTTATCGAGTTTCTGGAGGAGAAGGGATTCTACGTTGCCGATCAGGCGAGGTCCAATTATCCGCTCACGCAGCTTTCGCTTCCTTCGCTGATGAATCTGCAGTATTTGGATGAATACACTCGTGAGTTCGGCGGCACCGACAATCTTGCTCCAGCATATGAACTGATCCAGCATTCCACCATACGGCGAGTGTTGGAAGATCGGGGTTATCAGTTCGTGGCGCTGACCAGCGCAACCCTGCTGACGCAGATCCGGGATGCCGATGTTTACCTCAGCTTGGAGAACAATGACCTGAATGAGTTTGAAGCACTTCTCTTGTCGACCAGCGTCATGGGAGTAGCTGCCGAGTCATGGGGATTTGACCTGCCTGTCATGAGTTATGAGTTACATCGCAAATATGTTGTTTTCTCTCTTGACAAACTGAGCGAGGTGCCTGAGCTCCCCGGACCCAAGTTCGTGTTCGCTCATATCATGCTGCCTCATCCTCCTTTTATGTTCGACCGTGCTGGAAACTTTATTCCTCCTGAGCGACCCTATGTGACGTGGGATGGCTCGCTCTTTCCCGGAACGACCGAAGAATATCAGAACGGTTACCTGGAACAAGTGATTTTTTTGAATCAGAAATTAACGGGGATGATTTCGGATATACTTGCCCGGTCTGCAAATCCACCGATTATTATCTTACAGGGAGATCATGGACCCGGTGCATTTTACAATGTGCTCGAACTGGATACTGCCTGTCTCGCTGAAAGATATTCCATTTTGAATGCCTACTATTTTCCGGATGGCGATTATCAACAGCTGTATCCTTCCATCACGCCGGTGAACTCGTTTCGAGTTGTTTTGAACCAGTATTTTGGTGCCGAATTGGATTTGCTCGAAGACAGGAGCTATTTCGCGGGCTGGCTCTCGCCTTATGTGTACACAGATGTGACTGACCAAATCCACCTGCCTTGCAACACATCCGGACGTCAGGCACCTTAGGATTTGGATTAAACAGAAATGTCCAAAGTTGTCGTTGCCATGTCTGGAGGAGTGGATTCCTCCGTTGCCGCAGCCTTGCTCAAGGAGCAGGGCTATGACGTTGTTGGCATGATGCTGCGCCTGTGGAGTGAACCGGGCAGGGAAGACTCCAATCGCTGCTGCACACCGGACTCGCTGGCGCTGGCGCGGCGCGTTGCCGCAAAACTGGACATTCCCTTTTATGTCATCGATGCCAAGAACGTATTCCGTGAGACGGTCGTACAATATTTTCTGGATGGATACGCGCGCGGCGAGACGCCGAATCCATGTCTGGTCTGTAACCGCCAGATCCGCTGGACGTTTTTGCTCGATCACGCACTGGCTTTGGGAGCAGATTATATGGCGACGGGGCACTACGTACGAAAGATGAAGGATGAAGGCGGAAGGATGAAGTTGTTGCGGGCAGTGGACCGCTCGAAAGATCAGTCCTACGTCCTGTATGTGCTGGATCAGGAAAAGCTCGCAAGAGCATTGTTTCCGATCGGTGATTATCCAAAGACGGAAATCCGCGCGTGCGCTGAAAAATATGGCTTGCCCACCGCAGCGCGCAAGGATTCTCAGGATCTATGTTTTCTTGCCGGGGAAGATTATCGCAATTTTCTGCAGCGCAACGCGGCGGAGATACTTAAGCCCGGTGACATTGTGAGGCGTGACGGCCGGTCCGTTGGTAAACACAATGGACTTGCCAATTACACGATCGGTCAGCGTAAAGGCTTGGGCGTTGCCTCGCCTGTGCCTTTGTATGTCCTTGGAAAGAATCCGGTCACAAATGCATTGATCGTTGGCACGCGTGAGGAACTTGGTTCGCGCGACTTGACGGTGCGTGAAGTCAACTGGCTTTCCGGTGAAGTGCCGCTGGGATCGTTCCGCGCCGAGGTGAAGATCCGTTACACCGCGCAAGAGGCGGAAGCGCTGGTCACGCCGGTCGATGGGAACCAGGCTCAGGTCCGGTTTGAGGCGCCGCAGCGAGACATCACAGCCGGGCAGGCGGCAGTCTTCTTCCGGGATGATGTCCTGATCGGCGGCGGAATCATTGTCTAAATTTGCGCATAGTCAAACTGAAGATGATTGAGGATTTTAGTAATTGTCAATTAAGTTCACGATGAGAAAGTGAGAAGCGGCTGTATCTTATCCTTTCGAACCGTGTCTAGTACTATAAACCTGACGGAGCGCAATCCAATATGACTCTTCCGACACTTCTCTTTGCCCTCCTCATTGCACTGCTTTATGGCGCGTTCTATCATTTGATGCGCGGCGGCCGTGTCTGGCGGCTGTTTTTGTATTTCGGTCTCAGCATATTGGGTTTTGCAGCCGGTCACCTGGTTGGCATTTGGCGTGGCTGGACCTTTCTTCCGGTGGGTTCGCTGAATGTAGGGCTTTCTTCCATTGGAAGCCTCCTCATTTTGATCCTGGGAGACTGGCTGAGCCGCATCGAAGGAAAAGACCGGAGCAAGGTATAATCTGCGCCTGTTATGTGCGCCGCTCGATCTCCCGGCATTGACTTTTATCTGGAGTTTAGAGATCAATTCACAAGCGGCGACCCCGGAGTGCTTAATGGAGCAAATCAAATTTCTAATCGACCTTTTTTTACACCTTGATGTGCATCTGGCAAATATTATCGATCAATATGGCACATGGACCTATGCCATTCTCTTTCTGATCATCTTCATGGAGACAGGTTTTGTCGTGACCCCCTTCCTGCCGGGCGATTCATTGTTGTTTGCGGCGGGCACGTTTGCGGCGCTTGGCTCACTGAACGTCTGGCTGCTGATCGTTTTATTGATCGTCGCGGCAATCGGCGGTGATACCGTCAATTATTGGATTGGTCATTATCTGGGCGACCGCGCCTATAACATAAAGTGGATCAAGCGGGAATATCTCGACCGCACGCACGCTTTCTTTGAGAAGCACGGCGGCAAGACCATCTTCCTGGCGCGTTTTGTTCCCATCGTGCGCACGTTCGCGCCATTCGTGGCGGGCATGGGAAAGATGTCGTACGGGTACTTCTTTTCCTACAACGTCTTCGGCGGAATTTTTTGGGTGCTGCTATTCACACTGATGGGGTTTTTCTTCGGGAATATCCCCTGGGTGAAGAGGAACTTCGAAATTGTCATCGTTGCGATCATTCTTATTTCGGTTCTTCCCGCAGTTTGGGAGGCGCTCAAGGCCCGGCGTGAAACGAAGGCAGAAAAAGCCAGCCAGCAATTGGAAGTGGAAGAGACGCTTTAGGGCGTCTCTTTTTATTATGAAATGGTTGACCGTCCTTTTTGTGCTTTTCATTATTCTGATTATCATCCTGGCAGACACAGGTAGTCTTGGTATTTTCTACCATATCAATAGGATTCCCTATGCCGACAAGGCGGGACACTTCATCCTGTATGGGACCCTTGCCCTGCTCATTGACCTGACCCTCTTCCGCTCGTTTCCCTCCCTCAGCCGGAAGCGGGTCGCCGTGATCGGCGGTTTGATCCTTGCTCTCCTGATCGGACTCGAAGAATTCTCGCAGCAGTATTTTTCCAGCCGCACGTTTAGTCTGATGGACCTGACCGCGAGTTATCTGGGTCTGGTTTTCTTTTCGTGGCTGGCGGTGAAAACACAAAGGTAGGGGCGCGATATATCGCGCCCCTACTTGGGGTATAACACCAGGTGCCCTTCTGCCTGTGACGTGACTGCCTGTTGATCCCACAACATCGAATAGTACTCAATCTTCGCCCACATCGCTGCCATATCGTCGTAATGCGGGTGGTAGGCGTGACCAGACTGCCCCGTCGTATGGACGGTGACCGAGTTGCTCAGATTTCCCAGATCTACGATCATCCGCATGGAGGGGAGCCAGTTGGTTTCATAGCCGTCCCTGACCGACCAGCCCGTCGCATTGACGATCGAATCGCCGCCGCTGGTGGGGAAGGGTCCCCGATTGAACAATGCTTCGATGGGGGGAACACCGGATTCGCCCAGCGTGCCATTCCTGAACATGGAGGTGTGCATCTCGCCCCAGTTCCATTTGGCGGGATCCTTGCCAAAGATATCTTCGAGTTCGGCAACACCCTGCTCGAACGATTTTCGAATGATTTCAACGCGCGTTTCTGTGACATCGGTGGTGGTTTTGTCATCCCACCATGTGCTGCTCTCGTCCAGGCGGCGCATGATCTCGTTCCAGCGTGAACCGCCATCGGGCAGGTAACGTTCTTCCGGCATGTCATCATTGAATGTGTTTTGCAGAAAATGACGCCAGAAGGCATTGAATACGGCGGCCGCGGCGGAATCCGCACGGTTCTGATCGTCCCATTTTTTCAACAGGTTCTGCGCCTCGATCTCGTTCGCAGCGAGTTCGTCCAGGTCCAAAAGCAGCGGCACAAACGCGGGACCATTTGCATCGAACGAATCTCCCTGCATGGATTGCATATAAGCGATGTCGATCTTTCCCGACGCGTTCCGGATCAGGTCGACGATGCGCTGGGCGCGGAAACCGTAGTCCCAATCGCGTGTGATGAGATAGGGATAGTCCCAGGGCTAGCAGCGATTATTTGCCGTGACAATGTATCCCTCCACCGGATTGAGGGTATACGGTAATTCCTCGAAGGGAACAAAGCCCGTCCATTCGTATTCGTCCGTCCAGCCCGGGACGGGGACTGTGCCGTCTCCCTTTGCACGAATGGGAATATCCCCCGGCATCTGATAACCGATATTCCCGTCCACGTCGGCATACAGGAGATTTTGCGCAGGCACATGGAAGTTTTGCGCGGCGCTGCGAAAATCCTCCCAATTCCGTGCTCGATCCAGCCCCCAGATCGCCTGGAACGGCGTGGAGGGCGCAAGTGCCGTCCATTTGAGGGCGAGCACGTATTGCGCCGGCAATTCGACCCCGGCGCGCTCTTTGAACGGCACAAACTCCGGATCGTCATTCGTATTTTCGTTTTTTAGCGGTCCATAGGATTCAGAGATGACGGGTCCATGTCTCGTCAGGCGGACGGTGATCTCCACCGGATCGCCTCCAACGACCTGGATGGTTTCGGTCCGGGTCTCGAAATCCACCCACTCGCCATTGACCTCGTATTGATCCGGGTTCTCAGGATTAACTCGTTCGATGTAAAGATCCATCACATCCGGACCAACATTCGTGAAACCCCAGGCGATCCTGTCGTTGTGACCAATGATGACTCCCGGCGTTCCTGCGAAGGTGAAGCCAGCCACATTGTAGGGACACTCGTCTGTCAGCGGCTTGCATTCCAGGTGAGCCTGGTACCAGATCGAGGGCATCTGGATGCCAAGGTGGGGATCGTTTGCCAGCAGCGGCATTCCCGTCGAGGTGCGCGCGCCCGAAACCGCCCAGGAGTTGGAACCGATCCCGCTGCCCGCGGGACCCAGCGCGCGGTCCAGGAGAGAAGCGTTGTGTCCGAGCGCGGCGAGAGTTTCGCTCGGAATGTCAACGGACGCGATTGGAGTCTGCGCTTTGGCGGAAGTCCCATTTCCAATCTGGTTGACGATTACGGGATGATCTTCAGGATACGCGGGATACAACTCGGCGAGTTGTTCCGGTGTGAACGTTTTGAGCAGGACAGCCCGCTCGATCTCTTCGCCCATGTTGCCGCGCAGATCCCAAGCCATTGCCTTGCCCCAGGTGAGAGTGTTGACCGGTGTCCATTTTTCGATCTTGTAATCGGGCGAGAGCAAAGCGAGGACGGCGTACTCGAGACTCAACGCGGTCGTATCATGATCGGCGAGATAGGCATTCACGCCCTCGGTGTAGGAATCAAGGATGGCTTTTGATTCAGGGTCGAGTCCGGCATATTCCTGCTCGGCCGTCAGGCGCCAGCCAAGCGTACGCAGAAATGCATCGGTCTCGACCTGTCCCTTCCCGAACATTTCCGAAAGCGTGCCTGAGCCGATATGCCTCCAGGTATCCATTTGCCAGAAGCGCTCCTGGGCATGCACGTACCCTTGTGCAAAGAAAAGGTCATGGGGTGTGGCGGCATAAATGTGTGGGATTCCCATCGGGTCACGGTAAATATCAACCGGTCCGTTCAGCCCTTCGAGTTGGATTTCACCATCAATTTGCGGAAATGATTTTGGCGCAACGGTATCCGGCAGGTAGCTTTTAAAATAAAAAGCGCCAGCGGCACCCAAAATGACTGCAAGGATAACGAGCAGTCCCAGCCCCCGCGCGAGAAAGACGCTAACTTTTTTCATGGCTCCTCCGGTAAACTTTTAGGATAAAACACGTGTTTATAAAAAAAGAGACGCTCCTGACCGAGCGTCTCTTTCCAGGTAATGTCGTTGCGAGCCGAGCGAAGCGAAGGGCGAAGCAATCTTCTCATCAATGCTACAAATTGCTTTGCTGCATGCGCTTCGTCTCCGGGCTTTGCCCTCCGCTCGGCGCGAGGTACTTTATTTATTTGATGTTCCCAAGTAAACGCGGAAACCAGTACCACACCAGGTCCGCGGCAGGTTTGCCGTGAATGGATGCCGACTTGTCTTGCAGGGCGACCGGCGTGTAATAGCCGCGGCTGACAACCCCGCTGACCCAGGCGCGGGCGTTGACCGCGTTGAAAACGGCATCGTAGATATCCACCTGCTGCTGCAAGTCCAGATTGACCGCGCCGATGTCTGCATTCGGACGATTGAGCGCGCTCCAATACAGACAGCCTCCGCTGCCGTTCGGAATGCAGCCCGTGGCGGAATAGGTGGAGGAGGGATACGAAAGCCCAATCACAAATGGCTTGTTCACTTGAACCTGGATGGGTGAAATGTTGTTGTCGAGCAGGCGTCCGGCTTCGGCAAACAGATCAGCTTTATTGGGATTGGGCTGGTCGCTCAATTTCGCGAACCACAACAGATAGACGGCATCCACGTCCTTCAGGATGTCCACTGGTGCAACCACAACTCCCGTGTCATAGGGAAGTGCAAATACCACATTGCCGCGGAAGTGCTGACGGACCTCGGCAATGATATTCTTCCAGCGCGTTTCCGCGTCAGCCGGGACTCCGCTCGGGGTCCCATCAGCAAGCGTCCCCGTGGGGAGAGCCGGAGTGATCCAATCTCCGCCGAGGACCACAGCCTGGGCGCCGGAGAGACTCGCCAGATCCGCGTAGTGAACGGCGAAGGCGCGATAGTGATCGAACCAGCTGTTCCACCAGGTCGCGTCACGCGGCGCAGCCTTCCAGAAATCGCTCGCATTCGCCGCAAAGCGCGGCTGAGGAAAGAGCGCCACGTTCATATTGAGCGCCCGCGCCTGCGTGACGGAGGTGACCGTATCCGCCCAGAAGGGATCCCTGCCGGGCTGTGCCGAGAAAGCCAGCGGATTGCTGCGGGTATAGGTCCAGGAAGGGGTCAGGATCACCCAATTGGCGCCAAGCGCCTGAATATTCTGCAGTGCATACGGAATGAACGTCGGCGTATTTGGCTCATAGTAGGACTGAAATTCAATACCCGCCATGAAGCCGGTGCCGCGGGAGGGGATATCGGTCGCGATCAGCGTGGGGCTGCCCGACTTTTGGGGCCAGCTCCATTCGTTGACTGTGTCGAAAATATCCTGCGGGGCAAGGCTGGGCGTAATCGTATGCCCGCGTGAACTTTGCCCGGCGGTCTGGGCGTCATCGGCTGAGTCGCATTGCGCATTGCGGCAATAACGATAACCGAACGATCCCACAATGTTGAGCGGTCCATAGAGTTTATACGCCCATTTATTCTGACCTGTGGACCACATCGGAATGGGCGGGGTCCAGCCGTAGGGATTGAATTGAATGTAGATGATGTCGCCAGTTGGTGTATTCTGGGGCACCGTCACTTCGAACAAGATCGGCGCATTGGGTCCTGCCTGCCAGGACTGGACGATATCCTCCACCGTCATATTCTGTGGCGGCACGATCAGGTGCCGCGTCACATATTGACCGGTGGAGGTGAACTCGGAATTCCAGAAACCATCCCCAAGCGTATATTTGTATTCGATCTCCGCGCCCGCGGGCAGGAACAGGGATACGGAATATCTGCCGTCGGGTAAGGGCGTCAGCACGGGCATGCGATCGGCGACCGTGCTCAACCCGCCGCGCAGGTCAGCAAATGTGTTGCCAAGCTGGAGCAGGTTTCCCGCCAGCCGCAATGGCACGCCGGGCTGCGTTCCCGAAGGAACCGAGACGGTGAAGATGATATTCACCAGCTGGGCAGGCTTCAGGCGGACTTCCACGGGCGTACTTTGATTCTCGGCAACCATTGCGCCCTGTTGAAATGTTTGAAAGGCTCCATCCAGCGCGTATGCCACGAAGGTGTGATTGCCGCCGCGTAAACCATTCAACTGAAAGCGTCCGGCCGAATCGGTCAGGGTCTGGACGCCGCCGGCGGTGACCAGAATATCGGGGATAGGCGCCCCGCTATCGGAGTTCAGCACCGTGCCAAATACGTTGCCTGATAACGTGCCCACCGGTTTGTCTGCCCAGCTATTGAGCGTGTCGATCACCTGTGTCGGTCCGCTCACATGCAGCAGGCGATAACGAATGTTCTCATCCAGGTTGGTATCCTCATTGACGCGTGAAGCTCCAATCCGGACATAGCGATATTTGATCAGCGCCTGATCGGGAATTGCAAGCTTGGCGGTGTATGTGATCGCATCCACGGCTGTCATCTGGTAATCCACCGCGTTGAGCGCCAGGCCGGTGACTTCATCGAGGATGCTGATGGCAAGGACTTCGTTTGCCGGCAGCGGATCGGGCAGCCGGGCGGTAAACGTGACTTCCGCACGCGGCAGAGCCGTGGCGGTGGGACCGGTGGGAAAATTCGGCGTGGAGGGGCTGGAGGTGGGAAAGGTGGGCCATTCGATCAGCGAAATGGCGCAAGCCTGGCTGGTTAAAGCAAGAACGATGATGAAGAATAAAATGCGGCGCGAAAAAAGGGATGCTGATTTCATAACTCTCCTCAATGCTTCGTGCTGGGATGTCCGCTCGGTGCCAGCCCAGGCCTGATTCCGCCAAACAGAGGTTTACGCCTCTGGTGTGTTTCGTCGTCGCCCGGCGTAGGCGATGTAACTCAAGCCGATGCTGATGAAGTATAACAAAGACATTGGGAGCATGACCAGCCCCATGTTGACGGGGTCGATGGTCGGGGTGATGACCGCGGCGAGGATCGCGATGATGACGATCGCCAGGCGCCATTGTTTTGCCAGGACGGCCGGCTTGACAAATCCGATCGAGGTCAGGATGTAGATCACCAGGGGAAATTCAAAAAATATGCCGATCCAGATCATCAAACCTGTCACAAAACCGAAGTACTTTTGCGCCGTCCAGAATTGTTTGATGTCCGTAAAACTTCCTAAAAACGGCAATGCTGTGGGGAGAAGGATGAAGTATGTAAATGCCATCCCCGCCAAAAACAGGATTGTGGCAAACGGTATGCCGGTCAAACCGAACTTGCGCTCGCGCGGCCGCAGACCCGGCGCAGCGAAAAGCCAAAGCTCGAAGGCGATGTAAGGAAGCATGATGGCGATGCCGCTGGTCAGCGCGACGCGCATGAAGACGCCCACTTCCTCCGTCACTTCGATCGCCTGTAGATTCTCCAGCCCGCCGACCGGCATGGCTAGATATTCCATGAGCGGAATGGCGAAATAGAATGAAATGGCTACGCCCACTGCCAGAGCAATCACAATGCGCAGGAGATGGGCGCGCAGGTCCTCGACATGGTCCCAGAGGCTGGCGCGCGCGTCCGCTTCCGCGGCGAGGGTGGAGAACGTGTCCAGCAGCGGACGATCCTCCGGCGGTTCCTCGTTGAGGAAACGGCTGATGCGGATGATGGCTCGAAATGGGAAAACGATAATCTTGAAGAGCAGGACAAATGGGAATGTGATGACCCGCCAGAGTGTTTTGAAGAATTTAGTCATCTTGTTTTGTTTCGTCGTCCGGCTCGGTGGGGGGAACGGCAGGCGGCTGAGGGGGAGTATCAGGTTGATTTAACGGAGGCTCGCCCGGCTTGGGTTCGGCCGCAGGGTTTGGGCTTGTCGAGGCGGCGGGAGGACGCGGGCGCGGGTCGATCGTCTGGCGGATCTCCTTGTCCATTTCCTGGATTTCCGCGTTGGCTTCCTGTAATTCCATGTTTGCCTCGCGCATCAAATTGCGCGGCAAATTACGGATCTCGGCGGAGGTCTTCTGAAAGAGTTTCCAGTTGTCCGAGTGTACGAGCTGGTTCAGCCAGCGGCCGATCGTCCTGCCTGCTTTTTGCATATCCTTTGGACCAAGGAGGATGATGACGATCAGGAAGATGAAGAAGAGTTCAGAGGCGCCGATACCAAGAATTTCCATGCTAATCCTGTGGATGTTTATCCTGCAGATGATACCTGGTCAGGAGTTTTGAATTGCCTGTTGAATTTCATGTTGATGGTCTGCCAGGGCTCCGAGCACACCGTTGATAAAACGCGGCGCGGAATCGGATCCATATTGTTTCGCCAGTTCCACGGCTTCATTGATGGCAACTTTGATGGGGGTATCATGGGAAACAGCAAATTCCCAGAGCGCCATACGCATGATGTTACGGTCGATTGCCGCGATCTGGTCAAGCGGCCACTCGGGCGCGTATTTTGCAATGATCTGGTCGAGGATGGGTATCAGCGGGAGCACACCGAAGATGATTTGCTGTGCGAACTCGGATAACTCATCAGTCAATGGAGTTTCCTCCAGCCTTAACGTATAGATGTCACCGGGCGGATGGTTTGCAATATCGACTTCGTAAAGAACTTGCAGGGCAAGCGCACGAGCCCTGGTGCGCGGTTTCATGCAGTTCCGGCCTCTTCATCCTCATCGATATCCTCAATGTGAATCTCGATCCCGCCGATATCCATGCCGACCATTTCCTGAAGCGCACGCCCCACCTGGTGCTGGACGTTGCGGCTCACTTCGCGAATGTTGACGCTCTGCTTGAGGATGAGATACAGATTTGCAACAACGATGTTATCCTCCACTGCGATGCGGACGCCGTCCCCGATGCCGCGTTTGAAGAGACGGTTCACGCCGCCCGGGACGTGCGCCATGCGGCTCACACCCGGTACGCTCAACGCCGAAAGCCGCGCGATGGTCACGAGTACATCGGGCGAGACCGTCGTTTTGCCTTGTGAATAAGAATCAGCCATATTTACTCTGCTTTCCCCTCTCCCATTCGCGCTGAGCGCCAGCGAAGACGAAGCGGGGAGAGGGCAGGGGGAGGGCGATTACATCATTACCATTCCGCCATCCACGCTCAACACCTGTCCCGTAATGAACGAAGCCTGATCCGAGACCAGGAAAGCGACCGCATGGGCAATATCCTCAGGCGTACCCAGGCGGCCCATCGGGGTCGCCTTGATGGCGGCTTGTTTGTATTCCTCCGAGAGCACATCCGTCAACACGGTTGTGATATATCCCGGCGCGACTGCATTGACGGTGATGTTGCGCGAACCGACTTCCTTGGCAAGCGACTTGGTGAAACCGATCAGGCCCGCTTTCGAAGCCGCGTAATTGGTTTGCCCGGCGTTGCCCGACAAACCCACCACCGACGTGATGTTGACGATCCTCCCGTAGCGCTGCTTCATCATGGGGCGGAGCACAGCCTTGCAGCAATTATAAGCGCCCTTCAGATTGACATTCAGGACGACATCCCAATCCGGCTCATCGATGCGCAGCAGCAGATTATCGCGGGTGATGCCGGCATTATTGACCAGGATATCCACCTTGCCAAACTCCTCGATTGCACATTCGATGAAATTCTTTGTGCTCGCATGATCGGCGACGTCCACCAGGCAGCCGCTGGTGCGGCGGCCCGTAGCTGCCGCGATCTGTGAGGCTGTCTCCTCTGCCTGCTTGTCCAGCCGGTCACCGCAGACCACGTCTGCACCCTGGTGCGCCAGTACTTCTGCGATCGCCCGCCCGATCCCGCGCGAGGCGCCGGTGATCACGGCAACTTTGTTTTCTAATGGGTATGTTGATGTCATGAATGAGCTCCTTGAGAAATTATAACATGCAGGGCGCGGGTACATTCTGCGCCGCTATCACAGTAAACCCCCAAAGTCTATTTCGGTTTCAATCCCAGAGCCAATCCAGTCCCGCCTGCCAGGGCGATGACGGCTGCCCACAGAAATGCATCCTGCCAAAAACGGATTGGAAACAGGCGGATCAGTGTATCTGAGTACAGGAATATCCAGGAGTCGCCTTCAAAGAACAGGGAATGAAATCCTGCGAAGAAATTCCAGAATACAGTTGGGTTGACGGCAATGCCGACCACGACGATCAGCCCGAGGGTGACTGCCAGGCCGACCATCAGCCATCCGCCGCGCTGCAAACCCAGGCGATACGCCGGCCGCCACCCGCCAAACCAGGCCCAGGCGCCGAGCAGGAGCAGCAGCACCAGGGCTGCGTACCAAACCCGCAAGGCGCCCTGTGTCACAAGTTTGACATCGTCCATGTGACTCAGCTCGCGTTCATTGTAAAGAGGAGTTCCATCGTCGAATTCCAAATCGCTGAGATAGGAGATGTCTTCGCTGTTGATGAGATAATCCAGCGCGTAAGGCGCCCATTTCAAGCGGTCTTCTTTCGTGAAGCCATATGTGTCGGGAGGAAAATATGGCATGTTATATTCGATTTGCAGGAAAAGAGGCGTGAGCAGCACGCGCAAGCCAAGCCCGATCAGCGCAATCGGAACAAGAATAGCCACAAGTGAGGAAAGAATAGATTTCATAACAAATAACTCGTAGTCACGCTTCGTCTTCGGGCTTCGCTTCGCTTGCCCTCCGCTCAGCGCGAATTATTGCAAATACTGCGTTCCGCCGCCGAGAATGAATCGAATGACCATGTCGTTCACGATCCATTCGATCGGGGCGTGGTCGTCGGTGAAAACGGTGGTTGTTTGATAGTCAGTTCTTAAGTGTGCAAGTGTGGTTTGCATCGAGGTGATCAGCAGTGGATGTACGGCCGGATCCTGTGAAAGCGCAGCCAGGTTTGCCGCGAAGTTTTCCGGCGTAGTCTTTTGTTTTGTGGCGAAGATCATGGTGTTGAGCGAGCCGGGAATATCCACGGCGTAGATGGATGGGAAGATGGTCCCCATCGTGGTTGCCAGCCCGTCGATGAGCCGCCGGTCGCCGGGGACGCTGGCGCTGTTGAGGGTCAGGACCCCGTCCTCGGTCAGGTGGGAAGCGGCGATCTGAAAGAACTCCTGCGTCGTCATGTGCGGAGGGATGTAGGGCGGGCGGTAGGCGTCCACGGCGATGATGTCGTACTGATGCGGGCTTTGTTCGAGATTCCATCTTCCATCGCCGATATAGATCGTCAGGTTTGGCATGGTCATGCCAAAATACTTCTCTCCCACCGCGACGATCTCCGGGTCGATCTCGAACCCATCGATGGGAATGCCGCCGTACACCGCCGTCATCTGCCGCGCGGTCGTGCCGGCAGCCAGGCCCACGATCGCAACGCGCTGGACCTCAGCCGGTTTGCGCCCAGCATAAAAATAGGGACTGACCAGAAACTGGTCCCAGGGACCGTTATATTGCAGTGTGTCTGGATGGTAGATCGAGTGGACACCCTGCCCCTCGTTCAACCTCAAGATCGTAAAGCCGTTCACCTCCGCCACCTGAATGTAGTTGTAGGCTGACTCTGTTTCATAGATCTGTCCCGTATTGCTCTTGAGCGCCTGCCCCCTGGAGAGCAGCGCGATGATGACGATCGCCACAGGCATCCACAGATGCATGAGCAGGTCGCGCCGGCTGGCGAATTTTCCCAGCCCGGCCAGCGCCACAAACAGCAGCAGCAGGCTGAACACGAGAAAGGTGTTCTTTGTCCCGATCGCAGGGATGGTGACGAGCGTCGGCAAGAACGTCCCGATGAAGGAGCCCAGCGTCGAGATGGCATAGATCCGCCCGGAGATCTTTCCGGCGTTGACGGTATCGTCCAGCGACAGGCGGATCGCGAAGGGAGAAATGGTTCCCAGCAGCGTGATGGGGACGCTGAAGAGGACGAGCACCGCCAGGAACGAGGCGCCGAGCACGCCGACCTGCAAAAACTCGAACGCGCTCGCCGCGGACCGGAGGACGGGTCCCGCGATGTACGGCACGAGTCCCAGCGTGAACGCGCCCCACGCCAGGACGCGATACAGGGCAGCGGGCGTTGGGTTTGCGTCCGCCCACTTGCCGCCGAGAAAATACCCGAAGGTGAGATAGATCAGGATGAGGCCGATGATGCTTGCCCAGACGATGTTGCTTGTGCCGAACACATTGCCGATCAGGCGCGCAGCAGCCAATTCGGCGGCAAGGGTGGTCATGCCGGAGATGAAAACGGTGAAAAGTAAATAACGGCGCATGGTTTATCCTGTGATGAGATGGCAGGATTATACCTTCAAGCTCGAGGCGCTGTCTCGCCGCGCAGCACTACCGGCGCCTCAAGCCCAGCAATTATGTGGTAAAATCCCAGCCGTTGTCGTCTCCGTCCCGCGCAGCGCGGGACGGATTTCATGCAGTGCTTAGTACCGCTTCGGCGGTCGGTCAGAGAGTTTTTATGAGTGTGCCTGAAGAGCTTTCGACAATCGAGCGGTCACAGGTTGCCAACCTCTCGCAAATGGATGTGCAATTTGTTCAGGCGGACCTGGTGCGGATGTATCACGCCGATGCAGAGGTGGTCACTGCGGAAGAGGTCGAACTGGAGAAGAGTGCAGTCGGCAATCTGAAGGCAAAGCAGGTCCGCGTGCAAAACTCATTGCTGGCAACGGTGAATGCGACCGAGGTCTCTGCCGAACGGGCTGTGACAGGATACGTTCAGGCGAAGAACGCGTCTGTGAGCGGGTATACGGGCGCAGTCGTCGCGGGGGACGCAGAGATCCATCAGGGCAACACGGGCCTGGTCGCGGGGAACGATGTTCACGTCGAGGGCGGGCGGACCTTCCTGCTGATCGGTCGGAACGTGACCGGCAGCGTCACGACGCTGATCGATTCGCGCTCCGCTCTGCTCGCGGGCCTGACCGGCGGCCTGTTCGCCGGTTTGATGGTCCTGCTCGGAAGAACGTTGTTCGGGCGAAAATAATTTTGAATGTAGCAGCGATAATCGCTTCACAGAATTTCTATTCAAAGAGCGAAGGTAACCCCGACCTGCGGGGTGAGAGGCGCTCGAGGAGTTAAGATGGAGAAAGTTGTACTCAAGGCGGAAAGACGTGATGTGGTCGGCAAACAGGTGAAAGCCATGCGCCGTGCAGGCAAGCTGCCCGCGGTGATCTACGGGCGCCATACCGAGCCGATCAATGTTTCGCTGGATGCCCATAGTGCGTCGCTGGTCCTGGGGAGGCTGACGTCTTCCAGCCTGGTGACGATTGCTTTGGAGGGCGAGGAATATCCCGCGCTGGTGCGCGAAAAGCAGCGTGATTTCATCAAGAATCGCCTGCTGCATGTGGATTTCCTGGCTGTCTCGCTGACCGAGAGTATCCGTGCCACTGTGAGTTTGACCTTCGTGGGTGTCTCCACAGCGGTCAAGGATTTCAATGCGGTGCTGGTGAAAAACCTCGAATCGCTTGAGGTAGAGTGTCTTCCCACCGACTTGCCTGAGCGGATCGATGTGGATATTACCGCTCTCGAACGCCCCGGTGAGGGCCTCCGTGTGAGGGACATCGTCGCCTCCGACAAGATCCGTGTGCTCGATGACCCCGAGACGATGGTTGTTGTGGCGACCTTCGCAAAGGTGGAAGAGGAAGCTGCGGCTGCTCCCAGTGAAGAAGTGGCTGTTACCCCAACCCCTGCCGAGCCCGAGATGGCTGTGGAACGCGGCAAGAAGGAAGAAGGGGAAGGCGAAGAGTAATTCCTTCGTCCGCAGGACAGCTATGCCTGTCACTCGTAAACTCCCCGATGTTCATCGGGGAGTTTCTTTTTTCTTGTCATTGTAAGTCTTCGCATAACGTCGCCGTTCGGCAAAAATGCTATACTGTTGTTGCGCTGCAATCTGTCTGCTGTTCGAAGCCATAAATATATCAATCCGTGGGAGCTCTTCATGACATCAAATTGGACAGTCGAAAACATCCCTGACCTGACCGGCAAAATTTCCATCGTGACTGGAGCCAACAGCGGCATTGGTTACGAAATGGCACGCGCATTGGCTCGCAGGAATGCGATCGTGATCCTTGCCTGCCGTAACAAGGACAAAGGGGAAGCGGCCGTTCGGCAGATTGTTCAAGAGTATCCGGAAGCAAAGGCTGAACGTATGCAGCTTGATCTATCTGACCTGGCTTCGGTACGTCGCTTTGCCGACGAATTCACCAGCCATTACGACAGGCTGGATATTCTCATCAACAATGCAGGGATCATGAGGACCCCGTTCGGGAAGACGGCCGATGGTTTTGAATTGCAGTTCGGCATCAATCACCTGGGACATTTTGCCCTCACTGGTCTCTTGCTTGACCTCATCATCCGTACCCCCCAGGCTCGCGTCATTACAGTCAGCAGTGGGGGGGAACGTTTTGGCAAAATTGACTTTGATAATCTGAATGGAGAAAAGGGCTATGATCCGGGATGGGCGTATGGTCAGAGCAAACTCGCCAATCTGCTCTTTACGTATGAACTACAAAGACGGTTCAAAGACACAGGGGTTGATGCCATCGCCGCCGCAGCTCATCCCGGCTGGACGGTGACCAACCTTCAAGTTCATTGGCGGATGCTTCAGGTGCTGAACCCGTTCATTGGCCAGAAGCCGATGATGGGCGCACTGCCAACGTTGTACGCTGCCACTGCGCCGGATGTGCAAGGAGGCGACTATTACGGTCCCGATGGCTGGTTAGAGTTGAGAGGGTATCCAACCAAGGTGCAGTCCAGTGATAGATCCCATGATACGGCTGTTGCGGCCAAGCTTTGGACAATCTCGGAAGAGCTAACCGGGGTGCGACCAGGCCTGGACCCTGTTCTCATCGAGCAAATCGATCGTAAACGGAATCCTATGCCTTGATCCCTGCACGCGCCTGGATGCAAATTTTCGGAAGGGCACATTCATGAAAAAACACAATCTCGTCGAGCAGGCCCGGTTGTCTTTTGACCGGGAGTTGCATACAGACACCTATAGAAGACTTCACAGCGACGCAGTTCATTTGGAAGCCCTCATGAATTTACTGGAGATCCATCCGAACAAGCGTTACCTGGATCTGGGAACCGGGAACGGCTATCTTGCTTTCGAAATGTGCCGCCGGTTTCCAGACATTCTGGTGACCGGACTCGACATTGCCAGCCACTCCATCCGGCGCAATCGGGAACTCCGGCAGGAACAGGGAATAAAGAATCTCGAATTCGTTTCGTATGACGGATTGGTGCTTCCGTTCCAGGAATGCTGGTTTGCGGGCGTGATTTCGAGATACGCTTTTCATCATTTCCCCAATGCTGTTCTCTCTGTACAGGAACTATATCGAATTACCGATCCAAAAGGCTTTGTAATTATTTCAGATGCGATGACGTATGATGACGATACCAGCGGTTTTATCGACCAATTCCAGCAACTCAAAGCGGATGGACATGTTCATTTTTTCAGGGAGCCGGAATTGGATGCTTTGTTTCATGCGCAGGGATTTGCCAGGGAATCCCAATTTTTCAGCTCCATATCCTTTCCTCGGGATCTGAGTGAATCCTACTTGCGTTTGCTGGATGAAACCCCTGCCGCGATTTTAGAAAGATATGGGATCGAGATTGGCGAGAAAACCATCCATGTTACTGTGACGGTCATGAATGTCCTGTATCGAAAGGTCTTATAGTCCCAACGTCTTCAAAAAATCCACCGTCATGCGCGCGGTCGCGCCCCACAGCAATTCGCCATCATAAGGATGATAGGCAATCAGCGAACGCGTCGTGCCCGGGTGCTGGAACTCCCAGCGGTTCAATGGGTTTGCCAGCCACCCGAGGGGAATCGTGAAGACCCGCGCCACTTCATCTTCACCCACGCGAAAGACCGCGGGCCACCTGACGACTCCCACAACCGGCGTGACGCGGAAGTAGGTGATCGTGATGAGGGTGGATAATTTGCCCAGGACTCGCACAAAGCCTGGGTTCAGGCCGATCTCCTCCTCGGCTTCGCGCAGTGCCGTTTGCTCGGGGGTCGTTTCCCCTTTGTCACAGGCGCCGCCCGGGAAGGAGACCTGTCCCTTGTGTGATTCAACCGTGTCTGTGCGGCGCGTGAAAAGCAGATGCCACTCCTCGTCCTGCCAGACGAGCGGGATCAGGACTGCCGCGCATTTGAGACTTGTCTCCTCGGTCAATTCGATTTCCGAGAAGCCATCCGAGGCGGGGTCGCCTGCAATGGCGTCTTTTAGACGCTGCGTGATGGTATCTTCGGTCAGTGTGATGGGATTAATCCGTCTCCTCCCTGTGACCCACTTCTTCAGACAACTCTTTTCCGCGCGGGTCTTCGCCTGCCTCGATGCGGCGGGCAAAGATCAAAAAGCCCGTATGTGCCACCATCCTGTCTGTGGGGCGGAGGCGGGCCGGTTCCGGCTTGTAGTAGCGCAGCAGAAGTTCGCAAACCTCGACGAAAGCGAACCGTGTCTGGCGCAGAGCTTGCAGCGTTTTTTCAACCTGGTTGAACGTTGGAATCAGGCAGCACAGATATCCGCCCGGCTTGAGCGCCAGGCGCACCTGTGCGGTGTAATCATATGGATTCGGCACGTCGAGGAAGAAGGCGTCCGCCTCAGTTTCGTCGAAGCCCTGTCCGATGTCGCGCAGCTTGAAGTCCACGCGCGCGTCGAGGCTGAAACGCGTCAGGTTCTTGCGCGCCAGATTCTGCACATCCGGCTTGATTTCATACGAAACGACGCGTCCCTCGGGTCCCACCGTATACGCCAGAGCGGTCGTCATCGAGCCGGAACCTGTGCCGGCTTCCAGCACAGTTTGCCCGGGACCCACGCCCATGGTGACGAGGATGAATCCAATATCCTTCGGATAGAGGATCTGCGTGGTGCGTGGCAGTTCCGTGATCAGATCCGCAAGGGAGGGCTGCAACAAAAAGAACGGCGCGCCGATGTGACTGAAGACCTGCGTCCCCCAGACTTTGCCGATCAAATCATCGTGTTGAAGGATGCCGCGATGGGTTTCGAACCTGGCGCCCGCCTGGAGAGTCAGGATGAAATGTTTGTGCCGCAAGCCGACAAGCTGGGCAAGATCACCATCATGTGCAATGGAAGAGGCATGAGTTAATGGCATGAGGCTATCTTACCATGAGAGTTTTTGTGTTACATGGTTTCGCTGGGCTTTACGGTCTCATCCGGAAGCGCTGCCTGCACTGGCGACGGCGAAATAGTCCTTCTCAATCTCAGATTGGATAACACCAAAATCGCAAACATTCCGATTGCCAGGATAGCCATCGCGGTCACTGTTACCGGTTGGATGGTGCTCAAATGCCGGCCCTGGTCGAGGAGTTCCGCAAGGCTCGAAAATGTGAAAAGGACAGCTGCGGCGTTCCACAATCCATGCAAAAGGACTGCCAAAAAGTAGGTTCCGAACAGGCGCATATAGCGCCGTTCGCGCCACGCCAGGACAATCGCCGCGCCCATCAACGCGGACGTTGTGATATGCAGCAACCCGGTGCCAATGCGTGAGAAAAGCAGGTTTGCCCAGTCAGCCGTCTGAGCGCTTACTCCGATGGTCTCGATCAACGCATACCCGGCGCCGCTCAATGCTCCCAGCGCAAACCCCTGGGCCTGCGAATCCAGTTTTCCGGCGAGGAGCCAGACTCCGAGTGGTTTGAAGATCTCTTCGAGTGCCGGGACGAGGACGGCCATATAGACCAGTGCAGTACCAATCACAGCGGGATTTGTGAGGTATGGAGAGAGAAGATCAAAAGCTGCTTCGGACTCGGACCCGAGGATCGTGATTTGCTGGTAAAGGGTTTGAAATCCGGATGCTAATTCCGGCTGCGCCATGATGTAGACGACGATGACGAAAAAGATAACGATTGCGGCAAAGGTCTCCAATGTGAATAGCACCAATGGACCAAGTGTCATTGCCAGACCAAGGACATTCCAGGTTTGCGAACGTGTGCCAAAAGGAAGTTTTTTCGTTCCAAATGCCAGAAGCACCGCCAACGGCAGCACAATTGCCGGAACGGTGAGCAGGGGCAGAAAGAGCCAATCGAGCGTTTTGACTGCACTGATCAGGTAGCCAATCAAAATGGATGCGCCTGCAAGGATTGCAAAGACGGCAATCAACCAGTCAGGAACCGGGATGGATATACCCTGGTCTGCCGATGGCTTTTGCAGAAACTTCTGAAACGAAAAGAATGCCGCTGCCAGCAGAACGAGTCCTTCGAAACCAAAAGCAATCAGGATGATCGTCTGCTGGGCCTGGATTTCTGTCCCCCAAAAGAGTGACAGGAGCACCGCGAACCCCATCAGCAGTCCGATCCCAAACACGAACAGTGCACCGATGACGAACATGATGGCGCTAAGCAGTGACGGAAAGTGGTACGGGGAGGCTTTCATGATTATTTTTCCTCAACAGTGACGTTGATCAATTTATCCCCGGGCGGCAGATCGGTCCCGGGCTGGGGATCGCGCGGCGTGAGCTGCTTCAAAACCTCCATGCCGCTGAGAACCTGCCCGAATATTGTGTATTGTCCATTGTATTTTGTCGTGGGCGCATAGGTGATGAAAAACTGGCTCCCGCTGGTATCCGGACCTGAATTGACCATCGCGGCCCGGCCCGGTCTGTCGAAGCTGAGCGAGGGGTCGATTTCAGTAATCATGTAGTAACCGGGGTTTCCTTTGCCCGTTCCGCTTGGATCGCCGGTCTGTGCGAAGAGGTCAGGGATGACGCGATGAAAGGTAATGTTATCGTACCAGCCGCTGCCTGCAAGAAAGAGAAATGAATTCACCGTCATAGGCGCCTTATCGGCAAACAGCTGGATCACAATATCGCCTTTCTCGGTATGCAGGGTGGCAATATATTCTTTGTTCGATTGAACAGTCACCGCCGGGCAGGATTCATACTGACGTTTTCCAAGCACGATCAATTCAATGATGTCGTTGAGACTGTTGTAATCGAGAGGCCCGCTATAGATCTGTCCATTGATCAGGATGAGCGGCGTGACGGGCACTCCGATCTTTTGACCGCTTTCCCAGGCCTGCTGGACCCGGGCGACGATCTCCTCGCGCTGCAGGTCCGTCCGGAACCGATCCACGCTCATTCCCAGCCCCGATGCCTGCGCGGCGAGCCACTGTTCGAAGTCCTGCGCCGACAGGTTGGTCCAATTCTGCTGTTGCGCGTAGAGCAGATCGTGCATTTCCCAGAATTTGCCCTGTTCCGCGGCAGCTTCCGCAGCCTGGGCAGCCAGGGCCGCTTTATCATTGGTGTTCAGTTGAGGGAAGATGCGACTCACGATGAGCAGTTCCTCCGGATGTTTTTCGAGCAGGCGGCCAGCCTCTTTTTCGAACAACCCACTCATGAAATCCTGGTAATCGACGTATTCTGTAATCGTGACAATTGGATTCTGCGCGCCGCGCCTATGATCTGCCTGGCTCACCGGCGGAAAAATGGAGGGAGCATCCGGTCCCGGCGTGGGTTCGGCGAGAACAGTCGTGCAGGCAGGTTGTGTGGGAACGATGATGCTCGGAATGACAGGGGAGGTGCTGAGAGGTGTGGCCGGTGAAGGATTGCAGGCGGTGAGGAAGGTAAGAAGTAGAAAGAAGGAAGGAAAGAGGAAGGAAGGGGAGAGGAAAGAAGGAAAGAGGAAAGAGGATGAGAGGAAAGAGGAGGGTTTGCTCATGTCGGTTGCTTTGTTCAAGTTTGGTATGTCCTGCCCGTTTATTCGATCGCTCGCTGCAGCTGCTCGAAGGATGTCATCCAGGCAATCGTGTTGATAAAGTCCTCCAGCGAAGCACTTTGTTCGCGCAGGAGGCGGACAGCCGGACCGACCGGATCCTCTCCTGCCGCCCCGCCGGGCACATCCGCGTAGGCTCCATGAAAGGCAAAGTACGCCTGGTTCAATTTGCGCAGCAGGTACCCATTTTCCCACATGAACTGCCGGCGTGTCTCCATGTAGGATTCGGCTGCCTCGATCCTGCCTTCTGCCAGCAGCTTATCGGCCGTCACGCGCGTCTCGTGCATCTCGGCGCGAAAGTCGAAGGGAGCCGGGTCGTCCGGTCCGTTCGAGGGGGGCGGCGATCCTTTTAACGAGGCCAGGCCGAGGCTGGAAGGCGAAGCGAGTAATTCCGGGTAATATTTTTGAAGCACATATGTCCCCACCTCCTTCCCTGCAATCGAGGCGGTGGTCTCGTTCATCGTGCGCAGGTCGGGGGTTTTGCTGTAATAGATCCCCAGCGGGCGCAGGGTCAGATAATTGTGAATCCATTCATGCGCGATGGTCTCGACCATCCAGCGCAAGTCGGTGGTTTCCATTACCATCGTCGGGTACACACCAACACCCCCGATGGGGACAACCAGCGTTGAAACGTTCAGTGACTTTGCTACCTGATCCTCGAGTTTGATCTGGTCATCGAGCGTCAGCATGGGCAGGACGGAGATGTTTGCAATTTGCTCGATCACGCTTCTTTCCGAGACGATCAGCGCGAGCGGAGTGGACGAGGTGTGATAGAGAACCGGCGGGATGGGCTGGCCGCTGGTCGTGAGACCAAGCTCGGCGGCCGCGTCGCCGATCTGACTCTGCAGTGTTGCTTCCGCGAGGGGCGCCAGCGCATTTTGCCTGGCGATCAGTTTGTCGCGCTGGGCGCGCACATAGGCGCTGCTGGATTCCTTGTCGGCGATGTCCGGGTCGGCAAAGATCTTTTCGATCTGCGCCTCAGCCTGCATCAGGCTTTGCGTCGTCCAAAGATACTCGACCACGACTTCCTTGTTGGTTTCCCGGTCGAACAGGTAAGGTAATCCAACGGAAGCCTGCTGTAATTTGATCCAGGCTGCGTTCCAGACCCAGTTTGGATAATCGAATTCGATGGTACGCGTGAAGGCGCGCACGCGATCCGAGTCGCCGGTCAGGCGCGGGACATCTCCGGTTGCAGCAATCGAGACCGCCAGGATCAGAGCCAGGAAGTCGGGTATGCGCAGGAAACGGTAAGGCATGGGACGATTATAACCACAAACAAAAACTGGCAGTTTCTATCATTGCCAGTTCTCATTGTTTTCTAAATTGCAGTAGGGGTGACTCGCCAATCTTCATCGGTCGTTACGCCAAGCCATGAAGTCTTGCGGACTTTCTGAGTGTCGGCTCCAGGCGAGTCGCCCCTGCGCCTCATTTGTTTTTCAAGCATTCATCGATTGTCCAGGCAGCTCTGCGCCCGGTTCAGCAGTAAAATACGGGCTTGAATGGTTACCAAAAGAGAGGCTAATACCTTGCCAGAGGCTTCAAAAATGACCCCGCAAGGCGTATTTTTCTATGAACTTGAAACTTTCTTCCTTCCCCGGCGTATTCTGGATAGGTGAAACGCACCCGCGGTGGGTGTTGCTTCCCTTTAATGATTGAACCTGATTTTTGCAGCCCTTTTCCTCAATATTCATAGTCAATTCACAATTGTAAGGTATAAGTATAAGCTCCTAAGGTAGAATTCCGAACAGTCGAGGCAGCCCCTCGTGGAGGAAACGATGCGCAGGTTTTTCAAGAAGTACAGAACAATTTTAATCGTCTTACTGGTCGTTGTCCTGGCGGCCGCATTTATCTTTGCCAGGCGGTCGAACGCGGACACAGCCAGCCAGTTCCAGACCACAACGCTTGCACGCGGCAACCTGACCGCCACGATCGGAGCGACGGGCACCGTGCGCGCCAGGCAAACGGCTGTGCTGATCTGGCAAGCCGCCGGTACCGTCGATACGGTCAACGTGAAGGTTGGCGACAATCTCCCAGCCGGCTTTGTGATGGCATTTCTGGAAAAGACATCCCTGCCGCAAAGCGTCATCATGGCGGAGGCAGATCTTGCCAGCGCGCAAAAGGAACTGGATAACTTAATGACCTCGGACACTGCGCGCGCGGAAGCGGTGGTCAATCTGCGTGACGCACAGGAAGTCTATGATAAAGCCTGGAACTGGCGGGAGGAATTAAACGGCAAGATCCATATGAAGAAGATCATCTACAAAAAGATCGGAACAAGGACGATCCCCGTCCTGAAGGAATACCGCGGCTATCCTGATAAGGAGACGATCAAAAAAGCGGATGAAGACCTGGCGGTGGCAAAAGCAAAGTTGGATGATGCCCGGCGTGACTATGACCGCCTGAATGATGGAAACATGCAGGATATCGCGGCCGCCCAGGCGCGCGTGGACGCGGCGCAGGCGACCCTCAACCTGGCGCGCGTGGTCGCGCCCTTTGCCGGCACTGTTACGGAGTCCCGCACCCTGGCCGGCGATCAGGTTGCCGCGGGCGATACAGCCTTCCGCCTGGATGATCTATCTAGTCTTCTGGTGGATGTAAAAGTTTCTGAAGTGGATATCAATAGTGTCTCCATCGACCAGCCTGTCACGCTTACTTTTGATGCCATCCTTGGAAAGGAATATCATGGCGAGGTCCTGGAAGTATCACAAGCCGGCACGGTGGAGGAGGGTGTTGTCAACTTTACGGTCACTGTGGAGTTGATGGATGCAGATCTGGCGGTGAAACCCGGAATGACCGCTGCGGTCAATATCGTAGTGGAACAAATACAGGATGTCCTGCTCGTTCAGAATCGCGCCGTGCGTCTGGTGGATGGTCAGCGTGTGGTCTATGTTTTGGAGAATGGTTTGCCGGTCAAAAAAGAGATTGCCCTGGGCTCTTCCTCTGACTCGATGAGTGTGATTGCCAGCGGAGACGTAAAAGAAGGTGATGCCATCATCCTGAATCCGCCGGTTGAATTCGGTCCGGGCGGAGGTCCCTTTGGCGGTTAACAGTATGTCGAACGTGATCGAAGCCCGCAACCTCTGTAAGATCTACAAAATGGGCGCAGTCGAAGTGCAGGCCCTGTGCGGCGTTTCCTTTGATATCAAACGCGGCGAGGTGATTGCCATCATGGGACCTTCGGGTTCCGGAAAATCCACGCTCATGAATATGCTGGGATGCCTGGATCGTCCCACCTCCGGTGAATATACCCTGGATGGGGAACAGGTCGCTTCGCTAAATGACGATCAACTGGCAGGCATCCGTAATCGCAAGGTGGGTTTCGTTTTTCAAAGTTTCAACCTGCTTTCGCGTCAGACCGCCATCACCAATGTCGAACTTCCATTACGTTATTCGGGCAATCCGGAAGGCCGCCGCGAACGCGCCATCGAAGCCCTGAAAGCCGTGGGGCTGGAGGACCGTATGACCCATCGCCCCTATGAGCTTTCCGGCGGCCAGCAGCAGCGTGTGGCGATCGCGCGCGCGATTGTCAATAACCCGGCTATCGTCATGGCGGATGAACCCACCGGTAACCTCGATTCAAAGGTCGGTCGGGAGATCATGACCCTCCTGCTCCATCTGAACAAGGAATACGGCACGACCCTGATCATCGTTACTCACGACCCAACGATTGCCGAGCAGACCCGGCGTGTGATCCGTTTGCGCGATGGCGCGCTGGAGAGTGCCTCATGAGTATTGCACAGGCCTTTCTCGAAGCCCTCGAAAGCTTGAGCGGAAACAAACTCCGGTCCGGTCTGACCATGCTGGGGATTGTGATCGGCGTCGCGGCGGTGATCGCGATGCTGGCGGTCGGGGAAGGCGCGCAAGCCTCCATCACCGGCTCCATCAGCGGGATCGGTACAAACCTTTTGTTCGTTTTTCGCGGGGGGCAGAGTGATGACGTTCGTAACCCAAAACCTTTGACCTTAGGAGATGCGGAAGCGCTGCGCGACCAGTTCGCGGCGCCGTCTGTTGAAGCGGTTGCGCCTGCCTTGCAGGGAAATGCCGCTATCACGTTCGGCGGTGAACAAACCTCTCCGCAGCTCTTTGGTGTGACGCCTGAATATTTCCAGGTCCGGAATTTGAAGGTGACCGAGGGTGAATTGATTGCCCAGGAGCACATCCTGGGGCGCGCTTCTGTGGTCATCCTGGGAACCGAGGTGGCTGAGGATCTCTTTGGTCATGCAGATGGCGTCACGGGTGAAACGGTTCGCATCGAGGGGCAGCCGTTCCGTGTGATCGGTGTGTTGGAATCAAAGGGCGGAGGCGCGGGCGGCAGTGAAGATAACCAGGTGCTGGTCCCGTTCACCACAGCCCAGACACGTTTGGTCCGCCGCGGGGGCAGCGACCGGGTGGATATTATTTATGTCCAGGCGGTCAGCGGAGATGTGGTAGTACAAGCTGCCGATGAAATTTCTGCGATCCTGCGTGCCCGCCACCGGACCGAGGTGGGCGCGGACGACTTCACCGTTTTTTCCCAGCAGTCCCTGCTCGATATTTTTCAGACCATTACCGGTGTCCTCACTACTTTTCTGGGAGGCATTGCTGCGATTTCGCTCCTGGTGGGCGGTATTGGCATCATGAATATTATGCTGGTGTCGGTGACCGAGCGCACACGCGAGATTGGTCTGCGCAAGGCTCTGGGAGCACGCCGGCGCGATATCCTGATTCAATTCCTCACCGAGTCATCTCTGTTGAGCCTGATTGGTGGAATTATTGGTATTTTGCTGGGCTGGCTGATTTCATTTGCTGTTGGGCAGATCGCGACCGCGAGCGGCACGCCTTTTACGCCGATCGTTGGGGGAAACGCTATTGCGCTCGCCACGCTGTTTTCGGCGGCGGTCGGTCTGTTCTTCGGGATCTACCCGGCAAACCGGGCCGCGGGTTTGGAACCGGTCGAGGCGCTGCGATATGAATGATTTTTGCAGGGGCGCGACGCTTCGACTTCGCTGCGCTCCGCTCAGCGCGGCGTCGTACCCCTACCGTGTTAAAATATCCCCATGACTACTTACAATATTCTTATTACAGACGGACTGGATGTACGCGGCCAGTCCATTTTGCGCGCAGCGGCAAATGTGAATTTTCGAGAGAGCACTCCCGCAGACGAATTGATTAACGTTATTGCAGATTACGATGCTCTGATCGTGCGCGGCCAGACCCGGGTCACGGCGGCCGTTATGGACGCGGCTCCCAGGCTGAAGGTGGTCGGCCGGGCCGGCGTAGGCGTGGATAACATCGACCTCGAAGCCGCGAAGAAACATAACATCACGGTGGTCAACGCGCCGTCCTCCACGACTGTGGCTGTGGCGGAGTTGACCGTTGGCCTGCTTCTGACAGTGGCGCGTGAAATCCCGCGCGCCGACAGCGCCATGAAACAGGGCCAATGGCTCAAAAAAGAATTCGAAGGGATCGAGCTGAACGGCAAGACGCTTGGCATTATCGGCTTTGGCCGCATTGGAACGGAAGTGGGTAAACGCGCCTCTGCCTTTGGGATGAATGTGATCACGTATGATCCAAATGTCTTGTTGCACGAGCTCGAACACGGCAATGCAGAACCGGTTTCCCTTCAGGATCTATGTGCCTGGTCCGATTTCATCTCCCTGCATCTGCCGCTCAATGTCCAGACACGCGATCTGATTGGGCCACAGGCCATCTCTCAAATGAGGGACGGCGTGCGGATTATCAGCACCGCGCGCGGCGGGATCATCGATGAGGCTGCCTTGCTCGAGGCTTTGAACAGCGGGAAGGTCGCAGGCGCGGCGCTGGACGTCTTCGAGCAGGAGCCGCCCGGTTTAACGGAACTGGTCTCCCATCCGCGCGTGATCGCCACCCCGCATATCGGCGCGCAGACGGCGGAAGCCCAGTCCCGCGCGGCTGAGGATATCGCCAACGAAGTCTTATCGGCCCTGCAGGGCAAACCACTCCGCTGGAAGGTTGCATAATCCTGTAAAGCGGGATAGCATCTTACAGAATCAGTCTTGCGAAGCGCCCTTTCAGGGCAGTCTTTGCAGGGCTAACTCACTAGCATCTCATGACACAGGAGAACCCATGAGCGAAAAACTCGAACAATTGAAGGAAAGACTCGCTGAAGTTGCAGACATTTCCAACGCAACCAGTGTCTTGGACTGGGACCAACAGGTCAACATGCCGCCCGCAGGCAACGAGGCGCGTGGACAGCAGCTTGCGACGTTGAGCAAGATCGCGCAGGAGAAGTTCATCAGCGATGAAGTAGGCAGGCTGATCGACGACCTGCAACAGGAATATGACGGCGCCGATACGGACGAAGCCGCCCTGGTCCACGTGGCAGCACGGAATTATGACAAAGCCAAACGCGTCCCACCTTCCTTTATCGCGGAACAAGCCATCGTCACCTCCAGGGCGTTCGAAGCCTGGATGGAGGCGCGCGGCAAGTCGGATTTTTCGATCTTCCAGCCTCACCTCGAGAAGGTGCTGGAACTGGTTCACAAATATATTTCCTTTTTCCCGCCTGCCGATCATCCCTACGACACCTTGTTGGACGATTACGAACGCGGCATGAAGACCGCCGATGTGAAGGCGATCTTCGATGGCTTGCGGCCCAAGCAGGTCCAGCTGATCAAGGCGATCAACTCTGCGAAGCAGGTCAAAGCCGACTTCCTTTATAAGAAATACAACGAAAAAAAGCTGATGGATTTTGGTGTGGAGGTCATTACCAAATTCGGTTATGACTGGCAGCGCGGCCGCCAGGATAAAGCGCCGCACCCGTTCGAGACTTCGTTCAGCATCAACGATGTCCGCATCACGACTCGGTATGAGGCAGACAACCCGCTGGCAACCTTGTTCAGCACCATGCATGAGGCGGGTCACGCCATGTACGAACAGGGCATCCATCCTGCCTATGAGCGTACACCTCTTTCGGGAGGGGCGTCCCTGGCTGTGCATGAGTCTCAATCACGCATGTGGGAGAATTTGGTCGGTCGTTCCCTGCCTTTCTGGGAGCATTTTTATCCCCGCATCAAAAAAGCCTTCGCCTCGCAGCTGGACGGCGTGAGTCTCAAGTCCTTCTACAAAGCGATCAACAAAGTGGAGCCTTCCCTGATCCGCGTCAATGCCGACGAAGCCACCTATAACATGCATATCATGCTGCGTCTCGAGCTGGAGATCGGCATGGTGGAAGGCAAGATCGCGATCAAAGACCTGCCCGAGGTTTGGAACGCAAAGATGGAGGAGTATCTCGGTGTTACACCTCCCAATGATGCAAAGGGGGTATTGCAGGATATTCACTGGTCGGGCGGCGCGATCGGCTATTTCTCCACCTACGCCCTCGGCAATCTCATCTCTGTGCAGCTGTGGGAGAAGATCACCGGGGATATTCGCAACCTCGATGACCAGATCCGCATGGGCGATTTCAGCGAGCTGCTTGCCTGGCTGCGCCGCAATATCCATCAGCATGGACAGAAGTACGAGCCGCAGCAGCTTGTCGAAAAGGTCACAGGCTCCAAAATTACGCCGGAGCCGTACGTTCGTTATTTGAAGAAAAAATACAGCGAGATCTACGGATTATAAACGCCGGTCCCGCACATCACCAATCTTACGGGTCCAACAGGTCTGAGGAAGATTTGTTGGACTCGCCCACGAATCGAATCGCATGAAACGAAACCTCATCATCGCCGCCTCTCTGCTTGGACTTCTGGCTGGCTGCGCGACCCCAGCCGCGAGCCCTATCCCGACAGCTTATCCGCCTGACTACCTGCCGACAGTCATCGCCATGACCGCCGAGGCAGTCAGCATTTCAGCCTCCGAGACAGCCCTGGCGTTAACGCCGGTCCTGCCTCCTCCCAGCGACACACCGGCGCCGACGCCAACTCCCACCCTGTATGCAACCTTCACTCCGACAACCATCCCGGGCCATAAACCCGCCGCGATCCAGATCTTCGCGCCGGGACCCATGTCCAAGGTGATCTCGCCGATCACGCTGCGGATGCACATCATTGCAGGCAACAGTGGAAAGGCACAGATCGCCCTCTACGGGGAGGATGGACGTTTGTTGACTCGCCATGTGAAATCCGTGCCGCCCGGCGGCAAGGGAGTGGACCAATCGATCAAGGTCCCCTTTGAAATCCCCGGTACTGCCGAGGTGGCGCGTCTGACGGTCAGCACGCTGGATAAGCAGGGCCGGATTCAATCCTTGAACTCCGTCCGTATTCTGCTGCTGTCCTCCGGCGCCAGTGAGATCAACCCGCCGGGGAATCCGTCTGAGCCTGTCGGGGTGGTCAGCCCCCTGGCAGAGGCGTCCGTTTCCGGCGGAGTCGTGAGCGTGAAGGGTGACGTCTGGCCCTTCAACCTCAACCCGGTCATTTTTGAGCTGGTGGATCCGAACGGCAAGTCCATTGCGGCGCGCATCGTGTCGGTGGACAATATCAATCCCCAGCTCTTTCAGACGACGCTCCCGTATAAGGTGTTCGTGGCGACTCCGGCGCGCCTGGTCATCCGGCAGGACGATGATCGGATCAATGGATTGTTCTATCTTTACAGCCAGGAAATTTTATTGAATCCATAAATGCCTGCCATAATGGTATAATTCGCACGCTTTTCTTTGCGGGGTGTGGCTCAGACCGGTAGAGCGCACGGTTCGGGTCCGTGAGGTCCCGGGTTCAAATCCCGGCACCCCGACTAAAATGCCCTGATTCTTACCCGACCGTGGTGAGAATCAGGGCCCCAAAAACCAGGCTTTAGGAGCGCGAGACGTATGAGCTGACCGGCAATTTTGCCGGTGGTAACGTCTCGCTTTTGATTCCAAAATTCTTCGGTAGGCATCATGCTTCATTGTCTCCCAAACGTTGCTTGTTGCTTCTCCGAGATACTATTGCGAGTTTGCCGCCTAACGGGGCGCTGCTTTTCATTTTCTGCCATAGAGAATAGCGATCTTTCCCAGCATGAACGGCAGTTTTAATGACCGAGGGATGAAATCCAGATTATTCGTTCGAACGAGTTCGACACGCTCAACTCCCCAGCTCTTGATTTCCGCAAGCAAATCGTCCGTCTTCCCATAGATTTGCTCCACAAGAAACAGGTCCTGGAAAGAAAATACCCCGCCTTTTCTGAGCACTCGAAGCGCTTCCCTGACGACATCTCTTTTGTCTTTTGCGTCAGCGACTTCGTGGAATACAAAGTTGCTGATGGCTGCATCGAACATCTCATCATGGAATGGCAGACGGGAAGCGCTCGCCTTTTGGAAAGAGACCTGGTCTGATACACCCTTCCGTTCCGCGTTCGTCTCGCAGAGATTTTGCGAGTAGTCCCAGCCTGCGCCCCAGTAATCTATTCCCGTTACTTTGGACTGAGGATATTTTTTCGCCAGTTCTATGGTCAGAGGTCCATTCCCGCAGCCAATGTCGAGCGCCTGACCGCATCCATCCCATTCCAGGTAATCCAGCACCAGATTTCTAACCTTCTCCTGGAGGTTTCCACCTGCAGGAGAGAACTTGAGACGCGCATAGACAAAATACACAAATGCCAGCAGAAAGAATAACGCGAGAATGATGAGGATCGGGAACAGAAACGAAAGCCCCAGAAAGACAAGGCTGAGCGTGCCCGATCCATAAAGAAGTTTTTTTGATACCCAGTTACCATATTCCGGTTCTTTGTTTTCCTGTTTCATTTTTCCTCCATTTTATAGTCCTACCAGGTGTGCTACATGGTAGGCAAGTATTCCAAAACATAAAGAGAGAAGAAGCAACAATCCCACGCTGAACCCCGTCCACCGCCAGCCGATCTCCTGCTTGATCGCCGCCATCGTCGCGACGCAGGGGATGAAGGTCATCTGCACCACCAGAAATGCCAGGGCTGCTGCCGGAGACAACGCGCCGGAGAGTTGTGTTGCCAGTCCCAGATCTGACTCCGTGCCGTACAGGATGCCCAGTACGGCAATGGTGTTTTCTTTCGCAATAAAACTGGATAGCAGCGCGACAATCATGCGCCAGTCCGCCAGACCCATTGGCTGCCCAAGCGGCTCCAGCCAACGTCCCAGCTGGGCTAACAGGCTGGTCTGGATATGACCGGACGGGAAGTAGGCAAGCGCCCAGACAAGGGCGGAGAACAGCAGGATGATCGTCCCTGCCTTTTTGATGAAGTCCCAGGTATTGTTCCAGACGAACAAGCCGATCGTGCGAGCATTCGGCAGGTGGTAGAGGGGCATTTCCATGATGAAAGCGACATGTTCTCCCTTGAAAACAGTCCGGTTGATGGCAATGCCAGTGAGCGCCAGAATTATAATGTTAAGGGTGACCAGCCCCCAGGTGACGAGGGCGGCCCGTTCGCCGAAAAAGGCGGGAGCCAGAAAGGCAATGACAGCCATGCGCGCCGTGCAGGGCACCAAAGGAATGAGCAGGATTGTCAGGAGGCGAGCACGGCGTTCTCCCACAACCCGCGCGCCCAATACTGCCGGCACATTACAGCCAAGCCCAATGAAGAACGGTAGAAACGAGCGGCCATGCAAGCCCATCCAGTGCATGAAGCGATCCATTACATACGCTGAACGCGCCAGATACCCAATGTCTTCCAGAAAACCAAGGATAGCAAAGAATATGATAAGAACTGGCATGAGCACAAGCACCGTTCCCGCACCACCGATCAAACCATCTACCACCAGGCTGGTCGACCATCCGGGCGCAGCGACGAGCATCCCACGCGTACTCGCGGCAAGTTCTGAAATGACAACCGTATCCAGCCAGTCTACGACCGGGGTAGCGACTGTATAGGTCAGCCAGAAAACGAGTCCAAAGATCCCCGTGAGCATTACAAGCCCCAGGAATGGGTGCAGGGCGACCTGATCCAGGCGATCCGTGAAAGTAATCACTCCTACCTTTGGCTTCGAAATCGCCGCCCGCACCATCCGTTCGATCCATTCGTAGCGCCCACCAGCCACATCCAAAGCTGCATCTTCGTGCTGCTTCAGCAAAGCATGAATGTGTTCCCATTCATCAGGTACTGCCTGGCGAATCATTTCGGTGATCTCTGCATCTCCTTCCAGTAATTTGATGGCAGCCCAGTCTGCGGGGCAGGGGAAAGGAGTCTTTGCGGCAATGAGAGAGCGGATTTCCTCCAGTACCGGGCGATGAGCGGGACGAATCTCCGGGCGATTCGGTGCAAAATCCACCCGGTCTTTTGCTAGGCAGAGCGCTGCATCCATGAGCTCGTATAATCCCTGATTGTAAGTAGCTACCAGAGGAATCACCGGTACCCTCAGCGCTGCTTCCAGCACGTGCGGTTCTACCTCGGCGCCATGCCGTTTGGCAACATCCATCATGTTCAACCCGATCACGATGCGCACCGGCAGAGCCAGCAGCTCAGCCACCAGATAGAGATTTCGCTCCAATGCGGCCGCGTTGATAATGACGATCACCACATCCGGCCGCTCACGCAGAATGAAATCGCGCGCAATGCGCTCCTCTTCCGAGTTGGCTGTCAGGCTGTAGGTGCCTGGCAAATCCACCAAATGGATGATCTGACCGGCGTGCGTGTACTCGCCCGTCCTCTGCTCGACCGTCTTGCCCGGCCAGTTGCCCACGTGCTGGCTCAGACCGGTCAACATATTGAAAACCGTGGTCTTCCCCACGTTGGGCTGTCCAGCCAGTGCCATCGTGATGAACATTCGATTCCCAGCCATTGGAGGATGATCAGTCATTTTTTCCTTGTTCCTCGGGCAACTGCTCGACCAGCACCTTGCGTGCTTCCCCGCGGCCCAGAGCGACGCGTACGTTTTTTACCAGGACCAGGACCGGTCCGCGTCCATAGTTCTGCATCATCGTCACAATGCTGCCTGGCACAAAGCCCAGGGTTCCCATACGGCTGGCAAAACCTTTCCCTCCACACAATGCCCTCACAAGAGCACGTTTTTTTACTGGTAATTCGCTTAACGCGCGCAGACTTTTGGATCGATCTGTAATTATGTTTTGAGGAGTCCAAGGGATGTTCATGTATGTTGTGTCCGCTGCATTGCCTGCTTGATTCGTTCCGGGGTATAGGGCAGTTCGCGCATCCACACGCCGGTGGCGTTGTGAAGGGCACTTGCCAGCGCGGGGGATACACCGTCTGTCGAGATCTCGGCAACCGATTTGGCGCCAAACGGTCCACTGGGTTCGTTTGTCTGGACGAAGATCACGTCCAGCGCGGGCATCTCGGCAGCCCTGGGGATATGATAATCGCTCAGGTTGGGATTGAGGGGATTTCCCTCCCTGTCATAGAGCATCTCTTCGCACAAGGCAAAGCCCAGCGCCTGCGCCATGCCTCCCTCCACCTGGCCGGCAGCCGTGATCGGGTTGATGACCCGTCCGCAATCCACCACCATCAGCAGCCGCTCGACTTCCACGTGCCCGCTTTCGGTATCCACCACGACCTCAGCAAACTGAGCCGCGGTAGGCGGCGGGCTGACCTGGCTGGTGTGCGAAGCGGTCGCCATGATTTGGTGCTGGTCCCGCTGGTGCAGGCTGCTCAGCGCAACCTCCGCCAGGGTGACGGAACGACCGTCCGGGGCAGTCACGTTTCGGTCTTGTAGTATCAGACTGGCAGGGTCCTTCACATCCAGCATCGCCGCGGCATGTTCCAGGATCTGCTCACGGATCTGGACGGCTGCCTTGCGCACGGCGCCGCCGCTGACATAGGTGGTGCTGCTGGCGTAGGCGCCCTTGTCGAACGGTGTGAAATCGGTATCCGAAGAATAGACGATCATGTCTTCCAGGGGAATGTCGAGGACCTCCGCTGCCATCTGTGCCAGGATCGTATCGGAGCCGGTGCCCAGGTCGGTCGCGCCGATGAGCAGGTTGAAGGAGCCGTCGTCGTTCATCTTCAGCGTGGCGGCACCCATGTCCAGCCCGGCGACGCCGCTCCCATGCATGACTACAGCCGCTCCGATCCCGCGACGATAACGTCCAGCCTGGTTGCGATATTTCTGGCGCTTGGCATAAAAGTCCGTTGCCTGGACTCCGATCGCCAGGCATGGTTCCAGGGCGCTGCTTTGCAGGATCTGCTCGAAGCCTTCGCGTCCCTCCCCGAGCGCTTTGGAGAGGTGCATGGCATCGCCCACCTTGAGCCAGTTTTTCTGTTTGAACTCGAGGACGTTCAGCCCCAGCTGTTCCGCGATCTCCTCCATGAGCACCTCGATGCCGAACTGACACTGCATCGCGCCGTAGCCGCGGAACGCGCCGGCTGGGACCGTGTTGGTGTAGACCACATCGCACACGAAGCGCGCGTTGGGCGGGTTGTAGAGAGTCAGTCCCTTGAAGCCGCCGACCATGTTGACGGTCAGCCCGTGGCAGCCATACGCGCCGGTGTCGCCGATCAGGTACAAGTCGGCGGCGGTGACGTTCCCGTCTTTGACGCCAACCTTGTATCGCATAATGTTCGAATGCCGCCGGCGCGAGCTGGTGAATTCCTGGGTGCGCGTGTATTCCATGCGGACCGGGCGTCCGGTGATCTTTGTGAGATGGGCGCACAGGTCTTCCAGGATCATCTCCTGCTTGTTGCCAAATCCACCGCCGATGCGCGGCTTGATGACCCGGATCCGCTTTACCGGCAAGCCGATCAGCGGCGCGACCATGCGGCGGATGTGGAACGGCACCTGGGTGCTGGTACGGATGACCAGTCGGTCGTCCTCGTCCCAGTAGGTGATGCACACGTGCGCCTCCAGGTGGACGTGCTGCTGCTGCGGCGTCCGATAAGTGCCCTCGAACACGTGATCGGCTTCCGCGAATGCCTTCTCCACCTCCCCAACCTGAGCATCGATGTGATAGACAATGTTATGCTGCGGATCGTAAATCCCCTCTGTGTCCGTTTCATCGTGGATGACGGGAGCGCCTTCGCGCATGGCAGCTTCCATGTCCACCACGGCAGGCAGCACCTCGTATTCGACCTCGATCAGCTTCAGCGCCTGCTCCGTCAGCTCCGGGGTCTCGGCTGCCACCACCGCGACGCGGTCGCCGACGTGGCGCACTTTGTCGTCGAGGCAGACCTGGTCGTAGGGGCGCGGCTGCGGGTAGCTCTGCCCGCCGGAGGCGTATTTCACGCGCGGCAGGTCCTCGTGAGTCAGAACGGCATGTACACCGGGCAGTGCACGCGCCCGGCTCGCGTCGATGCGCTTGATGCGGGCGTGGGCATGCGGGCTGGTCAGCAGTGCGCCGTAGAGCATCCCTTCCAGACGAACATCATCGGTGAAGACCGGACGTCCCTGGGCAAGCTTGAGAGCATCCACCTTGACTTCCGGCTTGCCGACCGTGTGCGTTTTTTCCATACTGGCAGGTGTAAACACCAGCGGTGGCAGCGGGTGACGCTCTCCGCCGCGTCGATAAAAGGCTTCGGGCAGATCGACGCGGGACGCGTCCTCGGGCAGGGTCCTGTCGAGGTGGGTGACCGGCTCGACCTTCTCCCCTCGCAGGATGGCAGCCGCGCGCCGGACCGCTTCGACCGGCCGGACGTAGCCGGTGCAGCGACACAGTACGCCGTTCAACGCCTTGCGGATTTGGGCTTCCGTCGGGCTCGGCTCTTTATCCAAAAACGCCTTGGCTGCCAGGATCTCGGCGGGCGTGCAGAAGCCGCACTGGATGGCGCCGGTCTCGACGAATGCCTGCTGGATGGGGTGCAGCTTCCCATCCTGGCTCAGTCCTTCGAGGGTTGTGATCGATCTCCCTTGCGCTTCGACAGCTTTGATCTTGCAGCTCCGGACCGGCTTGCCGTCCAGCAGTACCGTGCAGACGCCGCACGTGCCATCGTCACATCCGTACTTGACGCTGAAATAGGATGCGCGCCGCAATGCACTGAGCAGGCTCTCCTCCCTGCCTACCGATAACGTGCGGTGGGCATTGTTGATGGTCAGGGTGATTTCGCTTGTTTGTGCTTCCATGGTTGGCTCCTGAACTTTCGAAGGTGATTTTCGCGGGCATTCTTATTCAAACGTCAGAACTGTGCCTGCCGGGCAGGCGTGTGCTTTTTCGCCGAATGCGCCTCTCAGCTCTGCCAGAGCGCGTTCGCCGGTGCAGTGGTTGAGATACAAGGATGGGGTCGCCCCTCCATCCACTGTGCGCAACACCTCGATGGTATGTTCCAAATCGGTTGGATCGACCTGTGCCAGATGCGCGCCGCCAAGAATCGCCGCGATATTCTTTCGAGGAAAAATACGCTGTACATGTGCCAGGGTGTTCAACAGACCTGCGTGACAGCAGCCGCAGACGAGGATCAATCCGGATCGTGCCTCCAGGACCAGTGCCATATCATCGCGGTACGGGTCGGGCTGCCATTCCTCATTTATCCGGATATAGTGATGGCGGCTGCGCCCTTCGAATTCCGTCCGAGGAGTGATCTCGCCGGTCGTCCAGATTCCCGGCAAGATCTGATCCGGTTCCGCGCTCAATTTCAGGATTGTGCGCCGCGCCAGATCCGCCTGTGGCATACGCAGGCCGATGCCCCGCGGCTGTCCATCTTTGGCGGAGAAACGTTCACGGAACAGATCGGGATGGGCATGCAGGGGTATGCCGCCCCGGCTGTTCTGCAGGAAGGCTTCCAGCCCGCCGGTATGATCGTAATGCGCGTGGCTGAGAGCCAGGGCATCGATGCGATGCAGGTCGAGCCCCAGCCTTGCGGCATTGTGCAGCAGCACCTTACCGCTCTGCCCCGTGTCGAAGAGGACCTGTCCCGCGGATGTCGCGATGGCAAAAGACAGTCCATGCTCGGCGTGAAAAGAGTTATCGAGGGCGTTGTTATCAACCAGACAGTATAAAGTGAACATTTTAGGAAACCTCAAGTATGGGCAGCTCGTACCAGAATCTGTGTTCCCACCGGCTGCCGGATGCGATCGGCGATCACCGGGCATTTGACTTTGAACAAGTAGTAGAGATTGCCCGGTTCATCGCTGAGAGACTCGTAATTGCCCTGGCCCTTGGCAACGATCAGGTCTGCTTCGGCAAAGCGGCGGCGAAACTCCTCATGGCAATCACTCAGGAGGGTCCCCGGAGCATCCGAGCCGTTATCCATGACCTCGGCAACTTCATCCATTCCGACTGCGTGCGCGTCGGGCAGCGTCGCATCATTGATGACCGGAACCCCGCGCACGACGACGGTCACGCGTTTGGGCGAAAGCTGTTCGACGAGGAGTCGGTCGAAGGCGATCTCCCCCGCGTTGTCTGCAAGATACAGGATGGAACGCGCCTCCCTCACCGCCTGACGAAATCTTTCCATTTCTCCAAAGAATGGTTCTGTCAATGCCCGGTCCATCGCCTGGCGGACATCGGCCTCGGTCAGGTTTCCATTCACGCCCATGTCCATGGCGTTCCCCGCGATTGCCAGGCGGGCTGCCATCAGCAGAGGATCGTCAGCGGATTCAATTACGGTCCTAAACCCGGGGATCAATTCAATAGCTAGACGATTCAATCGGTCCTTTGCCCGCCGGTACGGATCATCCACATTCGTGATCTCGCGCAGCCGACGGTGGATCCGCTGTGCCATTTCCGGCGGGCTTTGACGCAAGTCCATTTCACTTACCCAATGCAGGACCTCACGCAGCACCTGTTCATGGACAGCTTTATCTGCAGAGACCAGCCGGGCTGCATCCAGGGACTGACGCAGGATGCAGGGAATGCAGTCCAGGGAAGTCCTCATCGTTCGTCATACGCCTTTCGCGTCACTTCATTGGCCATGACCGGTCCCAAGAGGGGTTGCCATTTCGGATCCTCCCATGTCCCCAGCCTCGTTGCATTGTGCAGCAGCACATCGCCGCTCTGACCCATGTCAAAAAGGATCTGGCCCGCGGAGGTCGCGATGGCAAAAGCCAGCCCATGCTCGGCACGAAAAGAATGAACCAGGGCGTTGTTATCAACCAGACAGCGTAACGTAAACATTTTGGGAGACCTCGAGTTTTCTTACAATTTTGAAATAACCGGTATGACTCGCTTGCGGCTGTGATCGGCAACTTCTTTTGTGTCCATCAAATCGTTTTCCGGGAACGGCACCTGGATTTCTTCGGCAAGGAACGACGCACCTTTCGTGCGCACAAACTGCATAAATAACCGGAATGGCTCTTTCTCGCTGCGTGTCATGATCAAGTGGTCAGCCAGGGCTTCCAGTTCTGCAATCTCTTCCTTCTTTGCGCTCGTGCTGGCAGAGAACAGATAGGTGTATTGTTTTTCTCCCTGCATCGTGGCTTTCATCTTTTCCAGGATTTCTTTCCCATAGGTGGGAGAAAACAATAACAGGTTGAGCGCCGAGGCAAAAATCAAGATGCCAGGGCCTTCATTGGGGACCAGTGCGCAGGCGCGTTCCAGCGCCAGGTCCCAAATCTGAGGCTTGACCATGTTGGCTTTGAAACGATTTCCGGAGGGCTCCGTCATTCCATCCAGGGTTGCGTCCAGTTCGATAAACGCAACCTTGTCGGAATAATCCGCCAGATCAAGCTGCGCCATGTTCTTCAATGCTGTGATGATGAAGTTGTGATCAGGGTATTGCAGCGACATGAAGATGACACTGCCGCCCTGCCGTAGCCATGCCGCCACGATCACATTCCCGATCAGGGGTTTGCCGGAACCGCCGGGTCCGCTCAGGAAGATCGAACTGGGGATAGGCAGACCTTGCGGCAACAGGCGGTCGAACCAGGCTTGTTGTGTATATAGCGTTTGCATATCAAACTCCAGTGGAAATCATCGCACCACGCCCTGATAAGGTGTTCATTGCCGACTCCTTTCATTACTTCTCATGTCAATACCAGCGATTGGTTCACCACAAGCCGGGCACTTATCTGTTTCCATTCGATTGAAGATCACGCCAAGGCTGTATCGCCGGATGAGCGCACGACCACAATTGGGACAAAACGTATCATTACCTTCCATTTGTATATTGCCAACGTAAACATACTGCAGTCCCTCCTCCCGTCCGATTTGCTGTGCCTGCTGCAGCGTTGCCAGCGGCGTAGGAGGTGTATCCCTCATCTTGTAAGCCGGGAAGAAGCGACTGATATGCCATGGGGTATCCACTCCCAATTCCTGTGCCACGAACTGGGCTGCATCCTGTAGTTCGGAATGGTCATCATTGATTCCCGGGATCACCAGGGTAGTCACCTCGAGCCAGATCCCCAGTTTTTTCATAAGCTTCATGGTATCCAGAACAGGCTGTAAGTCAGCTCCTACAAAGCGGTGATAGGTCTGTTTGCGAAACGCCTTCAAATCCACATTGGCTGCATCCAGATATGGATGGAAAGTCTCCAGCATCTCCGGGGTCATGTAGCCGTTGGTAACATAGATGTTGGCAAGACCAGCCTGGTGAGCCAGTCTGGCAGTATCGCAGGCATACTCAAAGAAGATGGTTGGCTCGGTGTATGTGTATGCGATGCTGCGGCTGCCACTCTTGCGCGCGAGGTCGACGATCTGTTCGGGAGCGGCCGGGCTTCCGGCAATCAGGTCCTGTTCGCGCGGCATCTGGGAGATTTGCCAGTTCTGGCACCAGCGGCAGCGGAAGTTGCAGCCTGGCGTTGCCATGGAGTATGCCAGCGAACCCGGATAGAAATGATAAAGAGGTTTCTTTTCCACCGGGTCTACATTCTGGCTGATGGTACGCCCGTAGACGAGGGTATAAAGGATGCCGCCCACGTTCTTCCGCACATGGCAGGCACCCAGTCTGCCATCTGGAATCACACAGTGATGTGCGCATAAATTACAGCGCACCCGTTTTTGCGTAAGCCTTTCATAGAGCAAAGCCTCATGGAGATAACTAGCCTTCACCTGGATCATATAAGCCTCTCGACGCTGACTTTTAGTGACCTTTCTTTTCCCTAGCAATCATTTCGGCAGAGGTCCTTTGCACCTCTGCGCGATCAAGATCCTGCACGATCAGAAGGGGTGTCATGCCATAGACGATAAAGCTCAGTGTTACACTTCCGTAAGGCCATCTGGGATTCCCAGATTGGCCATGAGCGCTTAGCAAAACCAGATCTACATGTTCTACTTCCACCAAATCATGTAGTTCTGTATAACCACCCTCAACGATGTGTATATGGCTGTCTACTCCAGGCATTGAATGGGAACAAAGCTCCTCCAAATATTTTGCGGTCCACTTCCTGTTATGATCGGTGATTTGGGATACTAACTCGGTTTCAGCAGGCGTAAGAGGTAGACGAGAATGTATTGCTGGTTTGCGAGTTAAATGCGCTAAGAGGAGTTTGGAACGATAGTAATGTGAAATCACTTTTGTTACTGGCAGGACAACTTCGGCTCTTTGAGATCCATCTAGCGGTACCATAAGTTGACGATATCCCTGGTTTGCCAGATCATGATTTACAGGTCGATAGGCTCGCACGATGAGCAACGATATAAAGGCGCGTAGAATGATTTTCTGGAAAACGCCGCTAACATTCCAATTGCTCAAGCCACTTTGTCCATGGCTGCTGAGAATAATCAGATCGATATCGTTCTGGTGAGCAAAGTCGATAATGTGTTCTGCTGCTTGCCCTTCTCTTAGAGTTTTGGTGACTTTTAGACCAAAACCCTTTAGGCGGACAGTCATTTCAATAAGATAGCTGTCTGCTTCAGCTCTAAAGAACTCCCATTCCACAGGATCGATGGTCTGGGCAATAGCTGGACTGTGGGGTTGCTCCAAAACCTGCAATAAAGTGACGTCTGCATCGAAAGCCCTGGCAAAAGCAATAACGTGAGGCAGCACACATTCAGCCAGAGAAGAGCCATCCAGCGGTACAAGAATCCTTTTAAACATAATCAGTCTCCCTGTGATGTCAAGCCTGAGTTTTTATCACGTACAACTCCCGTCCCCGGTGTAGGGTCCGGGACCGGTGTGCCGTCCAGGGCATCCAGCCCGCGCTTGCATTGTTTCCATAGAGCCGCCCCAATTCCTCCAGTCATTCAATACTCCAATCCATTTTTTGCTACGCCTATGGGTTTGGCGAGAACGTGGAGAACGCACAATGGTTTGGGAAAGAGCATGGGCACCTTTCGACGATAGGCTTTGTATTCTTCTCCAAAGTTCTTTACCAATTCCTTCTCTTCCACCAGGAAAAGGAATGCAGCAATCCACATCCACTGCGTGATGGAGATGAGCAGAAACGACCAGATATGGCCAATGAGCAATCCAAAGGAGGGCATAAATATCCCCACCGCCATATGGTGAGGATGTCGCACACATTGATAGATGTCTCCCGTGACCAGCCGGGTTGTGCATCCCCACTCTTTCGACTCTCCCAGGAGACTGAGCAGTTTTCCGGATCTTTTCAGCGGGAAATGAGCTAGTATCATGCCAGCCAGACCCAGGAAACGTATGGGAATAGGAAAGGCTTCCGTTCGGAGGCTGAGATCGGCGATGATCCCCCCAGCCAGGGAGATGCCGACCAGAAAAAGCCAGTATATGACACGTTTGCGACATTTGGACATGTTCCTGCTCTCTTCCTCAAGCTGGTTTCAGATCAAGCACCGGCGTGCCATCCAGGGCATCCAGCCCGCGCACGGTCAGGACGTTCCCTTCGATGGATAACAATTCGACCCTAGTGAGTCCGATGGGGTTTGGACGGTTGGGGCTGTGCAGCGAAAAGACGCCGCGTTTGGGGCGGCTCCGGTCGCCGCGTGGATGTTGCAGCAGCTCGTAGCCCCGGGAACGATGAAAAACAAAGATGACCAGCAACGCCATGCCTGGCTCCAGTCTGGAGAGTCCTTCCACCAGATCGGCAGCGAGTACAATGCGTGAGAGCGAAGCGGTCAGAGTATCGGGCTTGGTCGATTCACGGAATTCGTTTTCCACATATCCAATGGCTTGAAATCGAATGGCTTGTGGGTCTCTCCTGTTTTGTAATTCCTTTCTTCTGTCTTTACTCATGATGCTCATCCTCGTTGCCCTAGATCCTCCGTCCGACCTCGAACCCTTCCCAGATGGCTTCCAGCGCTTTGCGAGGCTGGAATGCGTCCCCAATGACATGGGTTTCCAGCCCGCTGTACTGTAACACTCCTGCCAGGTCGCGGTTGGGGCGCATCCCTACAGCCATGATCACCGTTTCGATAGGGAAGCGATCTGTACTTTCCTCTTTCTGGACGAACGCTTCATCCCTGGTCAATCTGATGAGTTTGGTGTGGGTATGAATCACCACTCCCTGTTTTTTGAGCCGCCCGAGCAGCATCGCCCGCGCAAGGATATCCATCTCTGCTCCTGTCTCTGGCAGCATTTCAATAAGCGTGACTCGCACTCCGCGCGCTGCCATGTAATCCGCCGATTCCAGCCCGACCAGCCCGCCGCCGATCACAAAAGCTGTCTGCGTCTCCACCTGCTCCACGCCGCTCAACAGGTCCGTTGCCAGGAGAAAACGGGTCTCTTCGATACCGGGAAAAGGGATGGTGAGCGGAATAGCGCCGGTGGCGATGATGACGGCATCCGGGTGCAGGCTGAGTACCATTTGGGCTGTGACACGTGTGCTCATATGAAGCTCGACGCCCGCGCGGCTGACCATCAGGGCAAGATGGTCGATCACATCCAGGAACTCTTCCTTGTGAGGTGCCTGCGCCGCCAGATGGAACTGGCCTCCCAGCCGATCCGACTCTTCGTACAGTTTGACGTGGTGGCCGCGCAGCGCAGCGATATGGGCTGCCTCCAGCCCTGCTGGCCCGCCGCCCACGACCATTACATCCCGCGGTTGCTCAGCCGGGACGATCCGGATCTCAGCTTCCCTGCCCGTGAAGGGATTGAACATACAGTGCGTGCCCTGCCCGGCGCGTAACTGAGCCAGGCAGCCCTGGTGGCATGCTGCGCACAGCAGGATCGCCGGCTCGTCCCCGGACTCGGTCTTGCGCACCCAATCGGGATCAGCCAGGAACGGGCGCGCCAATCCGATCAGGTCAGCCTGGCCCGCCTCCAGCGCCTCGCGCGCCAGGGAGGGGGTGCGGATGCGCCCGGCGACGATGACGGGCAGCCCGCATGCCGCTCTGATTTGGGCTGCCATAGGAAGGAGATTTGCCTTTGGCGTGCCGGTCGGGTACAGGCAATAGGGCACCGATTCGCACATCGTTCCGGATGTAACGCTGATGGCGTCGACTCCGAGCGGTTTCAGGAGGCGGGCGATCTCGATCGCCTCTTCAAGGGTCAGACCTCCTTCCACGTAATCCTGTGCGTTCAGGCGCACGACCATGGGAATGTCGCTCCCAACCTGCTCGCGCACGGCGGAGATCACTTCCCGTCCGAAACGGAGACGATCCTTGAGTGCGCCGCCATATTCATCTTCCCTATGATTGGTATGGGGAGAGAGGAACTGATGGATGAGATAACCGTGACTGAAAGGAATCTCAATGGCATCGAAGCCTGCCTCCCGGGCGCGACGTGCAGCTGCGCCAAAGGCGCTGACCCCTTCGAGGATTTCGCTTTTGTCCAGAGGCCGGGGAACGACCTGATTGGCGGGACAAAATACATCCGAAGCGGAAACCCGTTCCTGCGCGGGGACCAGGCCAGGATTCGCCGCGCGCCCGGCATGGTTGATGTGCGCCATCATCAGACCGTCAGCCGCATGCACTGCCTCTGTCAAACGCTGGAGTCCGTGTATTGCCGCGTCCGTATGGATGTCCAACTGGGTGGGAAGCTCCCGGCCATTGGATTGCACATACATTGGCTCGGTGGCGATCAGCCCGACCCTCCCTTGTGCACGGCGAACGTAGAAGGCGATGTGTTGATCGGTTACTTCTCCCGCTTCTGTTCCATACCCTAGTTTTACGGTGGTCATCACTACCCGGTTGGGCAGTGTCAGGCTTCCCAGTTGAAATGGTCCCAGCATCTTTTCGTTCATCGCGGTTCCTTGTAATACTTAAGCCGGCTTGTGTGCCGCCAGCAGACGCACGTATCCGAAATAGTACTTGTGAACGCGGAATCTATCGAAGCTCTGTTCGCGCAGGATTGCCTGTAAGTTCCGCCCGATGAAATCGGTTGCCAGGGGACATTCCAACTTGAAAGCAAAACGCACGAGCCAGGGAGAACGCCTTAGATCGAATTCGTTGTAATCCAAAATAAGAAACTCGCCGCCGGGTTTCAGGGCGCGGTAGGCGTTGTCAATGACTTTCAAACGGTCTTCTTGAATCAAGCCATGCAGCACAAAAGAGATAAAAACTTTGTTGAACTCATCTTGATAGGGCAGCGGCTCTTCGATACGCCGTTTTTCGATGGCGACGCGGGGATGGTTGGCGAAACGTCGCAGCGCCTGTTCCAGCATCTCCGAACCGATATCCAGCCCTACAACGCGACCCTCTTCGGAGAGGTATTTGTTCATGAGAATGATGTTGCGCCCGGTGCCGGAACCCAGATCCAGGACGCTGTCGGCAGGCTGGATTCGCATGTCCTTCACCGCCTGGCGGATGAAGAGGGGGTAGGTGCCGCCGGTGATCAGGTTCATGAAAAAATCGTAGTGGCGGGCTTCAAAGCCGGTCACCTCCACTTTCGAATCAGAGCGGGTGTATGTTGAGTCCATTTCTTTATCCTCGTATTTTCTTCTCCGGGCGGCTTTCCTTCTGATCGGGTACGGGCGATGGGCAGGCGTTCGAGAAGGTGGTGACCATCACGACTCGGCCTGCTTCAGCGGCTCGCCGAAAGGCCTCCTGCAAAGCAGAAAAGACCGCCGCCGTGTCGCCGGAGATCAGCGTGCTCATAGGTCCAGGATGCACATCCAGACCATGCTGAAGAAAGACGTTCAGGGCTTCGTCGATCGCAAGCGACAAGTCATCCTGACCTAAAGGATACAGGCTGACCTGGGCTGAAATACCGGCCATTTCTCACTCCTTCCATCAATGCAGTTTGACTGCCATGCCAATAAACCCGCCCCAGGGAAGCGGGAGCGCGTTTTGCCAGCAGGACCAGAGGGTAGTGCGCCAGACAGTCTTTGGCTTATCACCAGCAATCTCCTCCACCACGCGCTTCAGTTCATTCGGCGTGTAGAAATGGGCAGCTTCCCAGATCGGACCTGCCTCACGCTTGTATTGCCGGCCCAGCCGGCTTTGCGCGTTCAGCACACCCAGGATCAGTCCCTCCCTGGCAACGCGGATCGCTTCTGTCAGTGCCACGATAGGATCGGGGAGAAACTCCAATGTTGTTATCAAGGCAACCAGATCAATGGAAGAAGAGCGGAATGGAAGCAAAGCTGCATCTCCTTGCAGGCATACCGGGCTTTTCAAGCGGATGGCTTCTTCCAGCATAGGCCTGGAAGAGTCCAGCCCCGTTGCCAGCAGTCCCTGTTCACCGAACCAGCGCGTAAAATGGCCCGTGCCGCTGCCAATTTCCAGAATGGAATGTGCTGCTTTGAATTTACTCAACAGCCATTTCAAGAGAGCCTTCTCCTGTCGATCGGCCGTTCGACCAACTGTCTGATACCAGGCTTCGTAATTGGCAGCCGTTTCGGGACTAGTAAAGGGATTGTTTGTGGGCATCCAGGGCTACGCCTTTTTGTCTCATTGATGAACGGCTGGCTTCCCTCAGGGGGTCTGCGCCCGTTTCTCTTCTTCCATTTTCACGAATGCCCGGAAGATATCGCTCTCCGTGATGATCCCGACCAGTTGGCTGCCTTCGACCACGGGCAGAGCGCTGATCTTAAGTTCGAACATCAGTCGGGCAGCCTCGATCAGAGGTGCATCGGGAGTGATGGTCTTGGGATCCCTGGTCATCACCTGATGGACAGTCATTCTGGAAAGCATGTCGGTGATTCTGACCAGGTCCAAACAGATGCCAGCCGGTGGTTCTGCCCGGCGCAGGTCTTCCAGCGTGATGATACCTACCAGTCGTTCCTTCTCCATCACAGGCAGGCGGCGAACTTTATTATTGATCATCAACCAATAGGCATCCCTCAATGGAGTATTTGGAGAAACGACGATCGGCTTTGGAGTCATCCAATCACGAATCAGATGATTTGTCATACGAGCTCCCTTCCATACCATGGGATTGCACGAAGATCATAATGTCCTTCACTCAAGCGATTTGTTCGTTCGGCTTTTTCCGGTCTGGCGGCTTTGTTCGCTGGCTTTGGACTGTATCCGGAAAGTGTGCAGGTGACGCGCTCCAGAATCGCATCTCGTATCGTTCCACAGCCTGAGCCTGCCCGCTGGAGGACAGTTGTTCCAGAGCCTTGTCCACCTGTCCTGGCGTCCATTTTTCCAGGGCGCGGCGCAGCTCGTCCTCACGCATGGGGTGGCGGGTGATGATACCTACAATCGCATCCACCACACTCTCAGCCCCTGATAGATCGAAACTGCCTTCCGCCGGATGCACGACTCGCGCAACGCCGCCCAGAATTGCCAGGGCGCGCATCAAGCCTTCCTCGTCCGGCGGTTGTACCCAGGTCTCGACAGGAGGACGAGTGGGCAGGTTGATATGTACCTCGTTGGGCCGGATTCGTTCCAGCACCGTGGTGATCTCGCGCAAGGCTTCTTCGGTATCATTCAAGCCGCGCACCAACATCACTTCCATCCACAGTTTTCCAAGGTATTCTTTACGAAAAGCGATCAACCCATCTACAAGGCGCTCGAATGTAATGTCCGGGTGTGGGCGGTTAATCTTTCGATAGAGCCCGGCGCTCCCGGCATCCAGAGAGGGCAGGACCGCGTCGGCAGCGGCAAGCTCCTCCCGCAGTTCGGGCAGGTAGAAGAGGGCGCCGTTTGTGATCACCGCCACGGGCAATTTGGTGAGTTCTTTTACCCTCCGTATCAACCAGCCCATGCTGCTGTGCAATGTCGGTTCGCCGGAACCAACAAAGGTGACCCAATCGATCTCACCGGGCTTGTGCGCTGTCAACGCCTGTTCCACCTCATTCAGGATTTCCTCACGCGGGTAGTATTCGCGCCTCTCGTTGGTCAACGGAACGGTGCGACCCAACTGGCAATAGACGCAGTTCCAGTTGCAGGTTTTGAGCGGGATAGTATCTATTCCCAGCGATTGACCCAGACGGCGCGAGGGGACGGGACCAAAGACATATTTCATGGGTTCACTCCAGTTTCATTGCCGGCCACTCCGCCTGCACAGGAGCGGATTGTGCCAGGACTTGCGTTCCTAGTGGCTGTCCGATACGGTTTGCAATCACCGGGCATTTGACCTTGAACAAGTAGAAGAGATTGCCCGGTTCATCGCTGAGGGTCTCATAATTGCCCTGACCTTTGGCAATGATCAAGTCAGCTTCGGCAAAGCGGCGGCGAAATTCTTCAGGACAATCACTTAAGATGGTCCCCGGAGCGTCCGAGCCGTTATCGATGACCTCGACAATTTCATCCAGCCCAACTGCACGCGCATCGATCAGCGTGGCGTCATTAATGACCGGAGCGCCGCGTACGACGACTGTCACGCGCTCTGGTGAAAGCTGTTCGATGAGAAGTCGATCGAAGGCAATTTCCCCCGCATTATCCGCAAGATACAGGATGGAGCGCGCCTCGATAACAGCCTGACGAAAGCTTTCCCATTCTCCAAAAAACGGTTCTGTCAATGCCCGGTTCATCACCTGGCGGATATTCGTCTCGGTCAGGTTACCATTCACGCCCATGTCCATGGTATTCCCCGCGATCGCCAGACGGGCCGCCATTTGCAGTGGATCATCAGCGGATTCAATTGCAGTCCTAAAACCAGAGATCAATTCAAGAGCCAGACGGTTCAGTCGATCCTTTGCCTGGCGATATGGATCGTCCACGCCTGTGATCTCACGCAGCCGACGGTGAATCCGCTGCGCCATTTCCGGTGGACTTTGCCTTAAGTTCATCTCACCAGTCCACTGCAGGACATCGCGCAGCACTTGCTCATGAACAGCGCTGTCCTCGGAGACCAGCCTGGCTGCCTCCAGGCCTTGGCGCAGGATGCAGGGAATGCAGTCTAAAGAAGTCTTCATCGTTAGTCGTAAGCCTCGCGGGTCACTCCATTCGTCATAACTGGTCCTAAAAGGGGCTGCCATTTCGGATCGTCCCATGTCCCCAGACGGGCGTGCAGATCCAGATATTTTTTGGGGATGGGATGTGTGCCAACAACAACTTCCACACCATAACGTTTTTCGAGGAAGCTTTTGAATGTTTCTATATGAGGGCAGGGAGGATAGCCGACCAACAGCCCGGTCGCCAGGTGAATGACCTGGACTCCGTTCTTCAACATCTCCTCTCCTGTATATTCGACATTCCCGCCCGGACAGCCGCCGCAAGACGTGTACCCCACCAGTTCGACCTGCTCACCCTCGTAGCGTGCGAAGGCACCCTCCCGCTTCCGTAAAGCCCGCAGGCATTTGCCACCCGCGCAGGTGCGATAGCGATCACAGATAATGATCCCGATTTTTTTCATAACTTCTCCGTTTCATTGTGGACATTTCCAACGTAGATATAGAAGCGAACAGTTTTTGGATGTGTCCGTGCCACGAGGATGCGGACATTCGATTAATTTTCGCGATAAGCCTCGTAAAGTTCATGAACAACATGTGCCTGTAGCTCTGCTTCTGCAAGCTGGCTGGACGCATAGGTAGATGCCTCGGCCTTGAGATGTTTGGACTCATACTCTGGCAGGTCCTTCAGATCATTGATGGTATATCCTTTACCTTTGAGGTATGCCTCAATGATGGACTTCTTCAGAAAGGCATGGATCTCGTCGATGCTTACACTGTTACTGTTTGGCATGGCTTCCTCTTTTTAGGTCCAGGGCATACAGATGTTATCGCTCACCAAAAAGGCTGGTGCCAATTCGGACGATGTTCGTGCCTTCTTCGATCGCGATACGATAACTGTTGCTCATTCCCATAGAGAGATAGCGCATGGTGACATTGGGCAAATTCTTGGCAGCGAGGCGCTCGAATGCCTGCCGTGTCGTCTTAAAGTAAGGCCGGCTGTCTTCCGGATCGCCGAAACGCGGACCCATTGTCATCAACCCTTCCACATGGATGTGTCTCAACGCGCTCATCCGCTCTACCAGCTTATCGACCTCCTCCGGCATAACACCGGTTTTGCTCGGCTCGTGACCGCTGTTGATCTCGATCAGGACCGGCATCGTTTTCTCCAGTTCCGCGCAGCGAACATCGAGTGCCTGGGCAAGCCGCCAGGAGTCAACGGTTTCGATCACATCGAAGTATTGCGCAGCCAGTTTTGCTTTATTGCGCTGCAAATGGCCGATCATGTGCCATGTTGCGGTACTGCCCACCGCCTGAATGATCGGAATTGCCTCCTGGATATAGTTGTAGCCGATATGCGTCACACCAGCTCGAACGACCGCTTTGACTTCTTCCAGTGAGCGCGTTTTGGCGGCTGCCAGCAACAGCACTTCCGGCGGAATCGTGTTCCGGATTCTCTCGACGGCTTTGGCAATGCTGCTGATTTGAATATCGTTCACTTGCAAGGTCATTTGGCTTAGCCTTTTGAAACTACGATCAACATAGCTACAAGAATACCGACCATCATGGAGAGAAGCGTATATCGTTTGTTTTCTTTCTCAACCGCAGGCAGTAGATGAGAAGCGCCGACATACACCAGGGCTCCTGCGGAAAAGGCTAACAGAATACCCAGAGTGGGCTCTTCGATCCTTTCAATGAAGGGATAGGAGACCAGCGTTCCCAGCGGTGTTGAGATGGCGGCAGCCAGGAATGCGAACCAGACAGATTTTTTCTTATTGAAACCACCGCGCTCCAGGAGTAAGAAAGTCACAATTCCTTCAGGGAATTCGTGTAAAATCATGCCGATCGCCGCCAGCACGCCGGTGAAAATACTCACATTGAATGTCACAGAATAAATGATCCCATCCAGGAAAGAGTGTAGCCCCACGCCCAGCATCGGAATGAGTCCCAGAGTGAGATCTTTGCATCCATATTGCTGGCAGACGTAAGCCTGCAGGAAGCGGTTGAAAACGTGGAGGGACAGGAATCCGACCAACAGATAAAGTGGTGCCGATGCGTTCATTGCAAAGGATTTTGGAATGATGTGAATGAAAGAAACAGAAATCAGCACGCCTGCGGCGAAACTCATAAAGTACGCCACATTATCCATGCCCCACCTTTCATAACGGCGGATAACAATGATGCCGGCGGTCGTGACCCCGCAGGCGAGGAAACTAGCCAGGAGTACAGCCCAAAATGTAGGTGTAAGTATCATCTGCTTTCACTTTCATCCCTAGTTAAGGGAAGACGGCAGCCTGAACCTGCCATGGAACCTGTCTGTAAACTCAAATTCGAGTAGCCTGCGAGCCGAAAACTGGAGCGCCTCGCTCAAGAGGCGTTTCGCTTCCTTTGGAGGAAGTCTCTCCAAATCTGACCACAAGTATCCCTCGGCAAGCAGGCACTCTGCCATCAATGTACGTTCCAGTATCGAATGTGCGCCTCCTGCTAGCAGGAGATTCAAGTCAATGGTCTTTCCAGACATTTCTCGCCTCCGAACGTGCTCGGTATTGAAAAAGGCTTCTCCCCCTTTCCTATTAATTTAGATGCGTTGTGTTAGATATTTGTTACATATAGTCATCTTTATAGGATGCAGGACCCGTCCGATGTGCACCTTTCTTCTTGAACAATTACTCTTTAACCATCATCCCATCATGACATCAACAAGCAACCGGTCATGCCGCCTCCTTATAAGCTGCTGTCCAGCTGTAGCTTATCCGACACCGGTACGCGCACAAGCTCCCCGTCCGCATTTACAGTCAGCCGGTATAAGTCTTCCAATTTTTCGATCCGGTCAATGAACAGCACACCGTCGAGGTGATCGATCTCGTGATGCACCAAAACAGCGTTGAAGCCCTCGAAGACCCGGTCAATGGGCTGACCTTCTTCATCCAGGCCGGTGACGCGCAGGTGGTGCGGGCGGATCGTCTCGCCATACAGACCGGGAAAACTGAGGCAGCCATCGAAGTCTTTGCCCTCGTCACTCGCCTCGACAATTTGCGGGTTGATCAATGCAACCGGCGGGCCAGCCTCCCACTGGCCATCCTTCTCGCTGCCCGGGCAAACGATCACCACGCGCTGGTGAACATTGATCTGCGGTGCGGCCAGACCGATGCCATCTGAACTGGCTTGCAAAGTATCTTTCAGATCGCGGATCAGACGACGTACGGGTCGCTTATTTCCCATCACCGGATCACTCTTCCGGCGAAGCTCTGCTTTCTGCTCGGGATAGATCATTATCTCGCGCACTGCCATTGCCTATCCTCCTCCCCCTGTGCTCTGCTCCGCGTTTTCCAATCTGCCTAGAATATTCTGGACCTCCATGAGTGCATCATTTGCTTCTATCGGCGTGCCTTTCAGCCAGGCATAGGAAATGGATGGCATCTGGCGAATGACTCCAATCGGTTCGATCCCCTTTTCCTTCAATCGCTGGCGTAAGTATTCTTCTTCCTCCGCGTTTTGAACACGATTCAGAACAAACCAGAGCTGATCAATGGAAGCTTCGACAAAAATCTTGTTCGCCCAGGCAACCAGGTCTGGATTTTCCAAATGAGCGGTCGCCGGCAATACATCTGCTTTGATTTGCTCGACCATCTGTTTCATACTTGCTGCCAGTTCAATTGAAGCGATGGTTGGGTCCACAACGACGATCGCCGCGTCCAGGCTGGTGAGCGCGCCGCGAGCAGTATCCTCGAAGCCTGCCTTGAAATCCACGAGAGTGACCGGCGCCTCGCCGTGAATGTAAACACGAAAGTCACGCGCAACCTTTGCGACCGGTCCATCGCACCCTGCCCCAGGACCCTGATCGCCTATTTTGCCAGCTATGAACAGAATGATCCCATTCGGACTCCTGGCATAGTATTCCGGTTGAAGAACTTCCAGATCGATTTCTGCCGCAGCCAGCGGCATGGGGTCATCGACGGGACAGGTGACGGCGCCACCGCTAAAAACCATCCCGCCAAAGTATTCCATCAAAGGTTTTGGGGGTTGCGAAACCCCAAGAATTCGAAATAACCCAAGGTTGGTGGAATCAGCATCCAGCACACATACAGGATATCCGCGCTCGCGCAGCGCACGGGCAAGCAACGCTATCAATGTGCTTTTCCCAGCGCCCCCCTTACCAAACATTCCAATCCGTTTGCCCATCCATGGCAGCTTACTTGTACCAATTTGCATTAAAACCTCCTGGTCGATCAATTCCGTCAATTCTCCGGCTTGCATGTGATTTTTTGTTGTGATTCTTCGCATCCTGGCGCTAGGCATGCTGTCGACACTATGAGGAGGGTCGGCATCTGTAGCTGACTTGTCCTGTAGTGTCGACGGCACGCCCCTGGTTTCTCTTGTGGTTTTTAGCGGGGCTACAATCCCTTCAGGATCCGGCGCAGCTCTCGGGCATGACCAGCCTCATCGGCTGCCATCTCCTCCAGCTTCATTTGCAGCTCGATCAGCCCCAGATCCCCGGCTATGCGAGCATGTTTGATATAGTTTTTTACATCCTGCTGTTCCATCTCCAGATCCAATTCCAGCATGTTCTTGAGTCCATCGGGCCTGTCGAATTCCTTCGGCATCGATGTGGGTTCGCCGCCCAGATCGATGATCACATCCGTGAGAAACGCGGCGTGCCCGAGTTCGTCCTGCGTTTCTGCCTTGAACATTTCGCGCAGTTCGACGCCCAGAATGCCAAATGACTTGCCTGCCTGGTAGGTGTAACGAATGATGGTTCCCCACTCCGCAGCCAGGTCTTCGTTTAACCCCTTGATCAAATCTTCTTTCGACATGAGAGACTCCTTTCATTTGTTTACCATCTCTTTACCTGTTGGGAACCCCGGTGGACGATCACTACGTAGGGGTAAACAGGTCAATCCCATCGACACTGCCTTTTCAGGGCGTCTTTACGATCCCGGATCCATCTTCGACGCTTATGAGCGCGTCCCGCAGCGTCTTTACTGCCAGTTCGGCACAATGTTCGTGATCCGCGGGCATGCCCTCCAGTTCTGTAAGCAATTCCTCGGCTGTGATTTGCTTTGCTTCGGACAGCGTTTTTGCCTGCGCCAACTTGGTGAGCATGGAGCCACAGGCAATCGTTGCCCCACAGCCATCCGTAGTAAACCGGGCTTCCCTGATGACATTCCCTGTCAACCGCAAGTCGATCTGCATGCTGTCCCCGCACGCGCCGCGTACCATTCCAACGGCATCCGGGTTTTCCAGGGTTCCCCAGTTTTCCCTATGTTTGATCAACTGAAGGGCTTTCTCGGAAAAAGTATGGCTGCGTGCTGGCTGTCTTAAGACATACATGTTGGGTGCAGTCAGAAATGCATCGAGCAATGCAGGGATTTCATCGAGATGAACCCTCTCGACTTTCCCGGCATCACACAGGGCAGCCACTTGAGGATCGATTGGCAATTGAGCCAGCAGAGGCGCGGACGATGCCTGCGCGACTTCTTCGGCATGACCGGGACCGAAGATAAAGTGCTGCTTGCCGGTATCCGGGCAAACGAAGTGCGCCATGTTTTCCACCACGCCGACGATGGGCGTTTTTACCGCTTGTGCCATGTGGACCGCTTTGCGGACGATCAGGGATGCCAGGCCCTGTGGCGTGGTCACCATCACGATGCCGTTCACCGGCAGCGACTGCATGGTTGTCAGTGGGGCATCGGCTGTGCCAGGGGGCAGGTCAACCAACAAATAATCAAGATCGCCCCACATGACATCGCCCCAGAGCTGGGTGATCGCTTTGCCGATCAACGGTCCGCGCCAGATGACCGGCTGGTCTTCATTTTCCAGCAGAAGATTCATGGACATGATCTTGACCCCGCTTGCGCTCTCCAGCGGCTGGATCCCAACCTCGCCGGGTTTGACCGGTCCATGCAGTCCAAACAACATCGGGATGCTCGGACCGGTAATATCGGCGTCCAGGATGCCCACCTGGTAGCCATGCCGGGCAAGCGCGGTAGCCAATAGACCGGTCACAAACGATTTTCCAACGCCGCCTTTGCCGCTCATCACGGCGACCACGCGCTGAATGTGATTGTAGCTTACTGCAGTGCCCTCGGCAGGCATTCCCTTTGCTGCTTTCTGCTTATCATCGGTCATCGTAGCCATATAAACCGCCCTTCATATAAAGTTTGCTTTTGAAATAACAAGGTTCTTTTCCTTTCGACATTGACATCAGGTTTGATGTTTCTGATCCGGCATTCTGAATGAACACAGGGTTTTGCATGGTTTCACCAGATCGCAATTCCAAAGTAACTGGCAATGAATTTGACAGCTACATACAGGAAGTAGATGCCGAAGATCAGTTTCAGCGTCGCGGGCTTGATGCGCTTGATAATTGCCGCGCCGACTTGAGCCCCAATGATGGTCCCGGCAGCCAGTACCAGGCCGGTAGGCAGGTCTACGAACCCCTGTACTAATTTGATGCCGCCACCTGCTACAGCCAAGGGAATCATTGTCGCCAGCGAAGTTCCCATCGTGATATAAACGGGTGCACCAAAGAGGTAGATCAATCCAGGTACCAGTGCATATCCACCGCCAACGCCTGCCAGGCCTGTGGCGATCCCAACGACAAAGCCAAAGATCCCCATTCCCCAGCCGGAACCGGTGATAGACGAGCCTTCGCGTTGAGGCATGGCACGCTGTGCCACACCCTCATACACCATGCGGATGGCTGGCCATAGGAAGACCAGTCCCAGGATCAGCCCAAGCAGTTTGCTTTGCCCGGAGAGCAGGGTGAACAGCCACGATCCCAGCAAAACACCCAGAACACCGCCGCCTCCCAGCCACAGAAAGGCGCGTTTATCCAAGTTGCGCCGGATCAAATGACCGTATGCGCCCGAAATGGCGGTAAAGATCACAGCGAAAAGGGTGGTTCCCACGGCAATCGGGGCAGGATACCCCATCCAGAAATGGATGATCGGCAGCATCACGCTGCATCCGCCTGTGCCGATCAGGCCGCCAAGCACACCGGCAAAGAAGCCGATCACAACCAGCAGGATACCCTTGCTTGTTGTCATCAGAGAAATACCCTGCGCTGCGCCAATATTGCCAGCCAGCGACCAGACGACGATGACCACCATGATGAGCAGCAACACTGCCGTTGGAATTTGCCCGCGCCACCAGGTCGTCGGAACATTTTTAGTCACAATGAACCTCCATGCAGAATACAAAGGAACAGGGGATGGACACGACCGGTCAGCCAGTCACCTGTAATGTCCGTTCGCGGTTGGTGTGTCGATCGGGACGAGTTGACCGGACCTGTAATTTTCGACTGTCTCCCGCACGGTCTGGCTGGTTCCCAGGAGATACATATGGATGTCAGCCGCATTCAGGGCACTGTAGGCATTCGGTCCAAAATCACCACTGACCGCGACGCAGACACCCAGGCTGGCGATGTACTGTGCCGCCTGTGTACCTGCTCCACCGGAAGCGTTCGCTCCTGGGTTGGGATAAGCCTGCCATTCCAGAATGTCTGTATCGACAATGACAAAGTAAGCTGCGCGTCCAAAGCGTGGATCGATGGCCGCGTCCAGGTCAGAAGATATTGCGCTGATCGCGATTTTCATACGGCTCTCTCGTGGCAGGAGACTGCACCTACACAACAGCCTCCTGCGAATTATTTTTCAAGTTCTTCGATCTGCTTGTTGAGGGCATCCAATTGTCCCTTCAACCAATCTGCTTCGGACTTGAGCGCTTGCAGCGTTTCTTCCTGCGTGGGTGTTGCGAAAAAACGATGTCGCCAGCCGAATCCACCACCCCAGCCGTGTCTCCAACCCATTCCACGGCCAAGGGTCGGATTTGCGAATCCCGGCGTCTCATGGCCTCTACAAGAGCCAAGACCACGCCCGGTCATGGGTCCTGCGCCGAAAGGACCTGTTCGGTCACCTCGTGGCATACCAATCACCTCCTTTCATTAGGATTTCCAATTTTTTGACTGAAGTTAAATGACAGGTATCAACCTCGGGGCAAGCCCCGAACCCCTTCTTCCGCAGCAAGCTGCGGGGTATGGAACCCGCGAGAGAATCA
>JAFGCG010000064.1 GCA_016932715.1 Anaerolineales bacterium
ATTTACACATCAAAACCAAGGCACATTTTGCTTAAAGAGCGACTGAAGTCGCTACTACAAACTGAATCTGTGATTTACTGAATTTACCAACCGAAGCTGTGAAAGTAGCGCCGGACTTGGGCTCAAGCTGGTTCGGCTAAAACGGTGTGATCTCGTTCCACCCATCCGCGGGTAACACAAGCCGTTAACGCAAGCCGTTAGCGGACGCCTTCGACGCAAGGAGAAACACAAGCATGCAATTAAAGCCGGTGATGCGAACTGATGAACATTTCATTCAAAAACATACAAGTATATTGGAACTTGGAAACAAAGAAGCTGTACAAGTTATATTTCTTGGAGATTCCTTGACACGGCGCTGGGAAGACAACATAGACTTATGGAACAAGTATTTCTCTGCGTATAATGCAGCGAATTTCGGAGTTGGCGGAGATTGTCTGGAGAATATCAAGTGGAGAATATTGAATGGTGAGCTTGACGGGATCGACCCAAAAGCAATCATTATCTTAGCCGGGACGAATAATCTTGATAAAGATTCCGAAGAGACGATCGTGAACGGAATACGAGAGATTGCAGAAATAATCCGGCATAAGCTCAAGAACACCAAGCTTGTTATCCTTGGATTGTTACCCAGGAATGCCAATGAGGCCGGGATAAATTATGCCCGGAAAATCGGTCGAATAAATAGACAGTTAGACTCTCTGTATGCCAATACTGAGATAACTTACCGGGATATTGGAACGGACCTGGTAAACGAGCAGGGGGAAGTAAGCGACACGATCATGCCTGATGGATTGCACCTGAATAGTAATGGATATGAAATCATTGGACCAAAGCTGAGAGGCATCCTAGATGAATTATGGTAAATACCCTATTAAAGAACGAGAGCATTGGCATCACTTATTGGACTCGACTGTTTGGAATGAGTTCAAATATCGTGATGATGATATCGTCATAAACGCTTACTCGAAATCCGGGACAACCTGGGTCCAGCAGATCGTGGCACAATTAATATGGATGGGAGCGGAGCATATTAACGTGTCTGAAATGTCTCCCTGGATTGACTGTCGATTCCCATCCCAAAACGATCGCTTGAAAATAGTAGAGGCGCAGACTCATCGTCGTTTTATCAAGAGCCACCTTCCTGTAGATACACTTGTGTTTTCACCGAAAGCGAAATACATCTATATAGGTCGAGATGGGCGGGACGTTCTATGGAGTTTATACAACCATCATCGAAATTTCAAAAAAGAAGTCATTCGAGATATTGATAGTGTGCCAGAGCGAGTAGGTCCTCCTCTGGGAGAGGCGCCATCCTCTGTAATCGAGTACTTTCGGGATTGGCTCATGAAGGATGGATACCCGTGGTGGCCCTACTGGAGCCATATCATGTCGTGGTGGCAGATCAAAGACTTGTCCAATGTGATGCTGATACATTTTTCAAATCTCAAGAGCGACATGCCTGGCGAAATTCGACGAATCGCCACATTTCTTGATATTGCAGTCGATGAGTCAAAATGGGATGCAATTCTTGAACACTGCTCCTTTGATTACATGAAAGCACATGCAGCCCAAAGCGTCCCTTTTGGGGGAAACCTTTTTGAGGGAGGCGCAGAAACGTTCATGCACAAAGGCGTAAATGGCAGGTGGAGAGATATGCTGACTCCTGAAGACATTGAACATTACGAACAAATGGCTCAGGAGAAATTGGGAGTAGATTGTGCATACTGGCTATCAACCGGTACGATGCAACGTATGGAAAACGCTTAGTACTTCTTCAACAAATCCCTCTCTGTTACCAAAGCGAGGCTCCAGATCGGAAAACCGGTCCGGAGCCTCGCTTTGACACTCTTTTAAACGATATTCTGGTTAGCCGCTGCATCCGTTCAGGCGATCTTAAACTCCGCCCGCAGCGCCCGGTCATCCAGCGAGTGCTGGCCAACGATCAGTGTATAGCTGGTCCGTTCCACCGTCCAGCCCGATTGTTCGTCATAATACGCAAGGTCTTTGACCGGGATGCCCACCTCGACAGTTTTGGTCTCGCCCGGTTTCAGCCCAACCCGCCGGAAAGCCTTTAACTCCTTCGGCGCGCGCTCGACCCGCGAGGCTGGCACGGCGATGTAGATCTGAACAACGGTGTCTCCTGCCACCGACCCGCAGTTGGTCACGTCCAGCGTGGCGGTGAGGGTATCGCGCACACCCAGCGACGTATTCGACAAGCGAAGGTGATCGAACTCGAATGCCGTGTAGCTCAACCCAAAGCCAAATGGGAAGGCTGGAACGGCTCCATCCTGCTCCAGCTTGCGGTAACCATGCCATAAATCGTACGTGATGGCCTTCGCATTCATGTCGTAATCGGGAAGGTCTTCGGACCGGGCGGCGAACACACAGGGCAGCTTACCGCTTGGGTTGACTTTCCCCAACAGGATATCCGCGAAAGCATGTCCGCCTTCCATACCCGGGTACCACAACATCAGGATCGCCGGGACCTGCCCGCGCCAGTTCTCGGTGATGATTGCGCTGCCTCCCATCATGGCTACCACCGTGCGCGGGTTGGACGCGGCAACTGCCTGGATCAGCGCTTCATCATCGGCGTGCAGGGTCAGCAGTTTGCGGTCCCCACCCGGCGGCATAGCGTTGTTAACACTGTTCGTCGCGCCCATATTTGCCATCATCCCCTGCGCGATGGGCATTTCTTCGGGAGTAGGCGGGGGAAAATTTTTCGACAACTCAGCCATCGAATCGGGTGAGATGTACTCCCCCTCATCCTGATGTGTGTATCCGACAACAAGAACTACCACATCAGCTTCGCCGGCAATCTGCGCCGACTGTACGGGATCGCTTCCATCATCATAGATGATCTCTGCCTGTCCCTTCAGCGCTTCCTGCAGCCCCTGGAGCGGCGTGACCACATAAGGCGGACGGGTATTGGAGGAACCGCCATCGCCAGTGTTCGGCAGGGCAGCCAGTTTACCGATCACCGCCAGCTTCTCTACCTTTTTCAGCGGCAGCAGCGCGTCCTCGTTCTTCAGCAGAACGATCGCCTTTTCCGCCGCTTCACGAGCAATCTCCCGGTGCGCTTCACAGCCGACAATATCCAGGGAATATTCACCCGGATCGCGCCCCTGGGCAAAACGGATCTGCTGGCGCAGCACGCGCAGCGCAGCGTCATCGACGCGCTCGATCGGCACTTCCCCGCGCTCCACCAGGGTTTTGAGGTGCTGCCTGTGGATCATATCGAAGGGCATCTCGACATCCTGCCCGGCCAGCGCAGCTTTCCTGGAATCGCGCATGCCAAAGATGAAGTCGGTCATCACAAAGCCCTGGAAGCCCCACTGCTGCTTGAGGATCTCGGTGAGCAGTATGTAGTTCTGCCCGCACCACTCGCCATTGACGCTGTTATACGCACTCATGATCGAAGCAACGCCATCCTCCACGGCGCGCTTGAAATGGCGCAGGTAGATCTCGTGGAGCGGACGAGGCGCGATAGTCACATCCACGCTGAAGCGGGCATTTTCCATCGAATTCAGGGCGTAATGCTTGGCGCAGGCCATCACGTGCTTCTGGACACCGCGCGCCAGTGCCGCCCCGAACTCGCCCAGATGAATAGGATCTTCGCCGTAGGTTTCCTGGGCGCGCCCCCAGGCTGGGTGCCGCAGCAGGTTGATGCACACACCGCCGAAGAAATTTCCGCCCATGGCGCGCAGTTCGCGACCAATCACATCGCCTATCCGTTCTTCCAGTTCAGGGTCAAAGGTGGCTCCGCGGCCCATGGAGACCGGGAAGGTGGTGCCGCCATCCATGATCACCCCGCGCGGACCATCCGCGAAGCGCACGCCGGGGATGCCTAACCGCGCTACCGCCCCCGCCACCCAGGGATGGTCGGCGTACCCGCCTCCCATCATGTCGGCCATGCCTGGCCAGAACGGCACGTCCCCCGACATCATCTTGATTTTCTCATCTTGTGTGAGCTGCCCGAACAGCTCGCGTGCCCGCGCCTCGATCTGTTCGTCGCTTAGCCGTTCGGATGTTTCCAAACCGGCAAAAGCCGGGCCGTGGAATTTAGCTTTTGTTCTCATATCGTGTTCCTCCAAGAAAGAAAAGCCGGTTGTTTTGTTACATGAAAATTGCCTATTGACATTATATTGCTTTTTTGCAATAATGACTATAACGTTTCCGGAAACGATACCGGAAACAATACATCAATACCGTCATCGATACCATGAAAAGAAACCCAAAAGCTGTTACTATCCGGGATGTCGCCAGTAAAGCCGGTGTTTCGGTTACTACCGTTTCGCGGGTTTTGAACGGCAAAGATGATATCTCTGAGGGCACGATCAACAAGGTACTAGCCGTCGTCCAGGATCTGGGCTATGCATCCAGCCTGGCTGCACGCGGGATGCGCAGCCACAGGACCAACGTGATCGGCCTGATCATGCCGGATGTGGCTTCATACTTTTCTCAGGAAATCCTGCGGGGCGTGAACCGGGCAATCGCCGAGCTTGACAAGGACCTGATCGTTTATACCAGCGGCGTGATAGACAAAGAGAATATCGCCCAGCATGAGCGCTCCTATGTGGCATTGCTGAACGGCAGCATCACCGATGGGGTAATCGTGGTAACACCGACGGCGACTCAATTTACCACTCATGCCCCACTGGTGATTATCGACCCGAATAACGAAACCCCGGACTGCCCGTCGCTCATCGCGGCAAACCAGGAAGGCGCGCTGGCTGCCATGGATTATCTGACCAGCCTGGGTCACTGCCGCATTGGCTATATCACTGGAAGAATGGAACTCGCCAGCTCGAACCAGCGCCTGCAGGGATATAAGGATGGCTTGGCTGCAGCGGGTATCCCTTTGCGTGAAGATTTGATCGAGATTGGTGACTTTACCTCTGGAACGGCTGTGACCTGCGCTCGCAGACTCTTATCGTCACCCGATCGCCCAACAGCGATTTTCGCGGCAAACGATATGTCGGCAATGGGGATTTATCAGGCAGCCAGAGAACTTGATTTACAAATACCAAGTGACTTGTCAGTAATGGGATTTGATAACCTGCGTGAGGCTGCCAGCTTCAATCCACCTTTGACAACCATCAATCAATCTGTGGAGAAGATGGGAACCATGGCAACAGAAATGCTTGTAAAGCTGGTGCAAGGAGAGTCCCTTCCGATAAATCCTGGTGGGGAAGGTATTTTGTATAAAATCCCTACCGAGCTCGTCATCAGGGATTCTTGCACATCTGTGCCCTGACATTCGTCAGACAAACCGTCGGGTACAACTAACCAAACAGCGACGAAACGTTGAACAGGACAGGAGGCAGCCTATTGCGAACGAAAAACATCCCTTTTTCCTCTTAATCTGACCAAGTAAGTCATTCAGCAAACCGTTCTAAAATTCAAGGAGGAAGCAATGTCCCGAAAAATGAGTCGCCGCGATTTTATGAAGCTATTGACCGCTGGCGCCGGCGGAGTCGTGCTCGCGTCCTGTACTCCCAGTGAGCCTGAAACGATCACGGTTGTCGAAACCAAGGAGGTCATTAAAGAGGTCACGGCCACACCCCCCTCCGTCGTACAGGAGGAGCTGGCCGATGTGCTGGGTACGTTCCCTCGCCGTGAAACCCTGATCACCGATATCCTGACCGGGCGCGTCGGTTCGCCCGATAACTTCAATGAGTGGGTGGGCTGGAAGAACCGCGACCGCGGTATGCAGACCCTGGCTAACGAACCCCTCTGGTCGGTCGACTTCGCCACCGGCGAGATCGTCAACGGCCTGGCTGACGGCGATCCGAAGTACAATGCAGATTTCACCACCTGCGAAATTCCTCTGCGCAAGGGCGTCGCCTGGGATGACGGCGAACCCTTCAGTGCTGCGGATGTCGTCTTCACGATCGAAACGCTGATGAGCAATGACCAGTGGAGCGCCCATAGCTTCTTTGTCGAAAACGTCAAATCCGTCACCGCCAAAGATGATAATACAGTCGTGTTCGAGCTTGCCCAGCCCAATTCCCGCTTCCATACCCGCTTCCTTGACCGCTGGGGCTGCACGTGGATCATGCCCAAGCATATCTTTGAAAAGGAAACCGACCAGATCAACTTCAAGTTCAACCCGTTCGTAGGCTGTGGACCCTATAAGCTGCACAGCTTCGACCCCCAAGGGTTCTGGACGGCCTGGGTGAAGCGCGATGACTGGGATAAAAGCCCCGCCGGTATGATGTACGGCGAGCCCCAGCCCAAGTACATCGTCTATCAGAACTTTGCCAACGAGGGCGCCAAGATCCTCGCGCAACTGACCCACCAGGCTGATTACTTGAATCTGTCTTCGGATGGGCTCAAGGCTATCCTGGCACAATCCAAGACCTCACGCGCGTACCAGCCCACCTTCCCCTGGGTGGTGAACAATGATCCCTGCATCACGGGAATCACTTTCAACACCGCGCGCGCTCCGTTTGACAATGTCGAGGTTCGCTGGGCACTCCTGCTGGCGATCGATATCGTTGCCTACGCCGCCACCGCCGTCGATGGCAGCGGCACGCTGAGCCCGGTCCACGTCCCGCACCTGGGAGCCTATCCCAAGGATTACATCAAGCCGATGCAGGACTGGTTGAAGAAATTCACCATCGATGTGGACGGTGAAGCCTTTGCACCCTATGACCCGGATGCCCCGAAGCGCATTGCAGAATACGCCAAAGGCCGCGGCTACGTCTTCCCCGATACGCCGGAATTTACGGAACAGGCTTTCGGACTTGGCTGGTACAAATACGCCCCCGAGGTCGCCGAGAAACTGCTGCTCAAGAACGGCTTTTCAAAGGATAAGGATGACAAGTGGCTGCTGCCGAACGGCAAACCCTGGAAAATCACATTCCTGTGTGCAACGGACACCACCACACATGCCACCCGTAACGCGATGGGGGCCGTCCAGGAATGGAGGAAGTTCGGCATCGATGCCGAGCTATTCCCGAGCGACGCAGGGGCCAATCTCAACGGCGTCGGTGACTTCGACGTCTCGGGCAACTGGCCGGCGCAGGAACCCTGGGGGGCTGGCGCCGATCTGTACCGCACGCTCGACTGGTACAACACAACCTACATCAAGCCGGTCGGCGAGCTGACCAGCGGTCATCCCTCACGCTGGTGCTCGGACACCTTGTTGGAGATCATCAAGGAACTGCGCGAGACCGACCCAGCCGACACTGCAGCCGTCATCGAAGTTGGCACGCGAGGTTTGCAGGAGCTCGTCAAGGAAATGCCAGGTATCCCGACCTATGGTTACACTGGCTTCCTTGCCTGGGACGAGACCTACTGGACCAACTGGCCGGGCAGCGAGAACGCTTACTCCCAGCCCTACCCCCACTGGGGTCCCTTCAAGTATCAGACGCCGAAACTGAAAGCGACGGGCGCCTAAGTTCAAAAATGTTCTAACTGAACATTGAATTTCCCGGTTGGTGTGAGAAGCGAGTGCTTCTCACACCAACCGGCTCTAAAACAAACCGGAGGAACTTGCGGTGAACTTCGTAAAACGCTATCTCATCCCCAGGCTGATTCAATACTTGCTAGTGATCTTTCTCGGGATCACCGCCGTGTTCATCATCCCCCGGCTGCTACCCAACGATCCCGTCAACACGATGATCGGCGTCATGCAGGCCCGCGGCCAGCAACTGGAGCCGGGGGCGATAGACGGGATGGTCACAAGCTTGAAAGAAATGTATGGGCTCGAAGGCTCCTGGTGGGAGCAGTACGTCGCTTTCTGGGGCAGGTTGTTCCGAGGTGATTTCGGGGTGTCCTTCTTTCAGTTCCCGACCACGGTCAACGAAATGGTCGGGCGAGCCATGCCATGGACCCTTGGACTCCTGCTGACCGCGACGGTCATCAACTGGCCGTTGGGCAATATCGTCGGCGGGCTGGCAGGCTATTATTCCCGAAAACCCTGGTCGCGGGTGGTCGATACGATCGCCATGATCGTCCGCCCACAGCCGTACTACATCTTTGCCTTCGCGCTGCTCCTGATACTGGGCTATGCCATCCCGTGGTTCCCGGTCGCCGGCGGCACCGAAATAGGCCGCAAGATCGCGTTCAACTGGCCCACCATCAAGGATATCTTGCGGCACTCGTTCCTGCCGGCGCTATCCCTGGTGATTCTCGGCGGTGCGATCAACTTCCAGACCATGAAGCTGATCGTGCAGAATGTCAACGCCGAAAGCTTCGTTCAATACGCCAAGCTCGGCGGGGTGACGGAAAACCGGATCGTGGGCAGGTATGTGATCCGCAATGCGCTGCTGCCTCAGATCACCGGACTGGCACTCTCGCTTGGACAGATCTTCAGCGGTGCCCTGATCACCGAGATCGTGTTCTCCTACCCGGGGCTGGGCGGGCTGCTCTTCAACGCGATCGTTAACGGGGACTATAACCTGATTATGGGAATCACGGTTTTTTCGATCGTGGGTATCGCTACAGCGATCCTTATCCTGGATCTGCTCTATCCTCTTTTCGATCCTCGCGTGCGGTACACATAAGGAGTGCGGCTGCCGTGAATATTCTTCGCGATCTCTTCAAAGATTATCGATTTCTACTGAGCTTCAGTATCTTGCTCATTCTGCTGGCTCTGGCTGTAACCGCCTCTTTCTGCCCATACGATCCCACCTTGACCGGTGTGGTCCCGCGCGATATGAAACCGTCAGCAGAGTACTGGCTGGGAACCGACTCCAAGGGCCAGGATGTCTTCTGGCAGGCGACCTTCGCCATCCGTAACTCGCTGATCATCTCGGTCATCGCCGCGCTAATATCCCGTGTCATCGCCGTCCTGGTTGGCATGGTGGCTGGCTACGTAGGCGGAATAACCGATCGGGTGCTGATGTTCCTCAGCGACAGTCTGCTGGTCATTCCGCTGTTCCTCGTCCTGGTCATGATGTCCATGCTGGTCCGTGAGTACATGAACCTGTTCATCCTGGCGCTCCTGTTGTCCGTCTTCGGGTGGGCTTGGGATGCCCGCGTCATCCGCTCGCTGATCCTGAGCCTGCGTGAGCGCGAGTTCACCAAGACTGCCATCTTGTCAGGTACCGGGACGGTCAGACTGGTATTGAACGAATACATGCCTTTCACCATGCCGCTGATCTTCTCGACCGTTATCAACAACATGGCCTGGGCGATCGGATATGAGCAGACCCTCGCCATCCTGGGGCTGGTCAATATGAACATCCCTACCCTGGGCACGATGCTGAATTGGGCAATTTCCTACCAGGCGATCCTGTTACGCCACTGGTGGTGGATCCTGACGCCGGTCCTCCTGTCGGTTTTCCTGTTCGTCGCCCTGTACTGGCTCTCGGTCAGCATCAGCGAATATCTCGATCCGCGTACCCGCACGCAGCGGGTTGGAACGTAGTGGAGGCGCAGCCATGGCAGAAAAGAAACGAACCATCCTGCGAACCGACAAACTCAAAGCCTTCTATATCCTGGAGATGCAGGGTACGCAGAAGATCATCAAAGCCGTTAACGACGTGGACATGGAGATTTATGAAAATGAAATCTACGGCATCGCCGGTGAAAGCGGCTGCGGCAAAACCACGCTGCTGAAAGCGCTTTTCAACGACATCGTGCCGCCCCTGCGCCTGGTCAGCGGCAAGATTTATTACTGTATCAACTGGGATAAAGAAGTGGACGTCACCACACTGAGCCCGGAAGAAAAGCGACAGCTGCGCATGGAATACATCTCCTATATTCCACAAGGCTCGATGAGCGTGCTCAACCCGGTGCTCAAGCTGAAAGAGACCTATAAGGATTTCATTGGCAGCCATCTCAGCGGGCAGAGCCAGGAAGAAATCTTCGAACTGGCCCGCAAGCAGATCCGGGTGCTGGGCTTACCCAAAAATATCCTTGATGTCTACCCCCATCAGTTGTCGGGCGGCATGCGTCAGCGCGTGACCATCGCGCTGGCATCGCTGTTGAAACCGCGCATCATGATCGGCGATGAACCCACCACGGCGCTGGATGTGGTGGTGCAGCGCGGCGTGATTCAGATGCTTAAGATGATCCAGGAAAATCTCAAGAATACCATCATCCTGGTCACGCACGATATGGGCGTGCATGCCAACATCGCTGACCGGATCGGCATTATGTATGCCGGGAAGATCGTTGAAGAGGGGTCCACAGAGCAGATCTTTGGCCAGCCGCTGCATCCCTACACCCAGTTCCTGATCAACTCGCTGCCCAAGTTTGGCGATAAGAATATGCGCAGCAGCGTGCCTGGCAACCCGCCCTCGATGGCGGACCTGCCTGCTGGCTGCCCCTTCCACCCGCGCTGCCCGCATGTCAAGGAAATTTGCCGCCAGGAGATGCCGGACTTCTGTTATCCGGATGAAAACCATAGAGTTGCCTGCTGGCTGGTTGGAGAAGGAAAACATGGATAAGCTGCTTGAGGTAAACGAACTGACCAAACGGTACTCCCAGGGCAATGTGCTCACCAGGGTCACACTGACAGCCGCGGATCATGTCAGCTTTTATATCAAGCCAGCAGAAATCTTCACCCTGGCTGGCGAAAGTGGCTGCGGCAAAACGACCACGGCCAAGGTTGTCCTCGGATTTGAAGAAGCCACTTCCGGGACGATCATCCATAACGGAAAACTGCAGACCCGCAAGGAGAAGGTCTGGATCACAGAAGGCGTGCAGGCGATCTTCCAGGATCCATTCAGCACTTTCAATCCGCTGAGAACGGTGGACCGGTACTTTTTTGAGACGGTTCAGAATCTCATTCTGGCTGTGAGCAAACAACAAGCGATTGAATTGATTGACCGAAAGCTCCAGGCGGTTGGTCTATCCTATGAAGAGTTCGCGGGCAAATACCCGAGCGAGTTCTCGGGCGGGCAGTTGCAGCGGATTTCCATCGCCAGGGCTTTGTTGACCAACCCCACGCTCTTGATCGCGGATGAGCCTGTTTCCATGGTCGATGCCTCTTTGCGTATGTCCATTGTCAACCTGTTCAAAAAGCTCAGGGATGAATTGGGGGTGAGCATCCTCTACATCACTCATGACCTGGCAACGGCATATTACGTCAGTGACCGTATCGCCATCATGTTCCGCGGCAACATCGTTGAAATGGGAACAGTGGAACAGGTGTTGATGAATCCCAGGCATCCCTACTCAAAGCTGCTGCGCGAGTCCATCCCCCAGGCAGACCCCAAAAAACGCTGGACCACGGAGATCACACTTTCTGAATTAGAACAGGAAGAGTACCTGCGGCGGGGCTGTAAATTTGCGGGCCGGTGCCCGGATGTCATGGAAATCTGTAAAGGCGTGGCGCCCGCGGATATATACGTTGACGATGTGCTCGTGAAATGCCACAAATATTCCAGCACACAGGAAATTTAAAGTTTTCTTCGGGGCAATCGAAAATTACGAATATTGGACTTCCTGCCCCTGGCGGCTTTCGCGGCTGCCCCGGTTTTGCTTTACTGTATTTTTCGTCGAAAGGAAGAACCCATGGGAGGGTCAAGCATTTCTTATAAACCAACCTGCTTATCTGGACACCAATCTCCCCATTCCTGAACGAGTTCAGGATTTGCTCTCCCACCTCTCCCCAGCACGGCCACATCCAGCCGGTCCTTCGCCACATCAATCCCCACATATTGGCCACTACTAGTTGTCATCTCGTCCTCCTCTCCATATAATGGAGGTGTGCCCGCGCTAGTGTTCGATCCCTCATGACCTCTCAACTGTGTAGGCGGATGAATGATGGACATGGCGATCCTGCTACACGGCGGTCTTGCTGGACCTCCCGACTCTCGATCTGCCGTGTCCTTTTTTTATGATACTACCTTATTGGTGGGACTCGCCGCGCCAAAAGCGAGTACACTATGCTCAAGCCAATTCCATCAAAGCAGCTTTGTCTCGTCACGCCCCGCCGGATCGAGCCTGTCGAGGTCATCAGCAGGTAACGCATACTATTAGGCAGTTCTTTGTGCAATCTAACCAAAAAGAAGTAAATATGAAGCGACGAATCTTTTTTGTCCAAATGTTATTCCTTGTGGCTGGATTCTTGACTAGTTGTACATCCAATTTATCTACACTCACGACTACAAACACCGTTGTCCCAACAGGCACAAACCAACATGCCACTTCCGTGGCTGCAACGCCGACTGAAGCCTTGCCGATCCTTCCACACACGACTGTCGATCCGTCCACCATGACCGGGAAACTCATGATGGGCTATCAGGGATGGTTTGCCTGCCCAGGAGATGGTTCGAATACCTACAATGGTTACTATCACTGGATCAAGGATGGCTATCCATCTCTCAACACGGAAAGTTACAGGGTGGATATGTGGCCCGACACAAGCGAGTTGACGGATTCTGAAAAATGTCCGACGGATTTGAAATACGCCGATGGAAGCCCTGCCTATCTGTATACGAGTGCCAACTATAAGACGGTCTTGCGTCACTTCCAGTGGATGAGCGAGTACGGAATTGACGGCGTATTTATTCAACGCTTTGGCGGTCAATTGGTTTATCCCGAAGCGTTGGATTTCCAAAATAAGTTAACGGACAAAGTGCGTACAGCCGCTGACTCTTATGGGCGGGTTTGGGCTGTCATGTACGATGTTACCGGTGCCGACGCAAGGAACGGTGATGTAGTTAAAATATTCGAGAAAGATTGGAAGTATCTTGTGGATGTGCTGAGGGTGACGGAAAGCCCCACCTATCTGCATCACAATGGCCTACCGGTGGTGGCAATCTGGGGATTGGGTTTCGATGACCGTCCCGGAACAGCCGCGGAGGCCAAACAGTTGCTTGACTTTTTCCAAAACAACCCTGATCCCAAATATCGCGCCACGGTAATGGGCGGCGTGCCAATTTGGTGGCGCACCCTCCAACCGAATGCCCGCACCGACCCTGCCTGGAAGGACTACTACTGCTCACTGGACATCATTAGTCCCTGGACGGTCGGTGTTGCAGTTTCGGATGCAGAAGTGGATAACTATTACAAAAACACAATTATTCCTGATATTGCCCAAGCAAAGGAGTGCGGCGCAGAGTTCATGCCAGTCGTTTATCCGGGCAGCGCATATCATAATCCGGATCCCAACAGGCCGTTCAATGAATATCCCCGACGCGGCGGGCGGCTGTACTGGCGGCAGATTTACAATGCCATTTCCGCCGGTTCGACCATGATCTATAACGCCATGTTTGACGAAGTGGACGAGGCCACCGCCATGTACAAAATTGCCGCAACCAACGCAGACGTTCCTGTGGGAATTCAGGTTGTTACGATGGATACGGATGGGGAATGCTTGCCAAGCGACTGGTATCTTCGCCTGGCGGGTGAAGCAACAAAGATGCTGCGGGATGAAATTCCGCTGTCTTCCACGATTCCCATAACCATTCCCGAGCCATCTGACCCGAGCGCGTGCAAGCAAATTATACGAATTCGATTGAAGATCACGACAACCTCCGATTGGACGACAATCACATTGAGCGGAATTCAATTTAAAAACATACAAATCGAATCCGCCAGCCCGGGGGCGGCTGAGACCAGCGCTGACCTAAACCTCAACCAGTTGGTGCTTACCCAGCCGCTTCAGCAAGCCAGCGCAGGACAGCCTGTTGATATGACAGCCGATTTATTTCCGACGGATCTTGGACCCTCAACCCTGGTTATCACGATTGGGCGTGGCAACATTGGCTCAACCATTGTCGAGGTATATACTGCAAATGGCTCCGATGTCACCCCGGTGAAAACCCTCGAATGGTCAGGAATCACCGGCGGTGAAAACCTGAAGTCCTTTGAAATTCCCATTTTGCTGGTAGATGCAGAGCCCTAGGAAAAAGCCGATTCGCCTTCATGGATATTATTCCAGCGTATTCACCTTGAGCCGGGACAAAGCCAGACTGTCACAATAACGGTCAAGCCCGAAATGCTGATGCTGTTAGACGAAAACGGGCGGCAGGTTTTCCAGCCGGGCAAATTCCGCCTGACGGCTGGCAGTTGTTCCCCCGGTGTGTGCGGCCCGGCTCTCGGCGCGGCAGAACCGGTCAGCGTTGAGGTCGAAATTCTGTAACCTATGTTCTGTGACTGATATCTGAACAGAAACTGGAGATTCGCGCGCGACAACTGACTACCCGGACGGTTCGCTTTGGCTCTCAGGTCGCACCTGTTGATCAGCTTTTTCAGCGGCGCGCATTCAGCCGCCAGCAAGGCGAAACATTTTCCAACAAAATTTCACATGGATCTCCCGGTTCTCATCAATTCTCGCTTCGGCCGGCTATTTTTACAGGATTTGGGGGCTGTCCGGTGGTTCTTTCTTCCCAGACAGCCCCGAGTCTGATTTCTCCGTTTGGTTACATCTTAGGGGCGCACAACCACGGTGAGCGTCACCGACGTGGACGAGCCGACGCAGCCCCGATTGTTGCCTTCGTAGTCGACGGTAAGGGTGTACGTCCCCGCCATCCACTTGTTGGACGAAACCTTCAGCCTGGCGATCCCGCCCGCGTTCGTCTTCGCAGTGCCGAGGGGCGTTGTCACAGCCTCACCGGTCACCGGGTTACGGTCGAGCGTGAAACGAACCGGCTGGCCGCGCTCGCAGGCACGCCCTGGCGCCGACAGGATGGCACCCGGGGTGAACGAGTTCCACTTCGACCTGGTGTGGACCACTACCAAGCGAGGACCAATGTATTTGAGCGAAGTCTCGACCCGTGCGTGGACGACGATGAGTTGTTGCCTGGTCGAGGTGTTTTCTGAAAGATCGGTGACGGTCCACGTGACCAGATTCCTGCCAAGCGGAAGGACCGCCGGCGCGTTGCTGGTAATCGTCAGCCACGACGGATCATCGAAGGCGTCCGTCGCAGTAACCCTGGCGATCTCTGCCGTCAGCCCGTGATAGCCGTCGGTGTCAGTTGCCGTGAGGCTGAGGAAGAGTGGGAGTTTGAGCTTGGGGACGGTTTGGTCGGCTTCGAGCAGCCGGCCGACGCCCCAATGCGTTGTATTCAGGTACCCGGCATTCGTCGGGTCAGCCCAGTTGCGTATGCCCAGCCGCGCACCGTTGGCGGCATCGTTCACCTGGAAGTCGAGGCCGTGGAAGGTCCCCACGCCGCTTTCTTCGAGGAGGCTGATCGATGCCTCGACGATGTAGCCGTCTTCAACGACCGAGGTAGCGCTGACGAGCCTGGCTTGCTGGGCGGCGGTGTCGCCGGTGCCGAACGAAACCTGGTTCTTGTAGTTGATGCGGATCTGGGTGTCATCAGGCCGGTAGGCGCCGTTCTTGTAATTGCCGGCGTCGACGTAAATCTCAACCGAGTCCTTCTGCCACGGGTCGGAGGCCGTATCATCGAGGACGGCATCGTGAACGTGCATGAGAACGTAAAGTGTATCCCCCTTCCAGAGGGTCTTCACGTCGGCCGTTGCGGTATCCGTTCCGGTTGTCTGCTTGCCGGTCGAGACGGTGTTCGCGAGTGCCCAGACGGTATCGACGGAGCCGTCGATCGCTGGAGCGCTGCCGTCCCCGATCCCGGCCACTTCGAGATACGAAAGCGGCTCGGCGAGCGTGAGCGTGCCGGTTGCGCCGGGGTCGTTCCAGCCGAGCGTATTGGCGCCGTCCGTCAGTGCCACGTCGAACTGGACCTGGTCGTTCTGCTGGGCGCTGCCGAGCGGCAGGTGGACGACGGCTCTCCAGCCGCCGGTGACCTCTTCGACGACGCCCGGCACATCGCCCGTGCCGTCGCGGTTGAAGGCGTACGAGTTGTTGCCGATCGTGAAGATCAGCCCGTCGTTGGACTCTGGTGTGGCGTCCTGCGCGTCAACGAACACGCTCAGGTGATCGGGCTCCCAGCGGAGCTGGAAGCTGAATTTATCGCCAACGGTGTGGAGCCGGAGTTTCTGCCATTCGAGCGCGGAAGTAGCGCCAGCCTCGAGCGGCACGTCCGCCTGGAAAACGAGCGCCGTGCGGATGCGCACGGGGAGCGTCTGGTCTGTAGCTCCGAAGTACGCGGGCTTCGCAGCCAGCTGGGAGTTGAAGATGAGCGGCGCGTTGTCGCTCCGCCAGCTGCGGCTGTCGTAAAGCCCCCAGACCGTGACCGCGTATATGTTTGCTGCGTGTGCGCGGAAGATGCCGAACGCGTCGCGGTAGAAGTAGCCCTGCTCGATGAGCTTGGCATCGTCGACCGGTGTTCCGGTCATGACATCGAGCTCGCTTACGACCTGCTCGACCGCCAGGTCCTCGAACGCAGTGAGGGCCTCATCGAAGGACTGGATTGGGGTGGTCAGGCTGGCGTGGAACTGGTGCCCGACGATGTCGACCGGGATGCCGCGGCCGAGCAGGTCGGCTACCAGCGCGTGTAACCGGTCGCGCTTGGCAGACTGCTCCGTGTTGTAATCGTTGATGACGAGGGCGATCGGGCGCGTGACCCCCGGGGCCGCGTGATCGACGTTGAATGCCTGGTCCGCCCAGTTGAATGCGTCGTCGATGTAGGAGGGACCGAGAACATTGTAGTATGGGCTTGTGCGCAGACCGTCAGGCGTGGCAGAGTCGGAGATGACCTCGTTGACCACGTCGAAGGCGACCAGCGGGTTCGTGGAACTGCCAAAGGGCCCGTACATATCGCTCAGCGTCTGGGCAACATTGAAGATGTGGTTGTGGAGGCGGGTGCTGAGGATTGCCTGGTCTTCGGGCGAGTTCGTCAGCGGTGTACCGTCATCGCGCTGGAAGAACCAGTCCGGAGTCTGCTGATGCCAGAGAAGCGTGTGGCCGTAGACGCGGATGCCGTTCGCCGCGGCGAAGTCCATGAGCAGCTCTGCTTCCGGATGGATGCGGAAGTTCCGATCCGCGTCGTACCATGCGTCGGGCTTCATGTGATTCTCGGGCGTGATCTGGTTGAAGTGGTGGCGCAACAGTCCCGAGTACGCGCCAATGGTCTCGCGCGAGTCAATCGCGACGCCCATCGGGAAGTCCACCGTATCCTTGAGCGGGGTCAGGCTCGGATCCCAGTCGGGACCGCCCTGCTCCTGGACGACGATGTCGTCGACGAGGAAGGGCGCCGTTGTGCCGTCCGGATAGGTTGTCTCGAAGTAGAGGAAGGCGCTTTCCGCGGCGCCCATCTGATATGTGGCTGTAACTTGCGTCCACGTATCGCCGGAGATGTTGGTGAACTGGCCAATCGTGTCGTAGGTGTCCGCGCCGCTGTTCGTGCGCCGCATGCTCAGCCAGAGCGTGTCCGCAGGCTCGCCGGCGGCGAACTTCACCCAGGCCGTGATATTAAACGCCGTGTTAGGATTCATGATCCCGGTGACGTCGCGGCCGATACCGTCACCCTGGCCGTCGCGGTCGGTGACCAGCGCGGCATGCGTGGGGCTGTGCGACTCGGTCTCGGTCAGCACAAGCGTCGCCGGGGTGTCGTCCGCTTCTCGCAGCACCCAGCCGTCCAGGCCGTTCTCGAAGTCGGTGTTGATGACCTCGGCGCCGGTGCCGCCGCCGCCGCCGGAATCCGGCGCGGTGATCAGGATGTCGTCAATGAGGATGGTATAGGGGTCCGTCTGGTCCGTGCTGCCGATGTAGATCTGCGCTTCGGCCGGATCGACGCCGTCGGGGAGGATATATGTGCCGGTAACCGTCGTCCAGTCTGTGGCGTTGATGGTGGTGTTGCCGACCCAGTTGTAGTTCGGCTTCACCACGAACCGGACGTCGGTCGAGGTGACCGCCGAGTCAGCCGGCAGTCGCGCCCGCATCGAAAACGTATAGACGACGCCCGCCTCGAGCAGCCCGGTCGGCGACTGGATGCCCTCGTAGTCGGCCGCCCGGGTGATGCTCAATGCCTGGCCGCCGCTCTCGTCATCGACATAGCCGAGCGTCGGGCTGCCGCTTTGCGTCCACGCGCCGGTCGTCGAGTCATCGAAGTTCACGCTCGAGACGACGCTGGAGCCTGCAGCCTGCTGCGATTGCGGCGCCGCGCTGCTGATCATGTCCCTGCCAGAGGCCGCAACTGCTGTTGAAACATTGCTGATCAGCATCGTCGCGGTCAAGAGAATGTTCAAGAACGCTTGTTTCATGGTTTCCTCTCATGGAATGAGTTAGTATCTGGATACGATCGTGCCAAATTTCTGTCTGAAAAAGGACTCACTGGACTGCTTGCACCTCCTGTCACGTTCCTGAAAGGGGATTGTTAACAATGCTCGCGCTGCATCCACGCAGCACGGTACCCGCCGCCCGGTGCGCGGATTTGTGTGAGCGCTCCCACTCTTCCTCACATCGTCCGTTGTATAAACCAAAGGGTAAAACGTAGATTCGGCAGTCGCGCGGTTCGTCGCCTGCATCCCCTCAACCACAAACGGGCAGGCGATATCCGGCATAATCACCCCCACCAGGTTCTGCGCGCGGCTTCGCAGACTGCGCGCCGCCAGATTGGTACAGCCCAGATCTTCAATCACCGAAAGCATGCGGTCCTGCGTTTCGCTGGCCACGTCCGGCTTTCCTTTCAACTCAACACGCGCGAAACGTCCGAAACCGAAAGCTTTGTCTTCTTCGCCCCATCCTGAATTGTCACCGTCCGTTTTTTCTTCCGCATAACAAATCCTACTCAAAAATGATAGCGCAGCTATAACGTTACCGGTAACGTTATAGCTATTATTGCACATCCCTGAACGAGAGTCAACTTTTTTTAAGATTCACCCTTTCGGATAGTGGACAACAGCTTGGAAACTCCTCCATTACAATTGCACTTTCAACAAAAAGGAGATACCCGCATGAACGAGGAACTTTTCAACACTTTCGACTCCCTGACCTTCGACGACGTTCTCATCGTCCCGGGCTATACCGAAGTATTGCCCAATGAAACCGATGTACGCGTCCAGCTCACGCCGCAGATCCAACTCAACATCCCGATCCTCTCCGCCGCGATGGATACGGTTACCGAAGCGCGGCTGGCGATCGCTCTGGCGCGCGAGGGCGGCATGGGCATCATTCATCGCAATATGCCGCCCGAAGCCCAGGCCGGCGAAGTGGAAAAGGTCAAGCGTTCGCAGTCAGGCATGATCGTCGAGCCGATCAGCCTTTCGCCGGATGCCCCGCTCAGCCGCGCGGAAGAGATCATGTCCACCTATCACATCAGCGGTGTGCCGATTACAAACGAAATCGGAAAACTCGTCGGGATCCTTACCAATCGCGATATCCGCTTTGTCGAAGCGGCGGATTACAGCCTGCCGGTGAATCAATTTATGACGAAGGAAGAGGCGCTGGTCACCGCCCGCGTGGGCATCTCTGCGAAAGAAGCGAAGATCATCCTGCAAAAGCATCGCATTGAAAAACTTCCCCTCGTGGACGAGAATGGCATGCTGAAGGGCTTGATCACCGTCAAGGATATTCAAAAGGCGCGCGATTATCCCAACGCCTCGACAGACTCGCAGGGCCGCCTGCTCGTTGGCGCGGCGGTCGGCGTCGGCCAGGACGTCGAGAACCGCGTGGACCTGATGGTCAGGGCCGGCGTGGACGCGGTCGCCATCGACACCGCCCACGGACATTCCAGGGGCGTGCTCGAAGCCGTGCAGCGCATCAAGAGCGCCTGGAAAGATCTGCCTGTCATGGCTGGCAATGTGGTGACTGCCGAAGGAACGGAAGCCCTCATCGGGGCTGGCGCGGACGCGGTCAAAGTCGGCGTGGGCGCGGGTTCCATCTGCACGACACGCATTATCTCTGGCGCGGGCATGCCGCAGATGTCAGCGATCTTCGAATGTGCGCAAGTCGGCAAGAAACACGGCATTGCGGTCATCGCCGATGGCGGCATCAAATTCAGCGGCGATATTGTCAAGGCGATTGTCGCGGGCGGGAACGCGGTCATGCTGGGCAGTATGCTGGCAGGTCTGGATGAAGCGCCCGGGGAAGTGATGCTCTATGAAGGCCGCCGCTTCAAGGAATATCGCGGCATGGGCAGTCTGGGCGCGATGAAGGGCTATGGCGTCGATCGCTATGCCACCGGTCAAAGCGGCAGCGGCAAACTTGTCCCCGAAGGGATCGAGGGACGCGTGCCTTACAAAGGTTCACTCGGTGAATACATCTATCAGCTCGTCGGCGGTCTGCGCTCTGGCATGGGCTACGCAGGTGCTGCCTCACTCGAAGACCTGCGTACCAGGACGCGCCTTACACGCATCACAAACGCCGGCTTGATCGAAAGTCATCCGCATGATGTCATCATTACAAAAGAAGCGCCGAACTATCAACTTAGCTAGGACGGGTGTATACACTCCAACAAGACAGGTAAATATGGTTGTCTCAAGGTCGAAAAGAGTCCGCTAATCCACGCTAATCGCCGCGAATGCTTTATGACTGCAAGGACCTTGAGAAAGCCCTAAGAGAGTGTTTAAGAATTCACCACGAAGGACACAAAGGGACACAAAGGCTTAAGAAAACAAGGAAAAATCTGCGAAAATCTGTGGAA
>JAFGCG010000065.1 GCA_016932715.1 Anaerolineales bacterium
AAACACTGATTTTCGCTGATTCAAGACAAAAAACTGCGTTTTCAGCGTGAGTCAGCGTCCGGATTTTGAAAGTGTAAGGTAATCAAGTGTTACCATTAGAGTCGGTCTGTTGTTTCTGAAAACCCAGCAGACCAAGGAGAATAAAATGGCATACACATTGGATACAACAGTCGGCACGCTATTGGACGATACGGGGGCGGTCAAAGTCTTCGAGAAATATGTTCCGGGTATTTCCACCAATCCCATGATCGGGATGGCAAAAGGCATGACCCTGAAATCCCTGCTTGCCATGCCGCAGGCGAAACAGTTTGGGATCACCGAGGAGATGGTCACAAAAGTCCTGGCAGAGGTCAACGCCGGCAAGTGATCCGGTCTCTTCCGCAGAAGCAGGTGACAGTCACCTTTTAAGAAAGCACAGCCCCGCTTCCGTTAGCGGGGCTGTGTGAAGTCATTTGCCCCACCCGCCCTTCGGGCACCCTCCCCAAATCCGACAACTGGATTTCGAATGCGTATGGATAGTTTCAGTGTCGGATTTGGGGAGGGACGGGGTGGGGCGGGCTCAAACCCTGATGATCTGTCCCGGATAGATGCGGTTGGCGTTGGGAATGTCGTTGACGTCCTGCAGGTAGCGCCAGCTGACCCCGTAGTAGCGGGCGATGCGTCCGAGCGTGTCCCCGCGGCAGACGACCCAATAATTGCCGTACATGTCGGACGAGGGACCGCAGTATCCGCTGTACCCGCCGTCGTCATACCCATCGTAGCTGCCAGGGATGTTCAGCACCCAGCCCGGGTAGATGTAGCGATACGAGCGCAGCCACGGGTTGGCGCTGTACAGGTCCGAGAGTGTGACGCCGCACTTCCGGGCGATCTTCGCCAGCCAGTCCCCGCGCTGGACTACGTAGGTGCTCCCGCACGCCGACCAGGCCTGGGCGCTGCCTGTGGTTGCGCCCAGGCTCCCGAACAACAGGACCAGAATGAGACACGCTTGAATGATCCGTTTTACAGACATGCTGGTTTCCTCCTCTCCAGTGAAAAATTGCACGAATCCACTCCAGTGTCAGTGTACAACTTTCGGGGAGGCTGCTCGCTTATAAATTCATTGCAAGACCCCCACCCCTTTCCCTGCCGCTCGCTCCGCTCGGGTACGCTTCGCAGTCCCCAAATCCAACGAACTATTCAGGTTAACCATAATTGCATAACAGCGTAGTGGCGACTTCAGTCGCTTTTTTGCCCGAAAATGAACGACTGAAGTCGTTACTGCTGTTAGCCAAGTTATGTTACTTGGAATAATGGCTGAATAAGCATACTAAATTTTCGTCGTCGTGTTTGGGGACACTCTGCGAGTGCGCAAGCAGGGGTGCCCGAAGGGCGGGTGGGGCTGGGGCTATCCCTGTGCGTAGGCTTCCTGCAGCGTGGGGATGTGTATCTTCTTCATCCTGAGCATGGCTTCCATCACGTGCCCCGCCTTCAAGGGATTCAGGTTTCACGGAACGGACGGAGTTTTTCCGTCATGTTACGGAGGAAACCGTGCCGTCCGTGGGGGTCCGTGTACAAAAAGCAAGTTTTGTGAGAAAACCATCACCCTGCTATGGTCTTCGCGGGCGTAGCGGTTCCAAACTTTTGTCTGGCATTAATTTGAGAAAGCCATCCTCATCCTACCGTTGGGGGAAGTGCTCATGCGAGAAAGCAGATATACTTGAAGATGTATCATCATATCTTTGTGGGAAAGGATCAATAGTATGAAACGCAACAAATTATTCATTGCAATGGCAGCTTTCGCCCTCTTTCTTGCCGCGCTTGCCTGTGCGGGCGGCGGTCCCCCTGCCATCACAGATGTCGTGACAGCCAAAAGCCTGGATGAAAGCTACCGGCCGGTCGACCCGACCTCCAGCTATCAGCCGGAAGATGTGATCAGTGTCTCTGTACATGTGGAAAATCTGGTGGTTGGATCCACGGTAAAAGTTCAATATAAATTGAATGGGGAGCTCTATGAGGAATTCTCTCTTGCTGCTGACGAGGCCGGGTCCGGCTACTATGGCTTCACACTGGCGCCAAACGAGTATGGTCATGTGCCTGGCAGCTATACGGTTGACGTCTATCTGGACGGAACATTGGTAAAAACCGTCGCGTTCACGATTGAAGGGGATACAAAGGCGGAAATCCTTGGCATTGTACTGGCTAAGGGTCTGGCGGAAGACAGCGCCCCCATCGATCCGACTAATACTTTCCTGCCGTCTGAAGTCGTCCATGTCTCGGTCGAGATCAGGAATATGGTGGCTGGCTCGGAAATCCAGCTCGTCTACACGTATGAAGATGGACAAAGTGTGGAACAGACTTCGACCATCGATGTAACCGGTTCAGGGTACCTCGGCTTCACGTTTGCCCCGTCCGCGGACGGGCACCCTTCCGGTGAATATACATTGGAAGTGTCCCTGGATGGTGAGCCGTATCCCAAGCCGGTGACATTTACAGTTACCGAATAGTCAGCCTCTCCAGCAAAAATGCCCGACGCACAAAACGCCGGGCATTTTCTATTGGATCAGGCTTATATTCGGCGATGGTCTTCCGATCACGCCGAAGTTACCACCTGAAGTAACTGTACCTCCACCTCCTGCCAGGGCGCGGCGAGGTCGACCGATTCGATCCGCATCAGGTGGTCGCGCAGTTCGATCCGCTCCGAGAGCCGCACCCCGACGGCGGGATAGAGCAGGACCCCAACGGCGCTGCGATGCGCCTGCGACAAATGTTCCTGCGATTTCAAGTAAGCGTACAGCTGATACAGGTGCGACGAATCGAACACCGGCTTGCCCCACCGGTTCTCGACCAGGCTGTGGGCGGTGAACTTGGTATCGACGATCATCATCCGGTCCGACGAGGTTTCCTGTAAAACCAGGTCAGGCACCATGAGCGGCAGGCGCTCGCTGGTGTTCCGGGCGTGCCAGTCCAGGCGCTTCTGCGCGCTGACCTCCCAGCCCCGGAGGTGCAGGCGGTAAAAGTTGGCGACAAAGCGCTCGTAGACGTTGTACAGCACCAGTTCCTCACGGTCGAGCACCGGGACGATGGCGTCTGCTCCGGGTCCGTTCGGCATCGTACGCTGGAGGAGCAGGTCACAGATCGCGAGCATCAGGCGGTAATCGTGGTCATTGCGCCTCAGCAGCTGCCTGCGGATCAACTCGGGCGTCAGCTCGACAAGCGGAGCAGTCCTGTGGATGAAGTCGATGCCGTCGAGGTCGCGCAGGAGACGCCGCAGCTTTTGCTGAATCTCTTTAACGGAATCCGTCGGAGGTCCGAATTGACCGACTTTCACCAGGCGCGCCAGCGTGCTGCGGATGATCTGGTTCTTCAGGGAGTTGGCGCTATATCCCTGGAAGTCACAAACGATCTGGCTGCGTTCGAGGGAGCGGCTTTTGAGCGTGGCGGCAAAATCGATCCGCCCGCGTGGTCTACTCAGCGCTCGTTTTTCTGTCACATAATCATGTCCCAAACCGATGCGCAATCGCTGCTGCATCAGCTTCACCAGGACAGCTGCCAGCAGCGCATCCAGCGTGGGCGCCTGCTCCACCGCCTCGAGCGCCCACTCCTGTTCGAGCGGCGCTTCATTCCAGGCGTACAGCAGCATATGCCACAGGTTGCGGATGGGGATGCCGTATTCGGTGAATTGAGCGGGGTTTTGGGAATCAACCATATCCAAACTTTTCGTCACACCGGCACTGGCGCCCGGTGCAAGTGTTGCGAGCCGCCTGATTTTGTAGGGGCGCAACATGTTGCGCCCGGGCGGCGAAGCAATGACGGTAATATCTTATGCCAGCAGTCTCTTCTCCGCCTCTGCTGCCCGCTTTGGATTGTCGAACCAGTATTCCTTCAGGAGGGGGACGATCTCTGTGCGCACGACCCGGCGATACCAGCTTTTATCCAGGCCCGCAAAGTTATCGCCTTTGGGCAGGAAGAAACTATGACCGATCTCGTAGTTCTCTCCCAGGAGCGGGTCTTCGCGGATTTCCTGATTCAGCCTCGTCATGCGCTCGACGATCAACTGCACCAGGCTGGGGTGCATGCCGCGTTCGGACAGCCATCCCTGGAAGAGCGGGCTCCCGTATTGCGGCTTGAGCGTGATGAACACGAAGCGGCGGCGCATGGCGTAATCCACCATTGCCAGGGAACGATCTGCCACATTCATCAGGCCGATCACATACAGGTTGGGCGGCACGAAAAAGTGCGGCTCGTCCTCGGTGCGGTAGGCGAGCGGCAGGGCGAATTCGGGTCCGCGTTTATCCGGCTCGATCAGCATCAGCAGTTCGCCGAAGATCTGGCTGAGGTTGCCGCGGTTGATCTCGTCGATGATGAACACGTATTCCCGGTCCGGGTCCCGGATGGCTTTTTGGCAGAACTCATAGAAGATGCCGTTCTGCAGGACGAAACTGGCTGCCTTCCCGGGGATGGGGCGGTAGCCGCGCACGAAGTCATCGTAGGAATACGACTGGTGGAACTGCACCATCTCGAGCCGGTCGGTATCCACCTCGTTCATCAGCGCGTAGCCCAGCTTGCGCCCGACGAACGTCTTGCCCACGCCGGGCGGTCCCTGCAGGATCATCGCCTTCTTGGACTGCAGCCGTTCGAGGACCTGCTCCAATTCCTCCTTCGTCAGGAACACACCGGAGGCGATCAGGTCATCGACGCTGTAGGGCGGCTTGGTGACTTCGATGAACTCCGAGAGGACCTGGTCGGTCTCGCTGAGGTTCAGCTGGTGCTCGAGGAACCAGTCATACTCCTGCTCCCTGCCATACCAGACGAAGTCCTTCAGCTTTTCGGCATACTCTTTCAGCCTGTAATTCTCATCCGTCCGCAGGCGCCAGATGGTGCTGCGATTGGTATAGAAATACCAGGGCTTCTCTGCGAAGTCCGGGTCCCATTCCACCTCGACCATCCGGCCGTCCTCGCGGTTGGCGACGATGGTTCCCACCGCTTTGACCGTCATGCGCGAGACGGTCTTATTGTGGGCATCGAACGGCAAGCCCGTGCGCTGGGTGGAGGCGGCTTTGATGGCGATCTTGTCGTTGACCTGCATCGACATGACCTCGTTGATGTAGCGGTTCTTGTACCCGTTCTCCCAGATGCCTTCCTCCAGGAAGCGGTCGGTCTGATCGGCGGGGTCGCGGTCGTCCCAGTGCGCGCCGACGAGCCAGTAGTTGATCCCGCCCCAGGCGCGGTACCTGGCTTCCTTGGCTTCGGCGATCTTTCTGACCCGCTCGTTTTCCACACCCCAGGCTGCCAGCGAAACTTCGGGGAAGGGCTTGCCATCCCGCCGAACGGACTTGATCGTATCCGCATAGAATTTTGCGCTCAGTCCGCGGGCAGGCAGGCGGACCCCCAGATAGTCGCGGTTGTTTTCGTCGAGGCTCAGGAAAGTCTCCGGGCGGACCCAGAACAATCCCATCGTCAGATTGACATTGGTCTGTTTGACCTCCAGCGCCCCATCGAACGCCTGGAGGAACTTCGAGTTGCTGAGGGGATTTTCCTGCAGCGCGAGCCGAAAGGCACGCCACAAGCGTCCGATATCATGGGGGTCTCTCGCGACCTGATTGGGAAAGAACCAGGACCGCATGTTATTCAGGACCGGCACACCGTTGAAGTCTTCCGGCAGGTCGCTCTGCAAACCGAAGTGTTGTTTTACCCGTGAAAGGATCGCCAGCCGCTGGTCGTATCCGATTCGCCGGTTGAAGGCGCCGAAGAACGTGAACGGATCGATCTCCCGCAGCAGGAAACGTCTCCCCTCGGCATCCTTGTCCTGCAGGGGTGTGACCACATATCCGTCCGCGCGGAGTTCTTCCAGAAACGAAATCAGCTCCTCCTGCCGGTTTTCCCACCCTGCCAGTTCCTTTCCAAGCTCCTGGTACAGCGGCATCCAGGTGAACTGATTGAGCGCCGTCACCTTTAAGGTCTTGTTTTTGTTTGTCGCCATGAAACAAGGATACAGGGAATTGTGCAATTGGGCAAGTGTTAGCCCCCTCCTAGCCTCCCCCAAATACGCCAGTCAAATCAACATAATTATTTGAGGTCTGCATGGCGGATTTGGGGGAGGTGCCCCGAAGGGGCGGTGGGGGCGGGGCCGGAACTTTCCTCCTGGCATAGCGTCCTTTTTCCATCAAAATAGTACCTGGGGAAATAATGAAACAAATCCTTTTGGTTTTACCCCTCCTCCTGATCCTGCTCTCGGCCTGTGGGACGCCCGTGACAGATATCACGCCCGTGCCTGTAGAGACAGAGCTTCCTGCCGTTCCATCGAACACGGAAGTTGTTCCTGAGCCAGGCGAGGCGGCGCCCAGTCCGAAGCTGCCTGCACCGCCGTTCGACGCAGAGACGTATCTCGATCAGAAGACCGGTTTTGCGTTCGATTACCCCCGCGGCTGGACAGTCACCGAAGCGCTGGTCAGCGAGCGCGCCTCACAGGTGCAATTCCTGTCCTCACCTGAGATCGCGGACATGGCAACCCTGCCCGACGGCGCGACGCGCCTCTCTGCCATGGTCTATGATTGGGATCCGAAGAACGACCTCGCCGCCTATGGTGCCAACTGGAAAACAGCCTGGGAGGCTTCGGGCTTTACGATCCTGGAAGAGCAGGAACTGGTCCTGGAACAGGGATTGCCTGCCGTACAGTTCACCATCCAAACATCTGCGGCAAATGTCGTCTTCCCGGTCACTGCCCTGGGAGAGCAATACCTCGTCCTCAGCGGTGAAGGGGACCTCGAGCTGGTGAAAGAGATCGTGCAGCGAGTCCGGCCCATCTGGTGATTTGGCGATTTATTTCTGGGAGAATGAGTGCATCCGTGATTAAAACTCTTAAAACCTTCGTGCCCCTTCGTGTTCTTCGTGGTGAATGTATTACTCCATTCCCCGCATGAACATTTCCCCAAAGCGTTCCTCCACCTTCCTCAGCGCCTGCCCGGTATCCTGGGGCGCAGTCAGATAGTGCTCCGTAAACCCATACTGGAAATCGAGCTCTTCATTCAACGATCGCAGCTGAAGAGAATAACGCCTCGGATGGTAGTTGAAGATGGTTTTCTTCCAGCGCACCAAATTTCGCAGCTGTTGTCCAACTTCGCCCTGGAGCGAGTCCGGGATGGATGCGAACCAGCCTGACCCGATCACATATAACCAGGGCAGCGCCGGGTGGGTTTGCTCGTTCACCTCCAGCAGGTCGAGGTAACCGGTCTCGTACAGGGGCGCAAATCCCTTCTCGAGGAAGATGTTCTCCGAGCGGGAGAAATCTGCCATCTCCTCATCAGAAACATATAGTTTTACGCCGACGCAATAACTCTGCGTCCCCTTTTGGAGGGAGATGTCGTCGAAGCGCACGTGCAGGAGGTCCGGCGCTGCGTCCCTGCGCGGGAAATACATTTCCAGTTCTTCGATGTTGTCCACGTAACCATCGCCAGGATAACAGGTCTTGAGGCGTCCAAAAACGACCGGCGGACGGTCTTCGCCTCTGGCTTTGAGCGGCACCTGACAGAAATAGTTCTTTGCGATCCAGGCTTCGGCGGGGGAGGGGACCAATTGATGTTTGAAATGGTTGTAGACATCCTCCACTTCCCCGAGTGTGAGGCTGGCAAGGTTGCGGTACTTGCGCGTATCCGGGCGTTGGGGTGGGCGATCAGGCTGCCTGCCCTGTTTTTGATCCTCCTGCGGAGTTGCGGGCTGCTGGCTTCCCAGCCAGTGCGCCTTGCGCGGCTCTCCGTTCCCTGTTTGGATAAAACCAGGCAAAAGAGAAAAGCGCCGAAGAACAGTTTCGAGAGCCATTTCAAGGCAAGGATACAACGGTTTGGACTGCCGTGCAAGTTGTTTATGAGTTGAAAATGAACGCTTTTTGCCACGGATTGCACTGATTTGCACAGATTTTCCGGAAGAATTTAAAACCTTAGCGCCCCTTCGTGTCACTTCGACAGGCTCAGTGCAGGCCTTTGTGG
>JAFGCG010000066.1 GCA_016932715.1 Anaerolineales bacterium
GGGTATCTGTCCAGCCTGCCATTGACCGGAAACCTGGACGGCCTCATCATTATTTCTTTGCCTGTAGACGATGCTCAGGTGCTCCGCTTGATTGATCATGGGTTGCCTACCGTCCTCATTGAATATCCACATCCCAAGTTGAACTGTGTTGAGATTGACGATGTGGAAGGCGGCTATATGGCAGCCACCTATCTGTTGGAGAAAAGACATCGAAGCATCGCTTTTTTGGGCGATACGGATCTGCCTGAGTATGCCATTCACCCCGTAAGCTTACGTCTCAAAGGGTTTCGGCGGGCGCTGAAGGAAGCCCGGATTAAGCTGCCCGACACATTCGTTCGTCTCGCCCCCTATTCGCAGGAACAAACTCGTAAAGTTGCCAAAGAACTGTTGGGGCTGCCAGAGCCGCCAACTGCTATCTTCGCTGCAACGGATTTCCAGGCACTGGGAGTGCTCAAGGCTGCCCGTCAGTTAGGTTTCAAGGTACCGGAACAATTGGCTGTGATTGGTTTCGATGATCTTGATATGGCGGAATATGCCGACCTCACCACCATTTCTCAACATCTGGACGAGTCGGGCAGGCTGGCAGTGGAAATATTGCTCGCACAAATCGAATCACCTTCCAGACTACCCCGACACGTCAAACTGCCCCTCACGTTGATAGAACGCCAAACCGCATAAAAACTGGATATTGACTCTCACAGTGGAATGTTGTAGACTCGTTATGAAAGTGCTTTCAGGATACCACTAACATGAGTGCTGCGTTTTCTTTCGGCATTCAAGCTTCAGGAGGTCTGACGTAATCTAAAAAAACAAAACCCTGGTCCCCGTATCGAATCCATAATCAAGCTGATATGATAAAGGAGAAAGAGAAATGAACAAGAAATCTCTGTTATGGTCTTTGGCAAGCCTGCTGGTTCTGACCTCCCTGCTTCTTTCTGCCTGTGCGGCGCCAGCAACAACTGCTGCCCCAACACAGCCTCCCGCCACGGACGCCCCTACAGGGGCGGCGACCGAGCCTCCCGCTGCAACAGAACCGGCGACAGCCGCGGTCCCGAACTGTGGGACAGATCCTGTCGTGCTCAACGCCTATTTCGAGACAGGGTTCGACATCCCCTTCAAGCTCGCAGAAGAGTTCACCAGGCAATATCCAAATGTGACCTGGGACATCAAACAGGACCAGTTCGCGAATCTCATCACCACGACGCCGCTCCTGCTCTCGGGTGACAACCCGCCCGACCTGCTCCGCCTGCCGACGATGGTCTCGTTCGCGAAGGACGGCCTCCTGATGAACCTGGACGACTACGCGACGGCGTTTGGCTGGGACGAGTGGCCGGTGCCACAGCTCAACCAGAACCGGGTCGCAGAGGACGGCACCCGCGGCTCCGGCTCGCTCTATGCCATGGGTCTCAACTACAGCCTGACCGGCATCTTCTACAACAAGGAACTGGCGGCGCAGATCGGCATGACCGAGCCGCCCAAGACGCTTGCCGAGCTCGATGAACTGCTCGCCGCGGCCAAGGCCGCCGGGCTCCAACCGATCATGGAATGGGGCAGTGCCAAGAGCGGCATGGGGCTCGCATTCCCGCTCCAGAACCTGATGGCCGCCTACGGTCCCGTTGGGCCGATCAACGACTGGATCTTCCAGAAGCCCGGCGCCACGATCGATACGCCGTCGAACCTCCTCGCTGCTCAGCACCTGGAGCGGTGGATCCAGGCCGGCTACTTCCCGCCCGACATCAACGCCATCGAGTACACTGACGCTGCTTCCCGGTTTACGCAGGGTGAGGGGGTCTTCACCTTCAACGGCGACTGGCAGAACGCCGGTTACGACACCGGCATGCCCGGCAACGTCGGGTTCTTCCTGATGCCGCCCGCTGAGGCTGGCGGAGCGCCGGCCGCGATGTCTGCCCCGCTGACCTATGGGATCGCAGCCAACGCCAAGAATGCAGACTGTGCTGCGTTCTTCTTCAACTGGGTCGGCTCGAACGACGCGGCCCGCACGATCAACGTCAACATCGGTGGCTCGAACCCGGGCGGCCCGTTAGGTGCTATGATGCCTGCTGCTGCTCCCGGCTCGGTCACGAACGAGACACTTGCCGCCGGACCTGTCGTCGGCGCGGCCGGCAATTCGATGGACTTCATCGCCAATGCAACGAGTTCGATCTTCGCCCAGGGCTGGACGCCTGAACTCCAGAAGATGGTCGGTGGTCAGCAAGATGCTGCCGGGCTGCTCAAGGCCGTCCAGGCCGAGTACCTGCGGCAACTGGAACAGTAATGGTGAGGGCCGCGTGACGATACCTTCCAAATCGACAGTAACATCAAATAACCGCCCCGCGGCTCCCGCGCTCTCCCGGTGGATCTCTCTCAGCAGAGTGGTCCGCCGGGAGACCGTCATTGGCTGGCTGTTCGTCCTGCCCGCGCTGCTCATGTACGCGGTCTTCGTGCTCGTGCCTCTCCTGTTAACCATACTGTACTCGTTCTTTCGCTGGAACGGTGTCGGTCCTATGACCTGGGTCGGATGGAAGAACTACGTGACTATCTTCCAGGTTCCCAACCTGATTGGGACGATCTTCAATGCGTTCTGGCTGGTTGTGTGGTTCAGCTTCATTCCGGTGGGACTCGGTCTCATCGTCGCGAGCGTGATCCACCGTGTGGCGACCGGGCGGCTCGGAGCGATAGCCCGAACCGTTCTGTTCCTGCCCCAGGTTATCCCACTCGTCGCTGCCGGCATCATCTGGGGCTGGCTGCTGGCTCTCCCGGGCTTGATCAACCAGATCCTTAGGGCTGTCGGGCTTGGTGTGGTCACCCGTGCCTGGCTTGGCGACTTCAACTGGGCACTCTCGGCCGTCGGCATGGTTGGAGTCTGGGTGCTACTGGGATTCTGCATCGTCCTGCTCCAGACGGGCATGGCCAAGATCGACCCGGCCCTTTATGAGTCCGCCAGGATCGATGGCGCCGGCTGGTTCACGGAGTTCACCGCGATCACCGTCCCGCTCCTCCGATACGAGATCGGCGTGTGCCTGACCGTTACGGTAGTCGCCGCCCTCGCCGCGTTTGACATCGTCTGGGTCTCGACAGCCGGCGGGCCCGGCAACGCGACGTCGGTTCCCGGGATTCAGATCTACGTCCTTGCGTTCACCCAGCGAGCTGTGGGCCTGGCGTCTGCTCTAGCCGTCATGCTCATGATCCTCGTCGTCGCGGTCATCATCCCGATCCAGTGGCTGAGCCGGGAGAGGGCGCTATGAGGGCACCTCGCGGCGAGCTCTGGGCAGGCCGGGTCCTGCTCCTGGCGCTGATGGCGTTCACAATCCTGCCCTTCATCAGCATCTTCACGACCGCACTGCATCCGTCGGGGACTGTACCCCGCGGGCTCGAATGGCCTGCGGACCCCCAGTGGGGCAACTTCGTGGTGGCGTTCAGAACCGCGCAGATGCCCAAGCTCATCGCGTCAAGCACGTTCATTGTTCTCTGGGTCGTGCCGGTATCACTGATCATCTCGACGATGGCCGGGTTTGCCATCGGACTCCTGCGGGTGCCCGGTGCGCGCCTGCTCCTGTTCCTGTTTGTGTTCGGGCTGACGCTCCCGTTCCAGGGGATCATCATCCCTATCTACTTGCTGGAGCGGGCGGTGGGGCTCTATAACACCCGGTTCGCGATTGTGCTGCCGCTGATCGCCCTGTACATGCCCTTTGCCGTCTTCTGGATGCGCGCCCACTTCGTCAACATGCCCGGCGAGATTTCGGAGGCGGCCCGCGTCGATGGCGCGACCACCTGGGACCTGTTCTGGCAGATCCACGTCCCGCTCGCGCGGGCACCGATCGCGTCGCTGGGGATCCTCATGTCCATCTGGACGTGGAACCAGTTTCTCCTTGCGCTGGTGCTCGTCGAGGACCCGACGCAGCGAACGATGGCTGGCGCGCTGGGGGCGTTCCAGGGCCAATGGGCGACCGATGTTCCACTACTGTGTGCCGGCACGATCCTGATCCTGGTTCCCACCCTCGTGGTCTTCGTGCTGTTCCAGCGCCAGATCATCACGGCGCTGCTCCAGGGCTCGGTCAAGGGCTGAGCCGCGGTCCTTGCCTCTCATAGATTTCATAACTCAGAAATCGAAAAAAAATTTAGCTGGATGCAATTCTCCGCGCGCTTGCATAGAAATTTTCCTGCGTTCTTCACACCGCCCAAATACAACATTCCTACAAAGATCACTATCATGAAAAATAAAGTACAACTCATTGCGTATGCAGACCGTCTGGGCGGAGGCAATATAGCAGAATTACATCGACTGCTCAAAGGACCATTGGCTGGGTTGTTTGGGGGTGTCCATTTGCTCCCATTTTATTACCCCATTCATGGCACCGATGCCGGCTTCGATCCCATCGATCACACCCAGATCGATCCCTGCCTGGGGAATTGGGCAGATATCAAAGCACTGGGGCAGGATGTGGATCTGATGGCCGACTTGATCGTGAACCACGTATCCTCTGCCTCCCCACAATTCATGGATTATTCTGAAAAGGGCACTGCTTCCATCTATAACGGCATGTTCCTGACCATGGATAGTATCTTTCCCAGCGGCGCTACCGAAGCCGACTTGCTGGCGATCTATCGTCCCCGGCCCGGTTTGCCTTTTTCCTATGTTACATTGAAAAACGGCAAAAAACGCCTGCTGTGGACGACCTTTACCAGGCAGCAGATCGATATCAATGTACACCATTCCCAGGGTCAGGCTTATTTGCGGTCGGTGCTGCAAACACTGCATGAGAATAATATTCGTATGGTGCGGCTGGATGCCGTTGGATATGCCGTCAAAAAAGCCGGAAGCAGTTGTTTCATGATCCCGGAAACCTTCGCTTTTATAGACGCTCTTGCTCAACAGGCTGGGACACTGGGGATCGAAGTACTCGTCGAAATCCATTCCTATTTTCGCAGGCAGATCGAAATTGCTCGCCAGGTAGATCGCGTCTATGATTTTGCTTTACCGCCCCTTGTGTTGCATGCCATATTCAATCGTATAGCTCGTTATCTGAAACAATGGCTGGCAATCAGCCCGCGCAATGCCATCACCGTGCTGGATACGCACGATGGTATTGGCGTGATCGATATCGGCGCGGATGGCGCAGATTCGCAGGATCATCCCGGTTTGATACCCTCGGAAGAGCTGGAGGCCCTGGTCGAAAGAATTCACATGAACAGCAACGGACAGAGTCGACAGGCGACCGGCAGGGCAGCTTCCAACCTTGATCTATACCAGGTCAACTGCACGTTTTATGATGCCCTGGGACGTAACGATCATGACTATTTGTTGGCACGTGCCATTCAATTTTTTGCTCCGGGTGTGCCGCAGGTCTATTATGTAGGTTTGCTGGCAGGTGAGAATGACATGGCTTTACTGGCGAAAAGTGGTGTCGGACGAGACATCAACCGACATTACTACACCCCCGAAGAGATCGAACAAGCCCTTCAGCGCCCCGTAGTTCAATCCCTGTTTGAATTGATCCGTTTTCGCAATCGGCATCCAGCTTTTGACGGCACGTTCAGTCTGCCTGAAACTGGGGAGACTGAAGTTGCCTTGCGTTGGGACAATGGCAATGCCTGGGCGACGCTGGAAGTAGATTTTGCTTCCGGCTTGTATTCCATTTCCAACAGCCCATTGGAGTTACAGCGGTCTGAATAGCGGGACATTCCGATCAAACGCTTTCAGAATAGCAGTACTGACAATGTTTGCAACGCGGACATGCGCCTCGGGGAGATCCGGCGATTTTGCCGGTTGCAGGCCTGCCCTGAGCATTGTCGAAGGGACGAGGGTCAGCGTTTGATGCGGGCGGCGATGACGCAATTGAATCTTTCGGCGCGTGCCTATCACCGCACGCAAAGCGTGAAGCTGGCGCGCACCATCGCGGACCTGGCGGGAAGTGAGGAGATCCAGTCCGTGCATCTGGCTGAGGCATTGCACGCTTCGCAGCCGGCCGAAGCTGATGATGGGTTAACTCTCAACTCTCAACGCGGTCAGGAGACCGCCGCGATTGTCTGTTCAACTCGAACAAACTGCTCCAGGTTTTATCTAGCCCTTCACTGTTCCCGAAAGCGAAACCAACTTGATGTGTTTCCGGTGATGTTAATTAATGTCGATAAAGTCTATCGAATTAACTCCAACTAAATCGATGCCTACCCTGCGGTAACCCAACGATATGTCGTCAAATTTCGTCCATGATCTTCTCATTCTATTGACACTTTGTTAAGTCCGGTATTATCATGCAGTTTAGGCTGTTGAATGGGTAAATAGAATCAGCTCCTCTTATATACTGGCTGGGAAATTTTAGTGTTACCTTTCTAGGTCGGTACATCTTCATACAATCAGGGGTATTACTTTGGTTGCAAACAAATTGAGGAGGCATTATGTTTGCATTCAAACCGCGGCTTCAGCACACGATTATAGTTCGTTTGGCGCTAACTATCGTAATCCTAATCAACGCGCTGGTGCCGACAGCAGCGTCAGCCAGCCCATATATCAAAGATCCAGGCAACTCCGTTGCGGGGGCACACAGTAGTGTTTCCTTGAGAACGAAAGTAGATGTGGACTCTATTGGAATATCTACTGATTCTGCAAGCGCTACAACCGCGCCTGTACCGACGCTCTCCATCAAGGATGATGAAGTCATCGCACCTGCCCTGGTGCTGTCCATCGACCCAGACATCCTCACGCCGGGCGGCCGTTTTGTGCTGAGCTGGGTCATTGAAGGCGTAGCGTTCGACGAGGGAGTGTCCCTTTCCTTGCAGTTGACGCTGCCTGAGAGCTTTTCTCTTGAAGGCACGTATGATGGGTATTTCGATCCCGACAATCATATATTAACTATCCCTGTCGCCGCCATGACGGGACAGGTTCTTTTGAAGGCGGATCATTCCACCGAGCCTGTCACCCTTATGGCGGTTTTATCGAAGGGTGAAGAAGTACTTGCCAATGCAAGTTTATCTTTGGCTGCACATGAACAGTTCCTGCTGGATCCAAAGGGGGGCAGCGTACAGGCGAAGGATCGCAAGGTCAAGGTGCAATTCCCAAAGGGCGCGTTCTCTGAGAGGGCTGTTGTTGAAATTGGTGAACCCTCCGGCGACGAGGCGCCTCCTTATTCTCTTTCCGGCCGCCCCTTTGAAATTAAGGCACATGGTCAACAGAGCAGGAAGGAATTCAGCAAGTTCTCACAGGAAATCACCATTTTTGCTTCGTACGCCGAACTGGGGATCCCGACGGAGCAAGAGGAGAATCTCTATCTGCACTGGTATAACGCGGAAACGGGAGAGTGGGTGCCACTGCCCACAGATGTGGATAAGAAGACGAAAACCCTCGAGGCGGTCACGGATCATTTCACTGTATTTGATATCGATGTGAATAACTGGCAGGCTTCGCGTCTGCCGACGGTGGATGCTTTTCAGGTGTCGAACTTTACAGGCGCGGGTAGCTATTCTCTGCCCATCGTCGTCCCGCCGGGACCGGGCGGCCTGCAGCCCAGCCTGGCGTTGAATTACAACAGCCAGGTCATCGATCAATCCACGACCCTGACGCAGGCTTCCTGGGTGGGAATGGGCTGGTCCCTGGATACCGGCTCTATCGAACTGGATTCGCATGGGACGAATGGCTCAAGCGATGACACTTATTTTTTGAACGTGGGAGGAGTTAGCACAAGGATCGTCAAAGATACCGATGGGTCCTATCATGCCGCAGATGAGAATTTCTGGAAGATCTCCCGCGATGGCGGGTGGACGGTGATGGACAAGCAGGGAAACACTTATTTTTTCGAGCATGTTGCCCGGCGCGTCTATTCTTTTGAAGACAACTGCCACTGGCAGCCCTATCAATGGTCATTGACGAAAATCCAAAATATTTTTGGGGTGGAGATCAACTACACCTACCGAAATCAGATCAAGCAAGTTAAATGTGAAGGGCACATGCATAATTCGGAGGCTGCCGTCTATCCGGATACCATTACTTATGCCGGCGCAAGGTACCGTGTGCGGTTCGATAGTGGCAGCTCACAAAACCGGTGGGACTACCAGGCGTATTGGGATACCGATCTCCTTTTCCATGCCTATCAGAAGCAGCGCCTGCAAAACATTTATGTGGAACAGGATCTCGATGGGGATGGAACCTTCGAGACTATTCTCCGGCGGTATGAATTCCAGTATGCAAACGATAGCGACGCGGATATTATTTTCCCCGGATACACCTGGACAAAGGGAGGCAAGACAACTACGCTACAATCGGTTCGTGAGTACGGAGTCGGTGGTACTACTTCCCTGCCTGCCACCACGTTTATCTATGGCGACAACCTCCACCTGACCCGTGCACAGAATGGCTATGGCGGTGCCGTGGAGTTTGTGTATGAGCTATGGTATGACGTTGACCATGCACGTTCCTCCCAAACGATCTGGCAGAACTTTGGAGCCTATGGGCATGAGCCATGCTTAAGTGGCTCGCCCACACCCTGGAGGGCGCGTGCAGGGACCGTATATTGCGAAGATCCCAAAGGGGATATGAAAATTTATGGCCTGACAGGAATTGCATTTGCGGCCGATATTTGGAACAACAGCAATTCCAACTATAAAAACCACAGCATGGATCTGGTGAGACCTGGAGGGGTGTACCTAATTGCCGCGTCCATGGGATCGGCGCCAAGTGGATACAACTATAACCTTACACTGGGCTTGAATGATGGCGCTCAGGATCTCTGGGCTGACCAACCTGGAAATTCGTATATTTTTGTCTTGCCAGCCAGCGCCTCTAAAGTACGGCCCTTGATCAAGGAAACGGGCGCCATCGGACGCGGGCATTATGCCCACATTTCGAAATACACGTTCAAACTCCTGACCTCTATCTATCGGGTCACCGAAAAACGTGTGATGGATGGAATCCATACGGACCCCTATGTCTTCATGTATGACTATTCCAATAACGGGGTGGATACAGGGGCGCTAAATACTCCTGAGAACTCCCCGAATAGCACGTGCGAAGGCTGTCCTGCCTATACGGAGTGGTACTCCGAATTTCGCGGTCATGGTCAGGTGACGGAAATCGGGCCGGATGGACGGCAGACTATTACAAAGTTTTATCAGGATGATCTCCTCAAGGGCCGCCCGATCGAAACCAGGACTGCATCCGGTTCACAGACACTTGTCTCGACGCTCTATCAGTACACGACCACCCCGCTATCTGTCAGTCCACCTATTCGTCCCGAGTGTCCGGGTTGTCAACCGTATGTCGGCATCCTGCGGACCTGGGTGACTACCGATTGGGCGGAAAAACGTATTTATGCCAATGATGGTTCATATACTGCCACCCGGCAGACGTCCACTTATGAATCGGACTATGGCAACCTGGTCACCCTGGCAGACCAAGTATGGGATGGGAGCAATTGGAACACCTATCGCTCCACCGTCACGGAGTATTTCCCCAATACCACGGGCGTGTACCTGGTGGGTCTGCCTGCGCGCCAGCAGATCCGGGATGCGAACGACAACGTGCTCGCGGAGAGCCTCAATCTCTATGATTCCAATTCCACATACGATACTGCTCCGAGTGTTGGGAAATTGAGGGCGGTCCGCGCCTGGGTGGATGGCGCCCACTCGACGGGCAGATATAGTCAGGCGACCTACGATTATGATGCCTGGGGCAACCGGACAGAGGTGACCGCATCTGACGAGTATGGGAACGCGCTGACCGCGCCGGCAGCGGGAATGCGCACTGCCGTAACGGTCTTTGATCCGGTCTTCCACGCGTACCCGGTCAGCCAGACGACACCGCCTGCCCAGAGTGTTCCAGGTGGTCTAACCATTACCTGGAACTACGATTACGATAACAACGGCGCGGACGACTATATCCTTGGCTTGCCGACGCGCGAAATGGACCCCAATGGCAATATCACTTCAGCCCATTATGATACCTTTGGACGCATGACCCGCCTCATCCGGCCCGGGGACGACTCTACCTACCCGACGGTGGCGATCGATTATCATGATACGAGTTTCTTCTGGACAGAGATCCGCCAGCGGATCGACGAGGCGCGCTACCTGACGATCCGCCGCCACTATGATGGCATCGGACGGCAAACTTATATCGAGAACGGCCATACCAATGCCGGGAGTTTCAGCCTCGATAGCATCATTTCCTATCAGTATCCTGCCTTCAATATTGTCCAGCAATCCATGCCGTATGCCGCGGGCGGGACGGCTTTTTACGCGACGACTGAGTCGGATGTGCTGGGCAGGCCCCTGACGGTCACGGCGCCCAATGGGAATGTGACCTCCTACAGTTATGACGGATTGGTAAGCGCCGTTACCGATGCGAAAGGATACAGCACGACCGCGACAACGGATGAGTGGGGACGCCTCCTCTCTGTCGCGCCGCCAGCGGGACCCGGCGTCACGTACACCTACGATGAGTTCAATAACCTGAAAACCGCCGCACGTGGTGGTGTGACGACCGAAATCTATTATGACCATGCCGGACGCAAGACCTCCATGGTCGATCCCGATATGGGAAATTGGAGCTACAGTTATGATGCCCTCGGCAGCCTGACAACACAGACCGATGCGCGCGGCTGCCAGTTGAATTTGAGCTACGATACCCTGAACCGCCTGCTCACAAAGGATTCCAGTGGAACAGGCTGCGGGACACAGGTGAACACGGTATACACGTACGATGAGGGCGCCAACGGCCCCGGGCAGCGGACATCCATGAACGATGATTCGGGTTCGGCGTCCTGGGCTTATGATGCGCGCGGGCGGATGATCCAGGAAACAAAAACGATCAACCAGGCTATCCCCCAAATCCCATTTTCCTTCATCACCTCGTGGGCATATAACAGCGCGGACCTGCCCATCACCATGACGTATCCTGATTCGGAAGTCCTGACGTATCACTACAACGATAAGGCCCAGCTGGATTCCGTTTCGAGCAGCCTGGGCGATACATACCTGGCGGACGCCGAATACGATGAAGCCGGACGCGTCACCCGCATGGATTACGGCGCGGGCGTCATCCGCAAGATCTTCAGTTACTTCCCCTGGGATGTTCCCGTTCAGGGCGGATTGCTCGACTCTGCGGTGGCGACCAGGCTTTCCGATAGCGCGATCTTACAGAGTTTTGCGTATGCCTACGACGCCAATGCCAACGTCGAAACGATCACCGATCATCTTGCCGGTCCGCAGACCCAGACCTTCGGGTACGATTCGCTCAACCGGCTGATCAGCGCAGAGGCTGTTGGCGGAACGGATGGCTTGTATAGCGAAACGTACTCCTATGACTCCAGCACCGGCAACCTGGCACAGAAAGGCGATCTAACCTATTCCTATAGCGACTCTGCACATGCCCATGCCGTAACGAATGCAGGCACAAATACCTACACCTATGATGAAAACGGCAACATGATCCAGCGCATTGTCGAGGCGCAGGCTTTCGATCTTGCCTACGATGCTGAGAACAGGCTCATTGGCGCTGCTCAATCTGCCGACGCGGTCTTCAGCTATGACGGCGATGGGAAGCGGGTCAAGTCCGTAATCAATGATACGGAAACTACCTACTTCGTCGGCGCGCATTATGAGATGGAGGTCAGTGAGGCAGGTACACAGGTAAACAAGTATTATTATGCGGGTACACAAAGAATTGCGATGCGAACGAATGGGGCGTTGAATTTCCTGTTGGGAGATCATCTGGGTTCCACCAGTCTCACGGTGGATGCCATGGGCAATGTGGTTTCGGAGCAGCGCTACAAAGCCTGGGGTGAGGTGCGCTACGCGAGTGGCGATATGCCAACGAACTACACCTACACCGGGCAGTATTCGTATGCCAGCGATTTTGGGTTGATGTACTACAATGCCAGGTGGTACGACCCGTCGCTGGGGAGGTTCAATCAGCCGGATACGATGATTCCTAAGGGAGTACAGGGGCTAGATCGATACGCGTACGTTAAGAACTCACCATTAGGTTACGTTGATCCTACAGGACATTTTGATGAGAAGAAACAGCTTATCAAATGGTTTGGGAAGAATTGGCGAGACCTTTTCTCTGAAGCTATGGAAGATATCTTGCTTCATGCGGATTTTGGTGATATGGTCATTTATGCCAAGGTTGGTGAAGATACACTTTTAGGCGCGATCTTTGCTAAAGATGAGAACGGTAATTTGGTTATGTGGGATTTAGCACAAAAAGCGGGAGTGAGTGTCGCCTACATAGATCACATGAAGCAAGACGATGTTGTTTCGCTATACAAATTAGTCGATGACACTAACGATAGGCAATATAAGAAAGATCACAGTATAGCAACAATGTCTGAGGAATTACCTGAGGGATTGTATCTTCCTAGTGACGACTATGATGTTGGAGACGAACAGTACCTATCGTCTAATACAACTTATACCTATGAAGCGGATTTCCTGATCGTCCTAGGCACCGGGGTAGGAATAGCGTCTATTTTCATTGAGGGAACTGGTCCTTTGGGATTAATCTCTTTTGGAATCGGGCTCCTATCTGGAATTAAGATCGATGGAAGAACATATACGGTTCACCAGCATTCCCCTTATTCGGTTCCTACCCCAGGACCTATTCCGGTAGGGACGCCAGCCTTCGGTCAATAATGTATAATACTGCGCGTATGAAAATAAAAGTGAAGCTAGGTATTTATTGCGCCCTACTATGGATAATAGCATTCGGCATGTTCATTGCTGGCTTACTATTGATATCAGTTCATAACCTTGTGAGTATCACTGCCTTGTTTCATTTCTTGGCCGGATTAGGGATTGGCGTCGTAATTGTTGGGATAGATGTTTTTAGAAAAATAAGATCTTCCAAAATGGATTTTCACTTTAATCGAAGAGAAATTCATCAAAGTTTTCCAATAATTGGTTTCCTTTTGGTAGTATACGGCTATTTCACAAGAGATGAACTGCTATTGGTCACTACCGGCTCTCTCCTGTTGTCCTTGGCTACACATCTTTCCATCTTGATGTTTTTGGGTCTTGCGGACAACTCGTTTGAGGCATAACTACACATGGGAATACAAAATGAAAACCTTGGTGGATTATTGTTTTATGGCTAAATTCAAAAATCTCTTTTTGGCGACGGGAAGAGAGTGAAGTCCGCCATCAATGGTACGCTGACCACGTACTTCGTCGGCGCGCATTATGAGATGGCGGTCACGGCGGGAGTTTTCCTGTGATCGTAAAAGGCGCCGGCGTGGTCGGCACCCTCACGGTCTCGGGGCTGCCTTCACAGGACGGACGATCATAGGCTGGCTGTGGAAGCAATCAGGAATTACCTGAGGTCGCAGAGATAACCGGCACACCATCCCTGGGTCATGATAAGATAATCAGAAAAAATCTCCTGACAAAAGTTCCCATTCAAGCCTGTTTACTGATTCTCCTTCACCACAGTTCGCATGGAGATATTTTTCGACCGATAAGGTCGAAAGAAAGGTGGATGATGTGAAATGAAAGTCAATGACTATGACAGCGGCTTCAATTGGTCGCCTGCGAATATCATGGGCGGCTTCCTGGTGATCCTGGGGGTGGGAGTATTGATCTGGGTGGTCGTCGCACTGTTCCAGTTGTTTACCAGTACCAGCTCGTTCCTGGTGCTCGATGAGATCATTCCAAAGGAAATGGTGATTTCAGAGGCGGCGAACGGCACCAAAGTCCTCTTGCCGCGTGAGATCTTGATCTTTGGCATCCCGGTCTGGGCATTGGGGGTCTCCTCCAGGATTGGGCTGACCATTCTGCGCAGCGGAATGGAGTACGTCGAAAAGCCGCGCCGCAAAGCCTGATCCCCATCCGGCAATCGACGATGACGGGCGCAGCGAACTTCTCCTTCGAAACCAAACTCCAGATTCCGCCTCCCCGTCCGGGCGCGCTGCGACGCGCCCGACTGGCTGAACGGATGCAGCCTCGGGCGGACACGAGGCTGGTCCTGGTTTGCGCCTCGGCTGGGTCCGGCAAAACCACCCTGCTCAGCCAGTGGGCTGCGGACCAAACTGGTCCTGTGGCATGGTTCTCCATCGACGAGGGGGATAACGACCCGGTCCGTTTTCTTTCCTATCTGATAGCAGCCTTACAGCGTGTCGAAGAAAGCCTCGGCCAGGCCGCGTTGAGCGCGCTGCAGGCGCCTTCGATCAGTTTGGCAGGATCGAGTTCGCCTCCTGAAGTCGACCCGTTGGAAGCCTGCCTGGCGGCTCTGATCGAAGACATCCTGTGGACGCCTGATCCTTTCGTCATTGTCCTGGACGATTACCATCTCATCCAGGCTGAACCGGTTCATCAGATGCTGCGTCTTCTGCTGGATCGCCAGCCCGGGCAGTTGACTCTGGTGATCGGCACGCGTGAGGAGCCGCCGCTCAACATCCCGCGCCTGCGCGCCCGGGACCAGATCACAGAGCTGCGCGAGCGCGACCTGAGCTTTACGGCCGAGGAAGCCGCAGAATTCCTGAAAGCATTCCATCTTCCGGAGCAGGCGATCTCGGTCATCGAAAAGCGCACGGAAGGCTGGGCAGCCGGCTTGCAGCTGGCTGCGCTTTCCATGCAGGGATACGAGAATGTCGAAAGTTTCATGCAGGCTTTTTCGGGGGATGACCGCCAGGTGGCGGACTACCTGCTCGACGAAGTCTTTCGTCATCAATCTCCTGAAATTCGGGATTTTCTTTTGCACACCTCGGTCCTTAAAAAACTGAGCGGGGCGCTGTGTAATGCCATTCTGCCTGAGGCGGGAATGTCCGGGGACAGCCAGAGCATACTTGAGAGGCTGGATTCGTCGCAATTATTTTTGATCCCGCTGGACAACAAACGCGAATGGTACCGCTATCATCACCTCTTCGGTGATTTCCTGCAGGCGCGCCTGAAGAAGGAGCATCCTGATCGCCTGGCTGGCTTGCATACGCGTGCCAGCCAATGGCATGAAGCCGCGGGAAGTATTGAGGACGCCGTCGAGCATGCCTTTGCCGTTCCGGATATCGAACGTGCGATCCACCTGTTGGAACAGTACGGCACCATCATGATCTTCGACGGAAGACTTGCCACCTATCTGAACTGGATTCCATTCATCCCGCCTGAAGAGATCTTCGAACACGTGCATCTCTGTGTGGATTGCAGTTGGGCATTTGCCCTCGGCGGCCGGCCGGACCTGGCCGAACGGTTCGCCCTGGCTGGAAAGAAAGCTATCCCCTCCGCCAGTCCCATCCACATTGCCAGTCGTGGGAAGGTTATCAGCCCCGATGAAGTGCTGGGGGACCTGACGTCTGTCCAGGCGTATTGCGCCCGCCTGCGCGGGGACTCGCAAGGCGTCAGGCGTTATTCACAGGAAGCCTTGCAGCAGCTGCCCCCGGACGCATACACCGTGCGAGGTGTGGTAGCTCTTAACCTGGGGATGGATTATTACCAGGGTTGGGATTGGGAAGAAGCCGCGCAGGCTTTTACAGAATCGGTCGAGATGATCCTCAAAGCCCACGAGAACATTTACGTGGCGATTGCGGCGTTGTGCATGCTGGGAGGCATCCAGACTCAGCGCGGCGAGTTGAAGGCGGCTGGAGAGTACTTCGAACATGCCATCGCACTGGGGGAGGAAAACGCACTGCTCGAGTCCAGTGCCATCCCGGCCTCGTGTCTTGGCTATCGCGGACTGGCGGAGATCCATTATCTGCGTAACGAAGTGGACCCGGCGGTAAAGTCGCTGGAGACGGCGCTCGATCTGGCTTGGCGGTCAGGCAACACAGACATGCTCTACAATATTTTCCAACTGAGCGCCTGGCTGGCTCTGCTGGGAGGCGATATCCCCGGCGTGGAAAGAGCCATTCAGATGACTGAAGGCTGTTTCCCGAAAACTCTGGACATCAAAAGTCATCCGGACCTAATCGTCCTGCGCGCAGCCTCCTTGTTACTGCAGGAGAAATCACGGGCTGCAATTTCTGTTCTGAATGAAGCAGGTATATCCCTGACTCACCTGTCACCAGGCTTGGGAGGCAAACCACAAATCATCCATGGATATGTACTGCTGGCGCGTGCCTTGCTGGTCGAGAACAGAATAACGGAAGCCATGCAGTTACTGGAAATTCTGCAGCCTGGCAGCGACGCCGGTTGGGATATTGGGTTGCTCATCGAAACTCGTTTGTTGATGGCCGTTCTATCTGATAAACAGAACGATGGGGCGCGTGCGCGTGAGATATTCAAAGAAGCCCTTCAACTTGCCGAGCCTGCCGGTTATGTGAGCCCATTCCTGAACATTGGAAAGCCATTGCATGAATTCATCCGCAGGGAGATTCTATCGAGCGGGCTGAAATCGGATCATGCCCAAAAGATCCTGGCAGCCTTTGCCGGCCAAACTCGAAAGGTCCGCGCGACCCCTTTAACGGAATCAGAACTATTGTCCGGGACTGAACGCCTGACCCGCCAGGAAACACAGATCCTGCGCCTGCTGGCCCAGGGACTCTCCAGCACCGAGGTTGCTGCCGAACTGGTCATCGCAGTCAGCACGGCCCGATCCTACATCAAAAGCATCCACCGCAAGTTGAACGCGCACAGCAGGGAGGCAGTGATCGCGCGCGGCAAACAGCTTGGCTTGATCTAGCCCTCTTTTGTACCCCATCAAAACCCCCTACCTGGGGGTGGAGAAGCCGCGTCCCTTTGGCTATCATCATCTCAAAAGTTCCATGTCACTCTGAGGGAGTGGCCGCTGCAGCGTCACGACCGAAGAGTCTTGGCTTACGAGAGGAGAGATTCTTCGCTTCGCTCAGAATGACATACGAAGGAGTCTGAAATGATGAAAAACCAAACTAAAAAGAGCCGCTGGTCACGTATTTTGTCGATCATCGCGATCGTTTTGATCCTGACCTGCGCATTGTCTGGGGCTGCGCTGGCTTCACGCCGCACGGCCGAACGTCAGAGTCTGTACGTCACCATGAGCGACGGCACGCAGATCGCCGTCGATCTCTGGCTGCCGACGAACCTGAAACCGGGCGAGAGGATTCCCGCCATGCTGCGCTCCACCTGTTACTGGCGCAGCTACCAGATGGGAACTCCCGGAGAGTTCATGGAGAACTACGGCCTGATGCCGGGTGGATCCAACGAGCCGCAGCAATGGACCGGGGCCGGTTACGCGCTGGTACTCGTCGATGTGCGCGGCACCGGCGCCTCGTATGGGGAGTGGTCGATCCTGTGGTCCGATCGCGAGATCGCCGACCTCGGCGAGGTGGTGGATTGGATCATCGCCCAGACCTGGTCCAATGGGAATGTCGGCGCGTACGGCGTCTCGTACGACGGCTCCACCGCCGAACAGATGAGCATGCTGAACCACCCGGCGCTCAAGGCGGTCGCGCCGCAGTCCAATGAAATCGATCTCTACACCGACCTGGCCTACCCGGGTGGCATCATGAATGAAAAATTCATCAAGGAATGGGCTGAGTTCCACAGCCGGCTGGGTGCCAACGATGTCTGCGGCATTGCCAAGGCCGCCAAAATGGACTGTGAACAGATGAAGTCATTCATGTCCGGCGTGCGGCAGGTCGATGACGATCTCGACGGGGGCCAGCTCGCGGCCGCGGTCGCGAGCCACAAACACGCCGACGTCTATGCAGCGGGCCTGGGGATCGAGTTTCACGACGACCTGTGGGGCGACACCGGCTTGCCGTTCGTCAGCACCAGCCCATATGCCCGCCGCCTCGCCATCGAGCAGGCGAACCTGCCGACCTATGTCTGGGTCAGCTGGCTGGATTCCGGCATGGTCGATGCCGCCCTCAAACGTTACCTGACCTTTGACACGCCCCAGACAGTCATCATCGGTCCCTGGTCGCACGGCGCCATGTACCATGCCGATCCCTTCCTGCCCGCGGATGCCGCGGTGGAACCGTCTCCGGCAGAGCAGTTTGATATGCTGGTGGCTTTCTTCGATGCTTATCTCAAGGATGATGGCGCACCCCAGCCCGAGACCGGGATCACCTATTACACGCTTGGCGCGGGGACGTGGAACACCACGCACGTCTGGCCTCCCGAAGGGGTTGTTCCCGTCAAATGGTTTTTCGACGAAGACCATAGCCTGATCCCGTCTGCCCCGGCAAATGGATCGGGCAGTGACAGCTACACGGTCGATTGGACCGCCTCGACCGGCGAACTCAATCGCTGGTACACGGGCCTGTTCAAGGACGATGTCGTCTATCCCGACCGCCGCGCAGAAGATAAGAAACTGCTCACTTACACCAGCGAGCCCATGCAGGCTGATGTCGAGATTACCGGCAGCCCGATCGTAACCTTGTACATCGCCTCGACCACTCCCGACGCCGCCTTCCATGTTTATCTCGAGGACGTCGCGCCGGATGGCACGGTCACCTATATCACGGAAGGCATGCTGCGCCTCATCAACCGCAAGGTTTCTGACGAGGAGCCGCCCTATGTCCAGTTCGGTCCATACCATAGCCTGGAGCGCCTCGACGCCATGCCGATGGTCCCGGGCGAGGTGGCGGAGATCCGCTTCAACCTGTATGCCACCTCGGTCCTGATCCAACAGGGACATCAGATCCGCGTTGCCATCGCCGGTCACGATGCCTCCATGTTCATGCGTTATCCCAAAGACGATACGCCGGTCTTCACTGTCTTCCATACTTCCTATATCGAGCTTCCCATCCGGCAGCGCTAAGACTTGCCCCGGTTTGCTCCAGACACAAAAGAAAACCTATACCTGCCCCGACAATTCTGTCGGGGCAGGGGCATAATATCTTGACTACAAGGAATTCGGCAATATAATTAGCTGGCTAAATATTAGCCGGCTAACTATACTACAGGTGAATTATGCCTCCTCATCCTGAACCCCAAACTCTTGATTTTCTGCTCGCCCAGGTTTCGCGCCTGCACCATCAGCGTGCCCATGAACTGCTGGAAGGACTCGGTCTCTATCGCGGACAGCCGCCGGTGCTATTTGCGCTGTGGGAACAGGCTGGTTTGACGCACAGCGAACTGGCGGAACGGCTTGGTATTTCCTCTGCGACGATCACCAAAATGCTTCAGCGTATGGAAAAAGCCGGATTTGTAAAACGCCAGCCGGATGCCGGCGATCAGCGCGTCTCCCGCGTTTACCTCACCAAAGCCGGGCGCGCGGTTCACTCGAAGCTGGAAGCGATATTCCAACAAATGGAAATCGAGAACTTTAACGGGTTCAGTGATGACGAGCGGGTGGTGTTACGCACCTTCCTGCTGCGCTTGCGCAAAAATCTGGAACAAGCCATACAGGGGAAAATACCCTGCTAAGAAAGTGCTTTGAAAATGGTCTTATCTGCAGACACTTGCACCTGCAGGCAGGTGCAAGCGTGAAAAGGATTTTCTCCAACGCTTTCGCGTGGTTTTTTATCCCCAAATCGGCGTTTATCCGTGTTGATCCGTGGTGAGTAATGACGTAGCCGACAAATAAAACAAGGAAGCCTCATTGAAATGAATGCTGGATTGAAACTGAGCAAGTTCCTGAAACCTCACTGGCGCTGGGTCTTGATCGCGCCGATCCTGATGACCCTCGAAGTGACCATGGATCTGATGCAGCCGCGCATGATCGAGCGCATCGTTGACGAGGGCATCGCCCGCCTCGACCTGAACCTGGTGCTGCACACCGGACTGCTGATGTTCGGACTCGCCGTCATCGGGGCGCTGGGCGGCATGAGCAATGGCATCTTCGCCGAGTTGGCCGTCCAGGCGTTTGGCGCGGATCTGCGCGAGGCTCTTTTTCGGAAAGTGCAGGCATTTTCGTTTGGCAATCTCGACGAATTGGAAACCGGCCAGCTCATCACCCGCCTGACCAACGATGTGACCCAGGTGCAGGAAGCGCTGCTGATGATCCTGCGCATCCTGGTGCGCGCTCCATTGCTGTTGATTGGCAGCCTGATCATGGCGATCGTCACCAGTCCGCAACTGGCGTTTCTGCCGCTGGTGCTGATGCCCATCGAACTGGCTGCGGTGATCTGGGTCGTCAACAAGGCCACTCCGCTTTATACGATCGTCCAGCAGAAACTGGATGCACTCAACGAGGTGATGCAGGAAAACCTGGCCGGGATGCGCGTGGTTAAAGCCTTTGTCCGTGCCCGGCACGAGGCAGCCCGCTTTGGGCATGCCAATACGGACCTGACAGAGCAATCGGTCCACGCGGCGCGCGTGGTGGCTGTCATGCCGGCCTTTATGATGCTGACGATGAATCTGGGCCTCATCGGTGTGCTGTGGTTCGGCGGTGTTCAGTTCACAATCGGGAATATGCAGCTCGGACAAATCATCGCTTTCATCAACTATTTGATGATGACGTTGTTCTCGTTGATCATGGTCAGCCAGCTCATTATTCAATTGGCGCGCGCCGAAGCCTCTGCCAAACGCATCCATGAAGTGTTGGACAGTCAGCCCAAAGTACGGGATCGTCCCGACGCATTGCGCCAGTTCTCGCCTCGCGGCCATGTCGTTTTTGAGAACGTGACGTTCAACTATGAAGGCAATGATGCCGACCCAGTGTTGAAAGGTGTCAGCTTTGCGGCCGAACCCGGCCAAACGATTGCTTTGCTCGGCACCACCGGGGCGGGAAAATCCAGCCTGGTGCATCTCATCCCTCGTTTTTATGATGTCACTTCCGGCTGCATCACCATCGACGGGCGCGACATCCGCGACCTCGATCAGGCAGCCCTGCGCCGGGACATTGGCATTGCCCTGCAGGATACCGTGTTGTTCAGCGGTTCCATCCGCGACAATATCCGCTATGGACGCCCCGAGGCTTCCGACGAGGAGGTGATCGCTGCGGCAAAGGCTGCGCAGGCACACGATTTTATTTCAGCCATGCCAGAGGGATACGACACGGTGCTCGGTCAGCGCGGCGTCAACCTTTCGGGTGGACAAAAACAGCGCATCGCCATCGCCCGCGCCCTGCTGCTCAAACCCGCCATCCTGATCCTCGACGACAGTACCAGCGCCGTGGATATCGAGACCGAGACCCGAATCCAGGCAGCGCTCGATGTCATCATGCAGGATCGCACCAGTTTTGTCATCGCCCAGCGCATCAGCACGGTGCTGAACGCCGATAAGATCCTGGTGCTCGACGATGGCCAGGTCGCCGCGGAGGGGAATCATCGCGAGTTGCTGGCTACCAGCCCGATCTATCGTGAGATCTACGACTCCCAACTGGGAAACGGAGTCCCGAACCATGAATGAGCAACGTCGCAAGACTCCTATGCCTCCCATTGGTTTCCGTCCCGGCGGCCCGCCGATGGCCTTTTTGCAGGATTCCCCAAAGTCGAAAGACGCGCGCGGGACACTGCGCCGTTTGTGGACCTACCTGGAACGCCAGCGCTGGACATTGATCGGCACTGCTCTGCTGGTCGTTGTCACTTCCATCATCGACCTGCTCGGTCCCTTCCTGATGGGACTCGCCATCGACACCTACATCAGTAAATCCGATCTTTCAGGCCTTTTGCGCCTGCTCGGCTGGATGGTGCTCTCGTACATCCTGGCTGCCGCGGGCACCTGGGCGCAAACCTATCTCATGGCCGGAGTGGCGCAGCGCGCCGTCCGTGACATGCGCACCGACCTGTTCGCCCGCCTGCAAACGCTGCCCCTGCGCTATTTCGATCAGCGCGCTCACGGCGAGATCATGAGCCGCCTGACCAACGATGTCGAAAATATCAGCAACATTCTCGCCACCAATGCCAGCCAGTTGATCTCCAACGTCCTGGGATTGGCCGGCGTGATCGTCATCATGTTCATCATGAACGTGCCATTGGCCCTCGTCAGCCTGGTGGTCATGCCGCTGACCTTTTTCCTGACGCGCGCGATTGCCAAACGCACCCGCGTCGGTTTCCGCGCGACCCAGGGGGCGCTCGGCGAACTGAACGGCATCATCGAGGAGACCATCACCGGCGAGCGCGTCGTCAAGGCGTTTGTGCGCGAGGAAACGGCCATCGCACAATTTTCGAAGGTCAACCGCCGCCTGCAAAAAGTTGCTCTGCGCGCCCGCATCTTTACCAGCTTCATGGGCCCGTTGATGAACATGGTCCACAACCTGGGATTGGCAGTCGTCGCCTGCGCCGGAGGCTGGCTGGCGGTACAGGCACTGGCAACCGTCGGGGAGATTGCCGCCTTCATCAACTATGCCCAGCGGCTTGGGCGTCCGCTCAACATGATCGCTCAGTTATTCACCTCCATTCAGGCGGCGCTGGCCGGTGCGGAACGGGTCTTCGAGACGATGGATGAACTTCCCGAAACGGATGCGCCCTCAGCCGTGCCGCTGGAACATATCAACGGCCGCGTCAGCTTGAAGGATGTCTCGTTTGGCTACGATGCCAGCGTCCCGGTGCTGAAGAACGTCAACCTGGAAGCCGCTCCGGGGCAGATGATTGCCCTCGTCGGTCCCACCGGCGCGGGGAAAACGACCATCGCCAACCTGCTGACGCGTTTCTACGATATCGATAGCGGGCTCATCGAGATCGATGGATTGAACGTTGCCGCCGTCAAAAAAGATGACCTGCGGCGCAAACTCGGACTCGTCCTACAGGATAACTTCCTGTTCGCTGCCACTGTGATGGAGAACATCCGTTATGGACGCCTGGAAGCCAGCGACGAGGAAGTGCGCGCCGCAGCTGTGCTTGCCAACGCCGATATGTTCATCCACCGCCTGCCGCACGGCTACCAGACCGTGCTGACCGAGCGCGGCAGCAATCTCAGCCAGGGACAGCGCCAGCTGCTTGCCATTGCCCGCGCTGTCCTTGCCGATCCCGACATCCTGATCCTCGACGAAGCCACCAGCAACGTGGACACGCGTACCGAGAAGCATTTGCAGGAAGCCTTGCTGCGCCTGATGGGGGGACGCACCAGTTTTGTGATTGCTCATCGTCTCTCCACCATCCGCGACGCCGACCAGGTGCTGGTCATCAATGATGGCCAGATCATCGAACGCGGCACACATCAGGGCCTGCTGGAGCAAAAAGGTTTTTATCACCACCTGTATATGAGCCAGTTCAAAGGACAAGCGATTTGACAGATTCTGTTCTCACGTCTTTTGAACCTTTTGACGCCCCACAGGTACATAGTAGTGAGCGTACAACAGGCAAAAGGCATTTGGTAGAATGGTCTCGTCCGCAATTGTGAAACAAATTCCACGCTTTCCATGTGAAACGCAAAGTACCAGACACAGCATGACAACACAGGAACAGGAGATTGACCTGTTCCGGCCTCGAAAAACCCGATCACGACCTGACGGTTGTCTCCATGCTGCGCCTTGCCGAAGAGACTCAATATCGCCTGGTCGGTCCCAGCGCCGAGGCATATCCGGCGGCCCAATCCGTTCAACCAGGATTGGAGGATGGGTATGTCTGGTTGGTGAAAAACGCCGGGCAGACGGTTGAGGCGATCTAAGCGAACATTTGGATTCCTTCACCGCGGCGCCATTGCGACAGTATTGGTCCCCGCTCAAAGCAAAGCCGCCCCGGGTGGGGCGGCAGGCAGTTCAATTCATCACATCTGCGATGGTCGTTTTTTCCAATTTTTGAGAGATGTGGTCACGAATGTCCTTGAAGACCCTGGTTAACCTTTTCTCTTTTTCAATGGGCGTGGACTCGTAAAAATTCTCGCTGACCGATTCGGTCGGCGCCAGCGCCCCATCGAAGAGGCGAATGACCTCAGCCAGGGTGATCTGGCTGGGTTCCTTGGACAGGGCATAACCGCCCCGCTGACCTTTGGTGCTGCGCAGAAAGTGAGCGCGCTTTAATGCCAGCATCAACTGCTCCAGGAATTTGGGAGGAATGCCCTGGGCTCTTGCAATGGTTTCTATGGAGATAAATCCCTCGTTCCTGTTGCGTGCCAGGTACACCAATGCCAAAAGTGCATATTCACTGCGGGCGGTAAGTTTCATAATTCCTACTGTTCCAATTTAGTCTATCGAAAGTATAGTATAAACGTTGACAATGTCAAGCTGCCTCACAATGCCCCGGATGGCTTTCTCATTATCGGGATTCAGGAACTTTGGGACACGGATTTCACGGAGCGGACGGACCTTTTTCCGTTTTTTCACGGAGGA
>JAFGCG010000067.1 GCA_016932715.1 Anaerolineales bacterium
AGCTTACCCAGGAACAAAGATACCAGATTTATGTGCTTAAGAAAACAGGTCATACAGGTACGGAGATTGCAGAAGTGATCGGTGTTCTGCTGGCGAATTTCATCATCGATGTTGCCTACCTGATCGTGGATCCGCGCACGCGCACCGGGATGCAGGGAGGCGCGGGATGATAAAAACTGCTGCATCACCACGCAATGTCCCAAAAAGGAAAAATGAATTCCTCTATTTTGCGTTCAGGAACAATAAGCTGCGTCTGGGACTCAGCATCGTGCTCTTTTTCCTGATTCTGACGTTTGTGGGACCGGAACTGGCAGAATATGACCCAACGGAGTTCGTAGGTCCCTCGGGCGCTCCCCCCTCCCCCGACTATTGGTTCGGCACCACCTCGCTGCTCAAACTGGTCAAGTCATCCGGGACATTACCAAAATGATCGAACCCGTTGTTCTGTGGGTTAAAACGGTTCAGTCCATCCAACGTGCCAACCCACAGGACGCCATTCGAATCTTCCAGAATGGAAGTGACAGTGTCATTGCTGAGACTGCTGGGGTCATCCGGGATATGGCGATATGCGGTAAATTTCTCGGTTGCAGGATCAAAGCGATTTAGTCCGCCTCCCCAGGTACCGATCCAGAGAAGCCCGTCTCGATCTTCTGCAATGGACAAAATACTGTTGTGGCTGATCGAGGCGGGGTTATCGGCATCCTGCTTGAAAGTCGTGAAAGAATAGCCGTCGTACCGGTTCAAGCCATCTTGTGTACCGATCCATAAAAAGCCGCGACGATCCTGAAAAATAGCCAGTGCCGCGTTTTGTGATAATCCATCCTGGACAGTGATGTGTTCAAAACGCACTGCACTGCCCGGCGCGTGACTTGGACGTGCGGAAGGCAGGGTATGAGCCGATTCGGCGGCCTTTCCGGTGAGGCGCTGCCCGCAGAAGATGAAGACCAGAAGAACGAGGAGCTTGGCGGCGGATTTCATGTTTGTGTAATTCTAACACTCTGAAGTTTTACCTCACTACTACCAAGTCTCCTGGATTATCTGATGGATGTAATTACAGAGTTTGTTACAGCGGTGAGTGGGGGAGGGGACTGGTCCGCCAAAGAATGAAATGAAAAACAGCGCCAGGTGATGGATCAATTTGAGACAAGTCCTAGCTTTTGCGTGAAAACCTCCACCAGAGCAATCCGCCAATTAAAATCGCGGTCACACCTAAAATAAGACTCAGGTCGAATCGACGCGAGGACTCTGTTTCAGTGACAGGCAGGGTTTCCGTTGGCGGCAGTTGCGTCATGGTGGGATAAGGAGAGGGTGTGATCGTTTTGGGGCTGGGAGTGAACGATGCCGTTGCAGGCGGGGTCACGAGAAGGAGCAATTTTTGTTCCGGGCGGATGACGGAGGCGTTATTCAGTCCATTCCATGTCATCAGATCCGAAAGTGGAACATCATACAGGTCGGCAATCCATGAGAGAGTTTCGCCGCTCCGGATTGTATGGTAATAGTTGCCGTCCGCCTCGGGGGTGAGCTTTTGAATGGCGCTCAGTGTCGGACTGGGGGTGATGTTTCCCGGGGAGATCAAAAGCTTCTGCCCAATTTGCAGGGGCCAGTCTGCCTGCCAGCCATTCAATGCCAGGATGCGGTCCATGGAAACGTCATACGCCTCCGCAATGGTGCTCAACGCCTGATACGGCTGCACTTCATGGACGATCCTGCCGTCTGCATCGGGGGAAGCGGGCACGATCATGCCCTGGGGAGTCGGCGTGGCATAGCCTTTCGTATCCTTGCTCGGGATGAACAAGCGCTGTCCGGCTTGCAGCGGTGTATTCCGGGACAGGTTGTTCCAGGTCTCCAGGTCCTGGATGGTGATCTGGTAGGCAACTGCGATCGACCAGAAGGATTGACCTGCCTGCACCTCGTGAAAGATCTTGCCGTTTTCATCCGGCGTGGCGATCTTGACCGGGATGATCAACTGCGACACGGGATTCGGAACGGTGCCTGGCTGGGAAGTTCCCCCTGAGGAGGCTGATGAACTCCCGCACTCCTGTCCAGAAACATAAGCAGCCTGGAGGACATAATAGATCCTTCCGTCCGATGTTTGCGCCACACCTGCTCCCACATTGCAATAAGCTGGTTCGACTGCCGGGCGCATGTGATCCGGGTCAGCCCAGACTGCCATGATCTCATCGATACCCATGCCTCCGCTGCTCACGGCAAAGTTTTCTGTCGCCCAGACAGTGCCGCCATTGCCGTACCCGGCAGCAGCCAGTCGGCCGCGCACATTGCCAATGTGCCAAGACATATTGCTGGCTGCCATCGTCGCCGCCGTCGATTGGGCAACAGCATCAACGATTGGGTCCTCGATGAGAGCGGGGAGTCCGTACGAAACGCGCAAGGTGTTCATTGCAATGATCAGATCATAGGCGCTGATCTGATCCAACGGGGCAGGATGGATCACGCCCGCCTGGACAGCCTGTGGAGGATGGAACACTCCGATCCCAAAAACGATGAGCACGATCAGTGTGATCGACCAGCTAAGGAAATGTTGGAAGCGCATACGATAATTATACAAGTCATCCGTTGCGACGAAGCAATCTCATTTGCCGTTGCAAGTAAGGCATTGATTCGTTTGAAAATACTCCCTAACGATTCTTCGCTCCGTGGTCGGCATCATTGGTTTGACCCTTTTCCTGCACCTTTATCGTGACGAGCAAAGAGGGGCAGGGGAGGGTCTTAATCCATGACCCGTCGCATGATTTCTGCCACTTTTTCTTTTCAAAAATTTTCTTGTACATGTCATCTAAAATCTTTTCGCGTTCGATTTCCTGCTTGCTTCTTGGAGTAGTATCTTTTCCAGGGTGGAGGTTGTAACTACCATTCAAAATGGGGAATAGTTTTTGAATCATGTAAGGTTCAATAAAACTAATGTTTGGAATACGAGTTGTAGGCAATATATCCCTACAAAAGTTTACGCAATCATCAAGAGTCCATAATTGAATTTTCCACTTCAGTGAGTCGGCCAAATGATCTACAATCTTTTGGCCGACGGTACTACTGCCTTCGATAACATGGTCCGACCAAAGAATATGCCCGTTCCAGCCAAACCACCGGGTCCAAATGCTTTGTTTCGAAATCCCCACATATAAAACGTCGCCAAGTCCGTTTTTCATTACATAGAGTGTGAAACCTCTCAAAATCAATTTCTATCATTTTTACCCCTTATTGAAAATTTCATCATACGCAACGTCAGCCTCGCTGCCGAAATGAGCATAGCGATTTGTCGTTGAAATGCTCTCGTGACGTGCGAGCTCCTGTGAGAGTTTCAAGTTTCCTTTCGCAAGATATGTCATGGTAACAAAATAATGTCGGAAATCATGAATACGCACCGTGTGGCGATCCACTCCGGCCTCTGTCATGCGTTCTTTGATGGCTTTCCACATTCCGCCCGGTGTAATGGGTCTGATTTTTTTGCTCGCTCTTATATCATGTCGAGCAAACAATGGTTGAGAGGCAAGTGGTATCCGCGAATTAGGGTCTACACCAGCCCTTGCGTGTAGATAATCTTTAAGCCCTTGTATGGAGCGGTTTGAAAAGCGCACCACTGCCTGTTTATCGCCTTTGCCAATGATAATTGCACGTTGTTCCAGCCAGTTAATATCGCCACGTTTGAGTGAGCAGGCTTCCGAAATTCGCAAACCTGTATCAACAAGTGTTAGTACAAAAGCTCGATCACGCAGAGCCGCAAGATCTCCATTCAGTGACTCACAATGTGCAATGACTTTCTCCACGGCTTCACGGTTGAAATTAACAATACGCTTTCCAGGCTTGCGAGTGTAGTGTTGTGTGGCTTCCTGTAGTTCAGCCCAGTTTCCAGCCTTGCAGAATGCGTAAAACTTTAGGACGGCAGTTCTATAAACTCGCTGTGTGGAAGGGGATTTTTGCTTAAGCGAAATTAAAAACTTAATATACGTTTCCGTATTTAGTTCCGCATCCTTGCCAACAGTTTTTACGAATTGAGAGAGACCGTTCCGATATGCGAAAACAGTTTTGGGAGAGCGACTCAGGGTATCCAGAAAGCGATTAATTTCTTTTTCCACATCATTCCATCTAATGGAAATTATATCGAATGATTGAGGAAAAGTCAATACTCAAGAATAGTGGCAACTCACCCATTGTGGAAAGATCAATTATTAAGCATGCAAGGTGAAAAGAACGTTTCACGCGCAGCCGGGAGTTGATTCCATTTCGTGGTTTTTGTGTGCGCCCCCAGCTTTTCCCTGCCTCCCCTGCCCCTCCGCGTTTTCTCCCTCCCAAATGCACGGATTATAATGAGCATGCAATCAAGCAAACACGTCGAGCAAACAATGAAGCTGCGAAAAATAAAAACAATCGAACTCGCACCCAGTGTACCCTTCAGTTTTGATCCCACTTTCCACAAACCCGATCACTTCACCTCCGGAGACAACCATTGGGAACCCGGCATCCGCTGGCAGACATGGGTATGGTCAGGGGAATGCCTCGGGCTGAAATTCCAGGATAAGGGCACAATTAATCAGCCCAGGTTCCAGATCGACATCTACTCCGCCCGAAAGATCAACGACCGAATGATTTTCTCCCTGGTGGATGAGATTAAATATCGATACAACCTGGAACTTGATCTGCGTGGTTTCTATAAGGCATTTGGTAAAGACAAGGTCCTCGGTCCCATCATTAGGCGCTGGCGAGGAATGAGGCCCGGACATCCCAGTTCCCTCTACGAATATCTGATGATCGGGATCGTGCTGCAGAATGCCACTGTGAGGCGTTCCATTCAAATGTTCAAGGCATTGCTGGAAAATTATGGAACACTGCTTGAATATGATGGAAGGAAACTGTGGTGTTTCTGGGAACCCGGAGCTTTGCACAAAGTGACGGAAGAGGAACTCAGAGCTTTGAAGGTCGGCTATCGCGCAAAGTCCATCAAGAAAATCGACGAATATTTCGTTCAAGGGGCTGTTGACGAATTTGAACTCAGGAAGAAAGATAGGGAAACGCAGATGAGGGAATTGCTCAAGTTGTATGGAGTGGGGCCCGCCACCGTCTGGTATCTTTTATTCGATGTTTTCCATCATTGGGACTTCTTTAATCATATTTCCCCCTGGGAGCAGAAGATCTATTCAAAGCTCTTTTTCGATAAGGACCCGGAATCTCCGGTAGAGGTGGATACGATCCTGAAGCATTTCGAGAAGTTTGGCGAGTATAAACAATTGGCTGTTCACTATATTTGGGAAGACCTGTGGTGGAAACGAAAAAGCAACCAGGTACCCTGGCTGGAAAAGCTAATTCGAATATAGACCGTATACTGGCTTCTTTGGTTACCAGATGCCTGCCGCCTCTTTCACACTTGCCCGCGGCGATAGCGTGATGGCATTCTTGTTGCAGACTGCGCGGCAGACTCCGCACCCATAACAAGCGGTCGGATCAATAGCCACTTTTTTGTTATTCGATGAGTAACGGATCGCCCCATATTGGCATTGCCGCATACACAGGCGACAGCCGTTACACAAATCCGCGGAGACTGCCGCCACCCATTCGGCGCGGAACATCACTGGATAATCTCGGCGTGCATGCGTGATACGATACGCCATGCAATCTTGGTCGCAGTTACACAGACCGCCAATGAACGGGGTTTTGAACGTCCAGACGGAATGCACGAGTCCCTCTTTGTCGAGTTTGCGGATCGAGTCCAGCGCTTCTTCCTTTGTCAGGGTTTCCAGGCTGAACGAATCATCGAGGGAGTTCACAAGCTGCTTGTCGAGCGTCAAGCCATAGCAGTAGCGCGCGTTCATATTCCCGGTCGTCACACGGCGACAGACGCACGGCAGGCGGATGGCTCCCTGCACGATCTCAAAGATCTTTTCCACGTCTTCCATTGGCACCACCTGTCCATAGTGATCCTGCTTTTGGACGTGGGTCAGGATGGGTTTCGCGAGTCTCATTAGCGGTGTCTTGCGGATCATGTCCAGTTTCTTGATGCTCCCGGGTACACGCTGGTCAAAGCCGTTCAGGAACTCAGCTGCATACTTGCGACGATCGTTTTGATCCAGCAGATCGCGCGAATAGTTGGACATTGTCAGGTACCACTTCTCCCCCTCTCCGTGCTGTGTACAGAATTCACACATAAGGCCTCCTTTTGGCCTGGTCAGTATAACGAAAGGATATGGCTGGTCCTAGTGACATTTTTCCGTGATTCAGGCGGGTCGCCAAAATTGGGCTTGCCTTGCTAGAAAATATGTTCTATAATTAGTTCGTGGACCAGCTTGAAACCCTCCAGTCGCTTTCGGAGCAGATGGAGCTGGAACACGCGGAGGAATCACGGGGGGAGCCAGCGAGACCCGCCTGTTTCACGCCCAAGGCTCGCCCTGAGTTCACCGAACGGGAAAAACGAGCTGCGTTTGTTCATCCCGCCCAACTCCCCAACGGAAAACAGATTAAATTACTGAAGACATTGCTCTCGTCCGCCTGTGAGCGGGATTGTTTCTACTGCCCCTTCCGCGCCGGACGCGATTTTCGCCGTGCCGCATTCAAGCCGCAGGAGTTCGCTGAACTGTTCATGAAGCTGCATCAATCCAACATGGCAGAGGGTATCTTCCTCAGCTCAGGGATTGCCGCGGGCGGCGCGAACACCCAGAACAAGATCCTGGATACGGCAGAGATCCTGCGCAACAAACTTGGATTCCGCGGATACCTGCATCTCAAGATCATGCCGGGCGCGGAAAAGGGCCAGGTCGAACGGCTGATGCAGCTGGCTGACCGTGTATCCATTAATCTGGAAGCGCCAAACACAGAGCGGCTTGCCAGGCTAGCCCCCAACAAGACATTCATCGAAGAATTGTTCCGCCCGTTAAAGTGGGTGGAAGAGATCCGCCAATCCCAGCCTGCCTACAAGGGTTGGAAGGGCCGCTGGCCCTCGACGGTCACACAGTTTGTGGCGGGCGGTTCGGATGAGAGCGATCTCGAATTGCTGACGACAACCGATTGGTTGATGAAGAACGTTCGCCTGAAACGCGCCTACTTCTCAGCCTTTCACCCGATCTCCGATACCCCCATGGAAAACAAGCCAGCGGTCGATCCGATGCGTGAACATCGCTTGTATCAGGCATCCTTCCTGTTACGCGATTATGGTTTCGATTTGGAGGAGATGCCGTTCGTACAGGATGGAAACCTGCCTTTGGCCGAGGATCCTAAACTTGCCTGGGCGCAGCAAAACCTGCAGGGAAAACCTCTGGAAATCAACAACGCGGAACGAGGCGAACTTCTTCGTATCCCAGGGATCGGACCCAAAGGCGCGGATGCGATTCTCAGAGCCCGGAAGCTAAGTAAATTGCGTGACCTGGCGGCTTTACGCAAATTGGGGATTGTGGCGGCACGCGCCGCGCCGTTTCTCCTGCTCGACGGCCGTCGTCCAGAGAGTCAAGCAATGATGTTTTAGCGTTCTATGATGTCAAATAAATTCAATGTTAGGCAGCAGCACGATTCACTTTAACCGTTGAAAGGAGTTCACATGACGCATCCTCAACCTCAGGGCTTTCTCGCCGTCCCGCCCACCGGCAAGGGACCCGGTGTATTGGTCCTGCATGCCTGGTGGGGGTTGAACGACACACTGAAGGCGTTCTGCACGCAGCTTGCTGAATCCGGATTCGTGGCGTTCGCCCCGGACCTCTATCATGGCAAGGTCGCAGACAACATTGCCGATGCGGAAATTCTTGGCAAAGCTCTCGACGCCAACCACCTCCAGGCCAAAGCCGAGATCGCGCATGCCGCGTTGTTTCTCAGCGAACGCGCTGGACAAGCCGACCGCGGACTGGCAGTGATTGGCTTCTCTCTGGGCGCCTATTATGCGCTTGACCTCGCCGTCGCCGATCCCGAGCATATCCGTTCCGTCGTCATCTTCTACGGGACCGGGGTCGACGACCACGGCAAGTCAAGAGCAGCCTACCTCGGTCACTTTGCCGAGAATGATGAGTTTGAGCCGCAGTCCAACGTCGACGAACTGGAGGAATCCCTGCGACGTGCCGGCCGCCCGGTGACCTTCCATCGTTACAGCGGCACCGGACACTGGTTCTTCGAGCCTGACCGCACGCAGGCATACAACCAGGCGGCAGCGGACCTGGCATGGGATCGAACCCTGGCGTTCCTGAAGCAATGATGTAACTGGTCACTTTGCATTGCAGTAGAGTGGGTGGTATTTTGCAGTGGCCATAACAAAGGAATTTAGCCCCGTGGTTTCTGGGTAGCAGGCGGGAAGTGTCAGGAGCAGGATCGTAGCCCTGGACGGGATATTCAGAATGGATTTGTAGGATCCCATATTTTACGAACTATACACCCAGATGGTGGCGGGATGTGGATTGGGCAGTGGATACCGCATTGGTGTCTTACTGGCTGTGGTATTATTACCATTAGTGTCCATTTTTTATGGCCCCTGATACTGCCCAGTTCCGAGCTGGGCAGTATCACTTTTTACGGGCATTACCTTAGGAAAATTGCAAGGCACTGCAGATGGAATATTGCCTAACTATATAATTATGTGAGGGCTTTCCATGCGCCAGGTTAGCTGCCCTGACAAGGCGCCCTCGAATTGTGATAAAATTAAATCCACAATATTGGTGGCGATGAGGCTCGCCAAAACTGTCTTTTCTGACTAATAGCCTCTACCGATTTTCCTTTCTCGGTAGAGGCTATTTATTTTGCTATGAACGAACATCTTCTCGAAATCAAAATCACCCAGCCAGGCCGTGCAATTGGGCAATATTACGCCCCAGATTCAAGCACTCTCCGTCTGGAAAAAATCATCTATCGTGATGAAAATCTCCCCTTTGATGTGGGTATTCTGCCGACCGCTCTAACGTCCTTCGATGAGCCATTCGCAGTCTTCGTGTTGGGGACTCTCTCGCATCCCGTAGGCACAGAAATTGAGTCCAAACTTTTGGGCGCGCTGCAACGCGGCGACGAAGCCCCACTACTGCTGGTTGCGCCAACGGCCGATGAACGCGCTCCGCAGTGTTTGGACAGCATCTGCGCTGAGCAGCATTCTGAGCTCATCAGGATTTTGCATCAGACCCGGCCGGGTGAATGGCGCTGGCTTGCAGTGGAGGAAGTAGAACCTCATTTGCATATCGGCGCGCTTCGCCAGCGGCACCACCAGGCTGACGGAAAACTCCTGCATCTGGATGCCGCCTGGCAGCCAATCGACATAAACCGCCCTTCCGCTAGTTACGCGGAAGCTGAACGTTACACTGCTGCAGAATACACTTTTTATGAGCTGCCTTATCGTTTTCAACATTACGTCAGCGAATATCTCGCCCTTGATGAACGCATCCTTTACGCCTCGCGCCGCCCAGCCGTGTTCAGCCATCGCAGGCGCTCCTGGCTGCGTAGTAGAGTACATTTGCAGGAAGGTGTATTGATTCTCACAAGCCAGCGACTCATTCAACTGGCTGAACTTGTGCCACCCGATTCGACAAATATTCGATATGGTTTTCACACGATCGCTGGTGTGGTCGAGCGACTGGCAGAGGTAACACTCACGTCGCTTGGCTCCAATCTTCTCCTGCAAACTAAATGGTACGCCGCGGACGGGGAAATTGCCATGGAATGGGAAGCCCCAGAGGATACCAATACCTCACTCGACGAATTGGTTGCACTTTTAGGCAGGTTTCAAACCAATGCAGATGCCTGCGCACTGCGCCGTGCGGCTCCTCCTGTGCCCCCAGAAAAACTTCCCGCATTGATGGACACCTCTCTAAGCGATCCCAGCGAGCTGATATCGATAAATGAGCAATTCTCCACTGCCCTGGCACAATCCCTTGCCCCTGGTGAACAGGCGCATGCCTGGGCATTCCTGCCAAAATGGCTCCCAACACAAAAAACCGCACAGGCATTGGTCGTTACCGAACGCCGTATCTTTCTGCTGCCTGACAGTTCTTTTGAAATACCACTCACACAAATTGCTGCTTTGGAATATACCGGTTCGATCCTTGAATCGTCTCTCGCCATAAACTACATCCATAACGGCAAACCGCGGCGCAAAACGATCTTTTTTCCCTACCCGACCCAGGATTCATTTCGAACTTGCTTTGAAGCCGCGCGGCGTTGTATGGCGGTTCTTCCTCTACTATGAATCTGTTCTTTTGCCCTCAATGCCGCCGGCCATTTGCATCGATTCAGACATGCCCAGCTTGCAATATCGCGACCAATGCAAAGGCAAAAACATATGTAGAGAAATTACTCGACACGGTTTTGTCCAAAGATACCAGCCGGATGGGTATGGCAGTGGATGTGCTAACGAAATGGCTTCATGAGCCAAGAGCCATCGTTCCATTGACGATGTTAGTGGAGCACAAGAGCGATCCTTATCCATTGGTAGTGGGTGCGCGCGGGCTGGGTTGGCTGGGAAATCCGGCAGCTGTCCTGGCGCTGGGAAAGCTCCTTTTGAACGAGAGCCAGCCCTACGTCGCGCGCGTTGCAGCAGCGGAAGCACTGGGACGAATCGGTGGGAAAGACGCCCGTCAGTTGTTGGAGCAAGCCAGGAAAAGTCCGCGTTCGAGTGTGGCAGAGGCATCCAATCGGGCGTTGGAAAGAACTCAAGAAGCAGAACAGGATCATCAGACATGACTTTCCATAGTATTCTTTTTGATAAACGAAGCTTTCAGAAAGAAGCAACAGAACAGCCAGTCTTCTTTACCGATCTAAATTTAGACCAGGTGATCGATGCCATTACCGCACACAAGCAGGAGTACAACCTGAAACCGTTTTATTGGACGCCTCTGCGTGATGTGGAAACCATCTATTACCGGCATGAAGTGATGTGGGATTTGGAAAATGAGACGCTGATGGCGCACATCAAAGCGTTTGCCGAGAAGCTGGTCATCGTGCGCCGCTATCTGGGGATGGTTGAAAAACTGGATTCACACTACCATAAACTGGGTTGGATCTTGGAATCGGTGCTGCTCTATTGCGAAGCCATGAATCATCTGCTGCACGGTCTGGGACAAGTGGAATTGCGTTCACGCGGTTTTTTAGCATTCCGTGAATATGTAGCAACTTACGTTCATTCCCACAAATTTCAAGCATTGCAGAAAGAGGCGCAAAAGGTCAAGAGTGGATTATCAAATGTGAAATATTCTGTGATCATTCAAGATGGCAGGTTCAGCGTGCGGAAATATGAGGGGGAGACGGACTACAGCGTGGAAGTATTGCAGGTCTTTGAGAAATTCAAGCAGGGCACCGCGAACAGTTATCTTTCTGATCTCCATAAAGGTTCCGGTATGAACCACATCGAAGCTCAAATTCTTGAATTTGTTGCCCGCTTGTATCCCAAACGCTTCGCGGCGCTCGACCAATTCTGCGCTCACCACAAGCGGTTCATGGATGAGATCATCCGCACCTTCGACCGGGATGTCCAGTTTTATATTGCCTATTTTGAATTTATCGAAGATCTGAAGCGTAAAGGATTGCCGTTTTGCTATCCACAGGTTGGCAGCCGCCGCGAAGTATATGATTACGAGGGATTCGATCTGGCGCTGGCTCACACGTTACTCTACACGGAGAATCCCGTCATCCGCAACGATTTCTCTCTGACGAACCCGGAACGGATCATCGTCGTCTCGGGACCCAACCAGGGCGGCAAAACCACTTTTGCGCGTACCTTCGGGCAGCTACACTACCTCGCCAGCCTCGGTCTTCCCGTACCGGGCAGGGAGGCGCGTCTCTTTTTGTTCGACCAGATCTTCACGCACTTCGAGCGCCAGGAGGACATCCGCAATCTACGCGGTAAGCTGCAGGATGATCTGGTTCGCATTCATGAAATTCTCGCGCACGCCACGCCGGACAGCCTTATTATCATGAACGAGATCTTTGCGTCCACAACGTTGAAGGACGCGGTCTTCCTGAGCAAAGAAATCATGGCGCGGATCACGGAACTGGACCTGCTGTGCATCTGGGTCACGTTCATCGATGAACTGGCTTCTTTCAACGAGAAGACGGTCAGTATGGTCAGTACAGTGCTCGCGGAAAATCCCGCCGTGCGGACGTTTCGAATCATCCGGCGACCTGCCGACGGGCTGGCATATGCGCTCTCCCTGGCGGAGAAACACCGCCTGACCTATGAGCAGATCAAGGAGCGCATCCAGTCATGAATGTGTTCCTGATGTATCCCGACCGGGATTACGATGCAAAGCAGAGTATCCCGCCGAATGCAGAGGCGCTGACCGAAGACCTCGAATTGAACATATTGTTCAACGCCATGACGCGCGGGGATGATTTTCTTTTCGACGCGGCCAGGCAGTCTATTCTGTCTGGACTGGACTCGCCCGACTTCATCCGATATCGTCAGGCAATTCTCCAGGATTGCTTGACGCATCCGGAGGTCATCCGGCAGATCTATCGCATTCCAATCCAATCCATTGAGAACAAGCGCAGGCACTGGATGGGGATTTTCAGCCGCTACCCGAGTTCCGTGCTGCACGGCGGGCGGGAACTCCTGACCATGTTTGTTGGTTTACTGAAAACCTTGAAACAAATTGCCGATGAACATGCTGCCGATTTTGAGTCAGAGGGTTTCAAGAGATTTTTCAGCATGATCCAGCAGGAACTGAGCGATGACTATTTTGCTCTAGTAGAAAGCCATCTCAAAACGCTACAGTTCCGCGACGGAGTTCTTGTCAGTGCAGAACTGGGAACCGGGAACGAAGGCGCGAATTATGTGCTGCGCAAATCCAACCACGAAGGTCAAAGCCTGGTGAAGCGCGTCCTGACCCGGAAATCACCAAGCTATTCCTATCGTCTGGATCCCCGTGATGATCACGGCGCTGTAGCACTTGGACAATTGAGGGACAAGGGTATCAATCTGGTTGCCAACGCGGTTGGGCAGTCTGCCGATCACATTGATAATTTTCTGAATGTCCTGCGCCTGGAACTGGCGTTTTACATCGGCTGTTTGAATCTAGCTGAGCAGCTCGCCCAATTTGGTGGAGCCATCACCCTGCCCGAACCGTCTCCTTCCAACGAACGCCAGTTGACGTGTACCGGTTTGTATGATGTCTGCCTGGCATTAACCATGAAAAAAAAGGTCATGGGCAATGAGGTCCATGCCGATGGCAAGGACATTGTATTCATCACAGGCGCCAACCAGGGCGGCAAATCGACTTTTTTACGCAGCATTGGCCTGGCACAGTTAATGATGCAGTGCGGCATGTTCGTTCCAGCCGAAACGTTTTCCGCGAATGTGTGCACGGGTCTCTTTACCCACTACAAACGAGAAGAAGACACGACCATGAAGAGTGGAAAGTTCGACGAGGAACTGGGCAGAATGAGTGCCATCATCGACCACATCAGGCCCGATACAATGGTGCTTTTCAACGAATCGTTCGCGGCAACCAACGAGCGGGAAGGTTCGGAAATTGCACGGCAAATCGTGAGAGCCCTGCTGGACAAGCATGTCAAGGTTTATTACGTCACACACTTATATGAACTTGCCTCTGGTTTCTATAACCAGCAAATGGAGAACGCGATTTTTCTGCGAGCGGATAGGCAGCGAAGTTTCAAATTAGCCGAAGCGGAACCTCTGCGAACCAGCTTTGGCACGGATTTATACAACAAAATATTCAGGGCGGAGAGTTGATCTGTAAAGATACGAGGATAACGTTTTCACATGACTTTTCACAGCATATTATTTGAAAGAATGGAAGAAAATCCAGAAAAAGCTCTTGAAGAGCCGGAATTCTTTATTAATTTGAATCTTGATCAGGTGGTCAAGGCAATCACGGCTGGCAAGCAGGAATATAATCTGAAGCCCTTCTTTTACGTTCCCTTGAAGGATATCGATTCGATCAAGTATCGACAGGAAATATTCAGGGATCTACAAAATGATATTCTGTTCGAGAACATAAAATCTTTCGCCCAAAAAATGTTCATAATGCGGGAGTATCTCAAACAGAGAGACAAGCTTTACTACGAATCTCAGAAGAAAAGGTTGTTTCTGGATGCCGTGGAAATTTATTGCGAGGCGGTGGATCGCCTGGCGCAGGATCTATCGGCTACCAATCTGCGATCGCGCGGCTTCCGAGCTCTTCGCGAATATTTGACAGGCTATGTCGGTTCTGCGGTGTTTAATCTATTGTGGGCCGAGACAAAAAAGCTGTTAGCCGATTTGTCCTCTGTGAAATATTCTCTGATTATCTATGACAATAAAATCAAGGTCCGAAAGTATGAATCCGAGGCTGATTACAGCGTGGAGGTTGAGGAAACGTTCCAAAAATTCAAACAGGGAGCTGTGAAAGATTATAGGGTTAAGCACGATACCGGTGTGAGTATGAATCACATTGAAGCTCAGATTCTGGATTTCGTAGCCCAGCAGCATCCAGATATATTTTCAAACCTGGACAATTATTGCTCGAAAAACACCAGTTATCTGGACCGAACCATAGCAGTCTTTGACCGGGAGATCCAGTTTTATGTTGCCTTTCTTGAGTATGCTGAAGAACTCAAACGGACGGGCTTGAAGTTTTGTTACCCCGAGGTTTCTGATCAGGATAAGGAAGTTTACGATTATGAAGGATTTGATCTAGCCCTGGCGTATAAGCTCATCGGCCAGAAATTACCGGTTGTCTGCAATGATTTTTATCTGAAGGGTAAGGAACGCATCATCGTAGTTTCTGGTCCTAACCAAGGTGGCAAAACAACCTTTGCTCGCATTTTCGGACAATTACATTATCTGGCCAGCCTGGGATGCCCAGTTCCCGGTAAGACAGCCAAACTCTTTCTGTTTGACAGGATTCTTACACATTTCGAGAAAGAGGAAAACATCCAAGACCTGCAGGGCAAGCTGCTGGATGATTTGGTCAGAATTAACCATATTCTTGATCAGGCAACATCAAACAGTGTCATTATCATGAATGAAATCTTCACATCTACCACGCTGGATGACGCATCGATTTTGAGCAAAAGGATCATGGAAAAAACAATCCAATTGGATGTGTTGTGTGTCTGGGTAACGTTTATCGACGAATTAGCTTCTTTCAGCGAGCAGACCGTCAGCATGGTTAGCACCATTGTCCCTGAAAACCCGGCACTACGGACTTATAAAATCGTGAGAAAACCTGCCGATGGCCTTGCCTACGCAGTAGCAATTGCTGAAAAGTACCGGCTTACATACAATTCCTTGAAGGAACGGGTCAAAGTATGAAGGCTTTTCTCCTGTTTAAAGACCGTGATTTTGACCTGCAGCAGCGTCTGCCTGCAAACGAACAGGATCTAGTACAGGACCTGGAATTGAACACCTTGTTCGGAGCCATGGCAGGCGGTGATGAGTTTTTATTCGAAGTGGCAAAAAATTGTATTTTGTCCAGTTTGGACAACGATCTTGACACCGTGCTCTATCGCCAGGACATTCTAAGGGATTGTATAAAAAACTCTTCGCTTGTCAGGGATATATATCAGCTTGCCATTGAAGCGATTGCAAGCGAAAAAGAGGCATATTTCTTTACTTTTTTCAGCAAATATCCGAGTGCAATCCTTGGCAGATCGATAAAGGTCTTGTATGCATTTATGACGAGGCTTAGGAAGCTAAGGAATATTGCAAAGGAGCATGCCAACCAGTTTGAGTCGGAAGGTTTTCGATCCTTTTTCGCGATGCTCGTCAAAGAGCTTAGCGATGAATACTTTGCGAGCGTTGAGGATCATCTGAAGGAGTTGGAACTTCCCCGTGGGGCGCTGATCAGTGCCGAATTGGGAAAAAGTAATAAAGGTATCAATTACACTCTCCGCAAATATCAGGGCACAAAACAAAGTTGGCTCGAGTGGCTTTTCTCGAGAAGAACAACACCCTATACGATTACTATCGATGGGCGTGACCAGGTTGGTACCCGGACGTTGTCGGAAATACGCGACAGCGGAGTCAACCTGGCTGCCAATGCGCTGGCACAGTCCTGTGATCATATCCTTGGTTTTTTTAAGATGCTGCAAGCCGAATTGGCTTTCTATGTAGGCTGCCTGAATTTGCATGGCCAGCTTGCTCAGCTGGGAGAGCCCACGTGCTTTCCGTTGCCCATCGTTCCCAGCGCACGCAGACATTCAGCTCGGGAATTGTATGATGTCTGCCTGGCATTGACGATGAAGCAAAAGGTTGTAGGCAATCATCTGGATGCGGACCACGGAAACCTGGTGATCATTACGGGTGCCAACCAGGGCGGCAAATCCACTTTTTTACGCAGCCTTGGTCTGGCCCAATTGATGATGCAGTGCGGCATGTTCGTTCCGGCCGAATCGTTTTCTGCCAACCTGTGCGATGGGCTTTTCACACACTACAAACGGGAAGAGGATGTCGCGATGGAAAGCGGAAAATTTGATGAAGAACTCAGCAGGATGAGCGACATCGCGGACAGACTTACGGCAAATTCGATCGTGCTTTTCAACGAGTCGTTTGCTTCGACCAATGAAAGAGAGGGCTCGGAGATTGCTCGCCAGATCGTGAGCGTGTTGCTGGAGAAACAGATCAAGGTTGTCTTTGTTACGCATTTATACAAATTTGCGCACGATCTCTATGATCAAAAAATGGACCATGCCGTTTTCCTGCGGGCAGAACGGCAACCGGATGGCAGCCGAAGCTTCAAACTAGTCGAAGGCGAACCTCTGCAAACCAGCTTTGGACTGGATCTATACACAAAGGTATTTAACTGAGCCGGCATGAAAAAGACACTCGCTCATTTATCGTTTTCTATTTTATATCGTATACGAAAGGCAATTTTAGAGAGAGACATGGAGACATTTTTATTGATTTCACTTGGTGCAATCGTGGGAGCGAACTTGAGGTATTGGATCGGTGGTTGGGCGGCAGATCAGTTCGGCAGTTCATTTCCGTATGGCAATCTCATTATTAATTTGAGCGGCAGCCTGATCCTGGGGTTTTTTATGACCCTGGCTGTGGACCGCTTCCTGCTGGACCCGCGCTTGCGTATTCTGGTCGCGATTGGTTTTCTGGGGTCGTACACGACGTTTTCATCGTATACTTTCGAAAGCGTCAGTTTGATCATGAATAACCAGTGGCTGGCCGGGTTGTTCAACCTTTTTGGAAACGCATTCCTGGGGGGATTGGCAGTTGTCGTAGGGATTATTCTGGCAAGAGCGATGTAGCTGGAGGAACCGATATGTCACCGGAACAGTTAATGGAAAAGAAAGCCAAACGTCTCACGATCTACGTGGGCGAGACCGACAAGTGGCGGGGAAAGCCGTTGTATATCGCATTGCTGGAGACACTCAGGGCGCAAGGCGCAGCTGGTGCGACAGTGGTCCGCGGTCTGGCGGGTTTTGGAGCGCACTCGGTGGTCCACACGGCTACGATCCTGCGGCTTTCCCTGGATCTCCCGCTGATCATCCAGCTCATCGACTCGCCAGAGAAAATGGATCAAATGATCAAGACCATCGCTCCAATGGTTGGGGAAGGGCTGATCATTCTGGAAGATGTGGAGGTGGTCAAATACACCCATCGCTATCTGAATCCGCTGCCGAGGGATAAGCATGTTTCGGATGTTATGACGCGCGAGGTCGTAACACTGACGGATACCATGACCGTCGCGGAAGCCTGGGATATTATGCTGAAAAACCTGCTCAAGGCCCTGCCGGTACTTAACGCGCGTGGCGAGTTAGTGGGAATGCTGACGGACGAAGATTTGTTGGACCGTGCCGGCCTGGAGCAGCGCCTTTCGGTTGCCGAGAGGCTTGACGAACAAACATTGGCGGCAGAATTGACCATATTGAAAACCAGCTTACTCAAGGTCGGGGATGTGATGACGTCTCCGGCTGTGACTGCCCTGGGAAATGAATCCCTGGTGGTGGTCGCAGCTCGTATGGCAGAAAAGCGGATAAAACGACTACCGGTGCTCGATGAGGATGGAAAGCTGATCGGCGTGCTTTCACGCGTCGACGTGCTGCAGCAGGTTCTTAGCGAAGAGGCAAAGAAGCGGGCCTCCAGGGCGCCAGGCGGTGCCGCCCGCACGCTGGGGGAGATCATGCACACGGAAATTCCCGCGGTTCCCGAAGACACGCGACTGACAGAAGTGGTTTCAAGCTTTCTGGAGTTTGGAACCCGCCGCCTGATTGTCACAGATAAGGATGGACGCCCCGTGGGATTGATCAGCGATGCAGATGCAGTCATGCGCGTCCAGCCTGCAGCACGCCGGAGTGTCCTCCAAGCCTTACGCGGCAAAAGTTCCTTGCCCGATGAGAACGCGACAGCTGCGCAATTGATGTCTCGTGAGGTTTTGACCGCCTCACCAGATACATCGCTTACAGATGCCGCTCATAGGATGCTGTCACACAAACGCAAATGGATGGTGGTTGTGGACGTCAATGGGAAAGCCATCGGGCTGATAGATCGCCAGGTTTTATTGGGCGCGTTGGCAGCTCACTGATCTGTTTTGTGTCCCCATCAGTCGTGTTTTTCTCCGGTAAGCGTAATACTCGCGCCGGAGATCATGCACATTGCTTTTCGCCAGGCCAGGGCTTCCTCGCGCGTGATCCCCTCTGATCTGAACCGGTGATCGTTCTTGCGGACAAATTCCGCCATTTCCGAACCGCGTTTTTCAAGCTTCGTCCTGGTCAGCTCCAAAAGAAAGCCAATGTATTCAGGGTTTTGGACGCGCTCAAGTACTTGCGCAAGGTGCGGAAAACACAGTCCGTCCGACTCCTGGAGTGCAAGCCGCAGTTTCTCCTCCCCAAGCGATTTAGCTAATTCGTGCAATGCCCGCTCGGAACTGGCATCTCTTTGCTCACAAGCCGCACAATTCCTAAGCCCATCGGATGCGCTGATAAGTCCGGTAATTGCCCGTGCGCTTTGCGATGATTCCCGTTGCTGGGGGAACTTCCGAAGGATCACATTGACAATGTTCTCGTAAATGATGGATGCGCCCAATCCATCGGCAATCCTCGTGTTCAGCAGAAGCCGCACGTGTTCATCACAGAACCCGAGGCTCTTCACCAGGTTATCCCGCGTACCAGGATCATTCACATTCTCATAAAACAGGGCTTCCAGGTATCGTTTGACAGAGCGCGCGCTCAGTCGGCAGACTGGACAACCCGTTTGCTTGCAGGCGAGCAGCAGATCATAATGGGAAGAGGAAGGGGGGCGTTCGGTAGTCGATTTCATAGGGACTCATATGGTTCTGGATTCCGCCGACGCGGCTTGCTTTGCCTCCACCTGTAACAGGTGGCTGGTCTCGTTCAGAAGGGTCAGAGTGAATTGATCGTGATCGAATTCAAACACATTAGCATGACCGCGAAAACGTTCCTCTCGATTCCAAGCGGTCTGCCCGTGTCTGACCAAAATAAGGGATGTCATTTGATTACCTTACACTTTCAGAATCGGGACGCTGATTCACGCTGAAAACGCAGATTTTTTGTCTTGAATCAGCGAAAATCAGCG
>JAFGCG010000068.1 GCA_016932715.1 Anaerolineales bacterium
ATTTTGGTCTGGTACCCTCTATCTTACGCAGGCAGCCGCGCTCGTTCAACCTCGAACTTGCGCGGTTTTATTTATGTCCACGCCTCATTTAATTGTCCATTTTTCGCCTTCAAAACAGGCTGATTCCAAGGTAATTCTCAATGACAAGAGCTTTTTTTACAATGTCACTCCTGCTTTGAAAGTTCAGAAAACCGTTAGTGAGGTTGCTAAAGACCCATTTTTACCCGTAAATCAGAGCGAAGGCGAATGCTCAAATGGATAAAGTCTAGCTAAGACTGGTCCCTGCGTGCAGTTCACGGTTGGGGTCTATTGTAACCGTTCCCATTCCCCGCTGCCGCCGCCGGAGACAGGCTGAGATCTCCCTGCAAGCAGAGGCATACCGATCATTCTTAAAACCCAGCCGAATCCCCCCGGACGGCCTGGGCGCAAGACCACTGCACAAAAGCTTATTCTGGATTTGACAGGGATTTAGAAAAGGCTATCCAGAGCCTTGTTAAGCGAGTTCAACGATTCATAAGTCGGAGTGACTTTGTTGTTCATGTTGGGTGGGACAAAGTCGAAATTTCCATCGGTGTTCTGGTTGTTTATCAAAGCCAAAATGCTTTCATATAACAGTTCTGTCAGATTATCCACCCCCAGAAGTCCCTTATTGACGGACAAAGCATGGATCGCTAATGCTGATATGTGATGGGTCCATCGAAGCGATATGGTGATTTCCTTGTTTTTATAGATATGGTATTCTTCGATTTCGTCATTCCAGAGACCATGTTCCAGCCTTTTCTCGAATATATTTGTTACATTTCCAAAAGCTTTGGACTTAAATTCGGAATATTCAGAGGCATCGAGAAGTTCGCGACACAGGATCAAAAGGAAGCAGGAGGTCGCCAGACTCTCGGTTCGTTGTGAATCAATATGCTCCGCAAAGGCATTTAATTCTTTTGCGAAATCGATTTGACTTTCCAGCGCCATATAAGGCTCAATTCTTTTCAAGGCTCGCAGCGCCCAGTATGTTGGGAGCGGGCGAACCGGCTGCTCTTCCCAGTTCCCCCAGCCGTAGCGTTGTTTTGTCCGTAATAACCAGTTGACAGCCTGCTTCATTATTTTCGCCTCGTTGGAATTCTCATCGTGATGAAGAATTCCTTTTTCGCAAAGCAGAGCATAGGCATAGATTGCCATGGCTGTACAATGGACGATCGATTGGGAGTAATCTTCCAGCGTCTTCGCCGGAAATCCTCCCTTATTAGGGTCGTGTTGATCCAGTGCCCACCGAAACGAGTCTAGAATTTGGGTTTTGAAGCTGTTGATATCCTGAGGATTGGAATGATCCAGCAAACAAATTACTGATTTCGCTGTCGTAGCAACCCGCGGTCTTGTTTCCCTGAGCGTACCCCAGGCATCTTCCTTTTGGTTCAGTAACCAGGTGGTTCCCTTTTGAATGGAATTGGCTATCAAAGCTGCCATATTCTGTTGCTGACCGTCAAGCGATTGATGATATTCCTCCAGATTGGAAGAGATTACTCTAAATTCGATTTTCGGAGGCAGGTACTTGCGGCATTCCCTCAATTGATTTTCCAGATCTTTAACCAGCCTGCAGATCGAAAGCTTGACGCGATAGATATCCAAAAGAGTGAGATTGGAATCCACATTCCAATTGACGGTAAGGTTTACTTCGCCGGGAGCAGAGAAGCTGACCTCCGTCAGTTGTTTTCGCATAAGCCATTTATCCTTGTCTTCTGTGTCTTTTTGGAAGAACAACGTCTGCGGAATAATGGCTAAGGGGTTGATCTTCAAGGCAAACATATTTGCTATTCGTACCAGCACCGCTAAATTTCTGTTTCCTGCGGAGATGGAAGGATGGTCGGGCAGCTTATTATCCAGCGTATCGACCAAGTTTCCCACATTGTCACGAAAATTGCTGTGGGCATAACAGATATCTCTCACTTTGTTGAGGATCCTATAGTCAATTCCTATTTCTTTTCCGTATTTTTCAATGTACCGCCACCCGATTTCATTGTGAAATTGCCTGACGTCTTTGTACTCTTTATCATTTCGTATGATCATTCCGATGTCATGGAGGTAACATGACATTAACAGGACACAGATCTCCTCTTCGCTTAATGTCTGTCTGTACTGGTGATAGCAATCCAGGAGTTTTTCCAATGCAGCGACCACGTCTTCCGCGTGATCATACCCATGGCTTTTATAACCATAGACATAGGTATAAGACAGGCTGATCCTGGCAAATTCCCTGACTTTATTCAACATGTCTTTATACTGTTGATTTGTGAGGCTGTCTTCGAGTGCCATGTTATTCCTCCTTGACGACTTCCGTCATACTAACCGTATTGGTCAATCGCAGGTACTTAATCAATTCGGTGTCTGTACAGGCGATTTTTGAAGTATTCGAGATGAATTGCCGCAACTCACGGTTGTTGAAGAACTCTTTTAGTTTCTGATCATTCGCCAGATACGACTGCCTCTTGTCAGGCGTCATTCCGGCAACGGCGTCCAGATTGTTAAGGTAAGAGGGATTTTCCACAAGGAATTCGTAAAAAACGGGAAATCTTAACTGAAGCATAATGACTTTGGCAAGCAGCCTTTCCTCGTCATATGTTTTAACGTGGGAGATTTTCCTGAGAATATTGAAGATATTAAAGAATCTTTTTATACGCCTCGGATTGTTGTCACTTCCATGCTTGATTACTTCCCAAACGGCGTCTTTGGTTGGCTCATCACACAAAGTCAAAATAAAGTGTCCGATATTCTCGTCTGTGACCGCGGGCACATTGAGGGGCAGCTGAATGATCTTTTCAAGATAGTCGATGCCTGACATACCGATTTTTTCATCATAGATGGTGTGAATACCCCTCTCAATAATGCTCTTGTCCAGTCCAATGATAAAAACACATCTTGAATCATCGAAAAACAGCTTTATGGCTTCCAGCACTTTGATGGCATTCTCCGGCAGGCAGCGGTCAAGATCGTCGATGAAGATCACTAATTTTCCATGCGCTCCAACAAATTCATTTATCAGCTTATTGGTAAAATGTTCCATCTGATTCAGGAATTGAGGCTCTAATCTAAAAAGGTCAAAGAACTTTGTTCCAATCTCAGCTTTGCCGGCGAAAGCTCCTGTAAAGTTGGTAACCTTCTCAACTGCCCGGCTCAAGAACTCGACAGTTATTTTATCGTCCCGTGCGATTTCAGCATATAGTTCTGTGATGAGTGCTTTCCAGATCAGCTCCTTCTCGTTATATCTCCAGGGATTAAACCAAAGGGTTTTGATACTACTCTCGGCCCTGATCTTCTGCTGAACCATTGTCATGAGGGTTGTTTTCCCAAAGCCCCATTTTGAGAAGATTCCGATCGTGAATGGTGGTTGAACGCTCTGGATAACCTGCAATAGCACCTCGGCCAGCGTTTCAAAACCCAAAAGATCCTTTCGCGGGGGGGTATCATTGAATATTTCCGGCATCATTGTTGGCTCTTCTGCTCTTTCCATAGTTCAAAAGCTGGCTGGATGTTCTCAACGAAGATATGGACAACTTCATCTACTGTCAGACTGGACGAATCCAGATAAATTGCATCCCTTTGTCGCTCCAAGCGGTCTTTTTTCCCGGTTGTTCGATCACGGCCATCTCGTTCCACGATCATATCTTTGATTTCTTCCTGGCTGAAGATTTCCCCCCGCTCCTGCAATTGCAGGTATCTTCGCAACGTCCTCACCTCTAAAGTAGCATCCAGGGCAAATTTTATGTTGGCACTCGGGAACACTTCGCTACCCAGCAACCTTCCTTCCGCAATGATGTTGTGGTCTGTTGCCAGCTTTCTGACCCAGATCTTTCTTTGCGCGCGCACGCGCTCGTGCCTGGAAACGAAAGGAACTTCGGAACTGACTTGCGGGCTTTGAATCGCTGTGGTTACATCGTTGTTATCGAGGAATACCTTGTATACCATCCGGTCATTTTCCTGACTTTTCTCCAGCCTGAGCTCCACTTTTTCAACCAGATCAACAAGTTTTTGTTCGTCATCCAGATCGATTTTATTATCAATAGCACTTAATGTCAGGGCTCTGAAAAATGTTCCACCATCTACATAAAGAAAGCCAAATTTACGAGCGATGGCCCTGGCAACAGTACTCTTTCCAGCAGCGATTGGGCCATCAATGGTAACAACAAAATTTTCTGCGAGAAAGTTTGAGATTATGTTATAACTTCGTTTCAGGTGTAAAAGCCAATCGGGCGGGAGGTGACCGGAAGGATTCTCATAGCCATGATATTTTAGATATTCATAGAACACCGTATATTGCATTCGCAGCAACTGATTTGCTATTTCATAGTCATTTCCCCGCTTAACAGCAGTGTCTCCAATTTCTCCCAAATCATGCCTGGACACTTCATAATTGTTCCTGCTGGCATAGACCAGTAACTGCAATGTAGCTTCCCAGGGCATCCATTTGGCATAGTACCCCTTACTGAAAAAACTGTTAAATAGCTTCCTGCTAACGATAAAAAACTCACTCCTTGGAAAGCAGATGTCTTGATCGATTATTTTCTTCGACTCTTCAGGGAAAAACTCTTTCAGGAGTTCAAAGGCACCCCTCTTACTCAATTGATATTTGGGGTTTTCGTCTCTAAATGGCACACTGTAATCTCCAATAATTAGATCAGATGGATCTAACAGCATCTTTTCCATTTTGCTGATCAGCGTGTTTCTAAGAGTGGGCTCATCCAGTAGATCTTTACCATTGTATTGCTCTACGTCACCGGGAAAAACAAATGCCCTGCCATAGCCTTCTTTGAAAGCTTTACTCAGGCCAATGTACCACTTTTGACAAGTCTCAAAAACATCCGCTTCGACAACCTCCACATCTTTACCTGCAAACGTGTCGAGCGGAATTTTAGTTTTCACATCTTGTACAACAAATATCTTTGGTATGCCTAACGACCTGAGAATTTCTATGGATTGCCTGATCTGATCAATGTGCCTGGGTGAATTGAACCATAATGTTACTGTGACAACACCAGCACATTTTCCACTGTTATCCATGCTAAAAGGTCTCCTCAAGACTGGATAGAATGTATTCTTTCAAGAAGTTCGAGCAGCCAACTCGGTTGCGGGCATTTTCGTCGGAGCATTTCGGAGATCAGGCAGTCCAGGTTTAGAAAGAAAAAATGGATGGATTGCTCTTACTATACAAGTTTCCCATTCCCAAGTCAATGGTGAGTTGGCATAAAAAGTGGGACAGATCGTATGATCTGTCCCACTGGGATGACAGGGTCGCTGTCAAACAGACTGGTGCGGTCAAATCTTATTGCACAACAATCTGGACATACAGCACTTTATTGTCGTTGCCCTGAAAAGCAATGCCCCGCGCGTTTTGAAGAGTCCAGTAGCTGGTGTACGTGCCGGGCAGGTCGGGGGCTGTGAATTGTACGGAAACATCCACCTCCTGACCCGGTCCGATGGCTGCCGAGAGCGGTTGTGCCTCACCCTTCAATTCCTCATCGCCGTAACTAAAGACCAGTTTGTAGCCTGCATCCCACGTGCATTGCCCGATGTTCTTGATCTTCCAGGTTTTGATGAAGTCCTGTCCCGGCGACATCACGGTATTATCGGGTACATTGACATCCACGGTCGCAAGATCCCAGGAATACTTATCACACAAGATGACAACCGTGCCTTCGGCATTCGTCACTTGTGCGACGGCTGCCGCCGTGACTGTGCTGGTTGCCTCAGGGCTGGGTGTTTCCGTGGGCAGGGAGGGTGTGGGTGTGAACGCGGCAGCCGTCAGCGTGAACTGTGCAACGACCGTGCTCGCCGCTGACGTGCGTACTGCAGCGACATCCGGAGTAGGTTCTGCCGCGGGCGTGTTCGAAGATCCGCATGCTGTGATCAGCGTAGTGATGAGAATCGCCATAATGATCAGTTTTGTGTTCATAGCACCTCTAGCCAGTTCCACACTTCTTATTTTCCACAATTCTTACGCTTTTCCGTAACCTCGATATAAACAGACAGAATTGTCCCAAAATAGTAACCCTTGTCATTGCGCATGCGCCAGTGGCCCTCATATTTTCCGGGAGTGCAGGGCGAGGTCAGGTCGATGGCAATGTTGATCGCCTCACCGGCTGCAACAAAATCATGATCCTTTGTTTTACTAAATTTATAATCGTAAGGATCGAGATCCGGCTTACTGCCGCCGATGTAAACCAGGGCAAATCCATCATCCCAAAGGCAGGTGCCGGTGTTCCTGAGCTTCCAAATTTTTGTGAAATTCGTACCCGGTTCGATCACGCTCCAGTCCGGGATCGTCACATCCCCTTCAAAGGCACTGTTACTGCAGGCATCTCCCAGGGCAGCGGTCGGTGCCGCGCCAGGCACGGCCGGTGATCCAACGGGGGTGACCCCCGTGTTATTAAAAGACACAGTTGGAAGTGCCGGGTTCTCACCGGGTACGGCAGAACCATCCGCGGCTGGAAAAGTAACCAGGGAGAGAGGGGTATTCGTTGGGGACGCGGTTGCCGGAGGCGCGGCAAGAGCCGTCTGGGTCTGTCCAACAGATACCTGGGCTACCGCGGTGGAATATGCAGCGGTGTTGATCGCGTTAACATCAATGGTCGGGGCAGGCGTGGCTCCCATGTTACAGGCTGTAAGTGTCAGTGCGGCTGTCAATAAGATGAACAGGATTTGCCGCGCGGGTTTTCGAACAAACATATTGTTACCTCCGTGAAATGACGGTGAAAATGTTGGACTGGAAGTATACGGATGCGTATAGCGGGCGTCATACTTCCAGTTTCATTATACCGCTATAGCGGTATGCAAGTGCCGCATACAGATCACAGGGAGTGCGCCTGCAGTACTTCGCACTGCTTCAGCCTCAGGGTGTTTCCGTTGTTGGCGTAAAGGTAGGAGTGTCGGTGGGAGTGTTGGTAGGTGTGAAAGTGGCGGTGGATGTCAGGGTGTCGGTGGGAGTCGCCGTAGAGGTTGAGGTCGCGGTCGTGGTGGCGGTAGGCGTCCTGGTACGGGTTGGTGTCGGCGTGGCCGGGCTGGAGCTTTGGCGCGTGATGCGCGGGTTGATCCACAGGGCGTGATCTTCATGCGACGAACCGTTCGCAAAAACCGTGAAAATAAATTTGACTTTTTCTCCGCTCAACGTGCTCAGATCGATGTTGATCGGGTAGAACTGGCCCTCGTAGACCTCACGCCATTGGCCGAGCGTGCGGATGCCGCCGCTTCCCACCTGGTATTGGAGGCGGAAGATTACATCACAATCGTTGGCTTTATACTCGCAGCCGATCAGCGCCTGGAAACGGTCCCCCGACTGGATTCGAATGGCTTCGTATTTGCCGCTGATAAAACCGTCGCTGCTTCTTTCCGGGAAGGTCAACAGGCCCTTGCCCTGCGATTTGCCGTCCTCCAGCTTGGGTGAGTCGAGCGCGATGACAAAGCCGCGGTTGTCCCCATCGGAACCCGGGCAGGGCAGGTCACGCGAATCATTCCGCCAGCTTGCGTCGTCACAGAAATTGTTGTTGGCAATAAAATCATAGCCTGTGACTGCATACCCGGTCACATTGATATCCGCAAAGAAGTGCGCAGACGCGTCCGGCCCAATGCCAAAAAGCACGTTGGAGGCGTTGCGGAGCTTCCAAAAGCCGCGGTAGTGACCGCTTTGATTGGGCGCGGTCAAATTGACAGCCAGATCGACGGTCTGGCCCGGCCCGACGCTGGTCGGCAGTGCGACAGCGGCCGGCGCCCCGAACCGTTCCCCGCTCACATACACGAGAGCGTAGGAGGTTGTCCACGTGCAGGTGCCGACGTTCTTTAATCTCCAGATTTTTGTGAAGGTGCCTCCCAGCGTTACGTTGGCGCCATCGGGATACGTGACGTCACTGACAAACGCAGCCGCATCACACCGCGTGACCGGTGCCGCGGTCAGCGGGGGGACGGAGGTATAGGTGTTGACGACGATCTGACTTGCCGTCGGCAGGGAGAGGGTCGCTGTGGGTGAAAACTGTGTGGTAACCGCCTGCGTGGACATTCCTGCCAGGGTCTGCGCGGCGGCAGTATACAATGCGTTAAGAGTCGCCGCAGGCTGCGGGGTCGAAGCTGCAAACGGGCCGTTACAGGCCAAAACAGCCGCTGCCAGGGCGAGGATCGGGATCAGGAGCTTCTTGGAACGTTCGCTGTGCATGCATGCCTCCGGTTTAGAATAAGCCACTCAATAAGACGTTTTAAGTCGCCTTGGAGTTCCAAAAGAAAAGGAGCCAGTGATTTTCACTGGCTCCTTTCGTCAATCGTCAATGTGGCACAGCGCAGGAAGTTCCACTTTCGCAAACTCCCGATAGGTGGGAGATGTGACAATCACCTGCACCCACCGTATGGATACATTGGATTCTTTATGTTGAGACCATTCCCGCTTGAAGGCTTTTGTCGAGGCTTCCGTGAACTCGAATTTATTGGTTTCATCGCTATTGCCGTCGCTTTGCACCCATATAAAATTGATTTTCACCGGTCCATTGCTGCTGATATAGGCTACGACCGTGTAAAAGGTATTGGCAGGAGCACATCTGCGGTCAACTGTATAGGTCACGTTGGTCACTCCAAAGACGGTCTCCGTCTTGCGGCTTTCTGGCGTGATGCTGCCCACCACAATGGAAGTGGACATCGAGGCGTCGTACAGGCCTACCCCAAAATTCGATTCCCAGGGAGTCTTAATTCGCCAGGATCCGCTGAAAGTCCCCATCGTCTCAGGAGCCTGCAGGTAAATGGAAACATCAATTCTTTCGCCGGGCGAGATATCGTCGTGTAACGGATAGGAGAGCGAGCTGCCCAGTCTGTCCCCACTCCAGAAGACCAGACTGTATGCAGTCGTCCAGGTACAGGTGCCGATATTTTCCAAGGTCCAGGTTTTCCAAAAATATTCACCCGGCGTCAGGATGGTCTTGTCGGGCGGGTTTTCACTGACCAGGGAGGCTTTCGCACAATTTGGATCGGCGGGCGCGGAAACAAGGGTAGTTGCGTTCGTGGCTGTGATCGCAGGTGTAAGTGTTATTTCACTGCCGGGTGTCTCCAGAGTTTGCGTAGCGGGTGGCAGCGTTGCAGTTTCCGTAGGGGATCCGCCGGCCTGCACGGTCTCTGCCACTGCGGTGGAGATAATCGATTCTTGTTCCGGGGAGGAACCGCAAGCAGGCACAAGTAATGTGATGGCGATCACTACAGCCAGGATTTTATATATGCGAAGAGCAGACATTAACACTTCCTTTCCATTAAGTTGGGTAGAGCAGATCGGCCCAATATTATACCTTCTTATAAAAAGCGCCCGACCTCCGCCGGACGCTCGTCGTTTTATCAGGGTAGCTTTACCTGTGGGTTGACCCACACCGCCCAGTCCTGATCGGAGGAGCCGTTTGCCAGGACAGCCAGGGCAAATTGAACGGTTTTGCCGGCAATACTGCTCAAATTAACATCGACCTCCTTTAAAGTACCATCGCAGGTCTCTGTCCATTCGCCGAGGGAGTGGGTGGTACTTGATCCTGATTCTTTGTAGTTCAACTGGAACTTGGCATTACCCGTTCCACAGGTTCCATCACTCTTGGCAAGGAAACCGATCTTTGCCTTGAAGTGTTCCCCTGAGACGACAGTGTAGGTTGGGTAAAACCCTGTGATCACACCGTCGTCCACCCACTGTGGATGGGTTTCCAGAATCTTGTTGGGGGTAGAGCCATCTTCCAGTTTTTCATTGCTGCGGTACATGACAAAGCCTCTTGAATCTGTATTGGGTCCTCCAAACGGGATATTGCCTGCGCCGGTGTTCCAGTTGGCGTCTGGGGCGCGGGTGTAAAAGTCATAGCCGGAACTGGCTACGGAAACCTTGATATCCACAAAGAACGACTTGCCCTGCGTCCCGCCGGATACAGGGATCAGGACCCCCGCGGAGTTCCGGATCCGCCAATAGCTGCGATAAGAACCTGAGCTTGTGGGAGCCGTGAAGTTGACAGAAAGGTCTACTTCCTGCCCGGGCGAAACCGTCCCAAATGTTTGTGGTGTACCCCCCATCAGGTCGCCGCTGTCAAACACAAGCGTGTACCCGGACCATGTACAGACACCGATATTTCGGAGACGCCATGTTTTTGTGAACGAACCACCCGGAGTAATTTGCGAACCATCCGGGATGTTTACATCTTTGACGAACTGTGCCAGGTCACATATCGAGGTGGCGGTTGGGGGGCGAGGGGTAGCTGACGGCGGCAGCGTGGGGAGGACCGCAGAAGTATTTGTTGCCATCGTAAGCGGCAGAGTCGGCGTGCTGAATGCAGCCGGCTGTGTCATTTGTGCCTGCACGGTGAGCGCTGCGGCTGTAAATACGGCGTTCGGTTCCTCTGTGGCAGGCGCGTTCGACGGCAGATTACAGGCTGAGAGTATTAGAATGATAACAGTCAGGATCGAAATATTGCGGGCAGCTTTGGGCATTGTTTTCTCCTCTTTTCGCAAAACAATTTTACACCCCGCACGCTTCTTTAAGTGTTTTATTATGTGGCGTGCGGGGTACACGAATACAGACGACCTTATATTCCCCTTTGTTCCTATAAAAAACCCTCTCCCATCCTGAGCAAAGTCGAAGGAGGGAGAGGGGAAGGGTGTAGTTTTCGATCAAGGCGACTTGTTTTTCGTGAGCCTGCCCCTCCATCGCCAGGAGACGCAACGTGGTCCCGACGCCGAGCTCAGGTGGGACTCTCCTTCTCATAGGGTTTGCCGTCGGCGGCGGGAGCATTGCTCCGGCCCACGACTCCGGCCAGCACGATGATCGTCAGCAGGTACGGCAGCCCGGTGAAGAAGTTGTTGTAAATGCTTGGATAGGCCTGCTGGATGCCGGCCAAAAACGTGCCCAGGTCTCCCGAAGGAGGCGCGAGGCGGATCGCGACCCCGATCGCCTGCGACCCCATGAAGAGCAGCGCGCCACCGAACGCGCCCAGGGGTGTCCAGCGGCCGAAGATCATGGCAGCCAGGGCAATGAAACCCCGCCCGGCGGTCATGTTGTTCTGGAAGGAGCCTGTCGCCTCCAGGGTAAGGTACGCCCCAGCCAGGCCGGCAAACACGCCTCCGATCAGAACGTTACGATAGCGCAGCGCGATCACATTGATGCCGACGGTGTCCGCTGCTTTCGGGTGCTCTCCAACGGCGCGCGTCCGCAGGCCCCAACGGGAGCGGAAGAGCATGACCTGGGTGATAATCACAAGCACCAGGACTGACATGGCAATCGGTCCTACCGCTGTAAACATCTCGAGCAGCCAGCCGATCCCGGGCAGGTTTACAAGCCCTGCCGGCGGTCTGAACGACTGGAATGTGCCTGCGCTGTCGAACGGCTTGATGAGGCGATTCAGGTAGCTTGTCAATCCGAGAGCTGTGATGTTGATGATCGTCCCACTGATGATCTGGTCAGCCCGGACGCTGATCGATAACCAGGCGTGGAGCAGGGAGATCAGCATTCCAGCCGCGATGCCGGCGACCACCCCCGCGATCAAAGCCGGCGTCGCGCCGAAGAGCGCGCCGGGTTCGGCCGGGAAAGCCTGGTGAACGAAGAGGGCGGTCATGAAAGCCACGTAGGCAGAAAACAACATCATGCCTTCGATACCGATGTTCACGACACCGCTGCGTTCGTTCATTACGCCGCACAAAGCACCCAGGGCGATGGGCGTGGCAAGACCCAGGATGATGGGGGCGATATGCCCGCTCCCGATCACCTGGACCAGGTAGACCAGGAACTGCAAAATAAATCCCAGGACGGGGATATCAAGTAGTACATCCATTAGCCGACCACCTTTTCTCCGTAGGTACGGGTGATCGTTTGGAGTTCGCCGGCGCCTACGCCTGCAGTCCGGAGGCGGAAGATCTTGCGTACGACGATCTCAGCTGCCAGGAAGATCAGGATAATACCCTGGATCACATCGATGATCTCGACAGGCACGCGGGCCTGGATCTGCATGAGCGGAGCGCCAGCCCGCATGGCGCCGAGCAGCAGTGCGGAGAGCATAATGCCGATCGGATTCGACTGGCCCAGCAGGGCGACCGTGATGCCGTCGAAGCCGATCCCGGTCCCAAACACGGCCGGATAGTATCCCAGGCGCAGGACCTCGATCGCCCCCGCCAGGCCCGCGAACGCGCCGCACAACGACATGGTGAGGATCATCATGCGGCGCGGTTTCATTCCGGCATAGAAGGCTGCGGTGGGGTTGGCTCCCACCGCTCGAATCTCGAACCCTACGGTTGTCCGCCACAGAAGCCAGTAACTGAGCGGGATACAGACGAGGGCAAAGATCACTCCCAGATGCAGGGTGGTGTTACCGAGGCCGGTCAGTTCGGCGCTGCCTACCGGCGCGGTCCGGGCGAAACTGAATCCGGGGGCGCGGAAAACATCGTTCACCAGTCCTGAAACGATCAGTTGAATCAGGGCATTGAGCATGATGGTGGTGACCACCTCATGCGCGCCGGTGAACGCTTTGAGAAATCCCGGGATGAAACCAGCCAGCGCGCCTGCGAGCATGCCCCCCAGCATGGCGACGGGAATGGCGATCAAAACAGGCGCATCGGCTACCTGCATCCCTATCAGGGCGGCGGCGAGACCACCCGAGAGGACCTGGCCCGTTGCGCCGATGTTGAACAGCCCGGCCTTCAAACCCACTCCGACAGCCAGACCCGTGAGCATCAGGGGCGCCGCCGCGACGACCATGTTGGCGATGCCCTTGAAGTTCCCGAACGCTCCTACGATCAGGCTGCGGTAGGCAATCAGCGGGAGAAGCAGGTTGACCTTCTTCTCCGTGCCGACCAGACCCGAGGCAATGATGAGAACGGACGCAACCAGCAGGGCGAGCAGAATCGACAGCGCGGGGACGAGCATCAAGCCTGCGTACGACCGAAGACGCGCCTTCATGATGTTCCTCCTCTAATTGTATCCGGGTCCGCTCCGGGTTGGCTGGATGTGCCAGTTGGCGATTCTTTGGCTGGAGCCCGGCCCCCGGTCGCCATAAGCAGACCGATCTCCTCTTTGTTGGCAGTACGTCCGTCCACAACCGCTACAATCTCACCGCGATACATGACGGCGATCCGGTCGGAGAGCTCGAGGATCTCATCCAGTTCGGCGGACACGAGCAGGATGCCGGTGCCGGCATCACGCTTGCCGATCGCCTGCTTGTGGATGAACTCGATGCTGCCAACATCCAGGCCCCGCGTCGGCTGGTCGAGAACGAGCGCCTTCAGGTCGCGGCTGAACTCGCGCGCCACAATGACCTTCTGCTGATTCCCGCCTGAGAGTGTGCCAGCCGGCACCGCCCAGGAAGGCGTGCGGATATCGAACTCCTCGATCGTCCTCTGCGCCCATTGTTCGATTGCCGCGTCCTGTTTCTGAATCCCTCGGGCGAACGGGGATTTGTAGTATTGAGTGAGGACAAGGTTATCTGAAATTGGAAATCCGAGAACGAGACCATACTTTTGACGGTCACCCGGGACATATCCCAGACCGTGTTCGCGGCGCTGGCGGACGGTCCAGCCGGTGATGTCTTCTCCGGCGAGCCGTACCACGCCCTCCGTCGAACGCCGCAGACCTGTGATCGCCTCGACCAGCTCATCCTGACCATTCCCGGCTACCCCGGCGATCCCCAGGATCTCGCCAGCCCGGACGCTAAAGTTTACGCCCCGCACAACCTCCTGGCCGCGGTCCGATTTGACTTTCAGGTTCTCAACCGTTAGCACAGGCTCTGCCGGGTGCGAGGTGCCGCGATCCACGGCGAGCTTAACCTGGCGGCCGACCATGAGCGCTGCCAGGTCGTCCTCGTTGGTCTCAGAGGGCAGGCGCGACCCAACCACCTGGCCGCGGCGGATCACGGTGATCCGGTCGGCAATCTCCAGCACTTCGTAGAGTTTGTGGCTGATGAAGATGATGCTGTGTCCTTCGGCAGCCAGCCGGCGGATGACCGCAAAGACTTCCACCGTTTCCTGCGGGGTGAGCGTTGCAGTAGGCTCGTCAAGAACCAGGATGCGCGCCTGGCGGTAGAGGGCTTTCAGGATCTCTACCCGCTGCTGCCAGCCCACCGAAAGTGTTTCCACCTTGGCGTCCGGATCGAGCTCGAAGCCAAACCGCTTGCCCAGTTCGATGATCCGGCGCCGCGCCTCGCTCCGGTCGAGGAAAATCGGGTTCGCCATTGTCTCGGCGCCAAGCAGGATATTCTCTGCCACGGTCAGGACGGGGATCAGCATGAAGTGCTGGTGGACCATGCCGATGCCGCGCGCGATGGCGTCGGCGGGATCGGCGATCTGCACAGGGTTCCCGTCGATCAGGATCTCGCCCTCATCCGGGCGTGCCAGCCCGAAGAGAACATTCATGAGCGTCGTCTTGCCCGCACCGTTTTCGCCGAGGAGCGCGTGGATCTCTCCGGCTTTCACATCCAGATCGATTTTGTCGTTGGCGATGACACCCGGGAAACGCTTGGTAATGCCGCGCATCTGGAGCCGCGGTGGTGGGGATTGTGCGACGCTCATAATCAGTCCTTTGCGAGGGTGTGCTTCCGAAGAGAGAGGCGGCCGACACTGCTGGCCACCTCTCTCCTAAAACGTGGATGGAAGATTAACTACTTTCTCGGCGGCTTGAGCTCACCACTTTTCATCTTGGCAAATGCATCATCGAGCTTTGCTTGGATCTCGGGGGTGATCACGCTTTCGAGATCATGATAGGGGGAGAGTCCAATGGCGGGAGGCTCGGAGGCCGCATTGTAAAATACTTCGCCGGCCTTAAATTCATCGGTCGCGGCGCTCTCGGCAACTGCCTGAATAGTGTCCTTGAGCTTCTTCTCGGCGCTGGTGACGATGCACTTTGACAGGTTCGGGAGTGTCTGCACCTGGTCGACATCGACTCCGATGCCGTAAATGCCGGCATCGCAGGCAGCTTCCAGAACGCCCTGGCCCGTCAGGCCGGCGACCTGGAACAACACATCCGCGCCCTGAGCGATGAATTGCTGGGCAATCGCTTTGCCGGTCGCAGGATCGTTGAAGCCCTTGGCCGGATCGGGATTGACCTCTTGCGTCAACGTCTTGATGTCGGGGTTAACCGACTTGGCGCCGGCTTCATAGCCCGCGATGTACGCGACAACCGCGGGAAGGCTCGTTCCAGCGACCGAGCCGATGGTTCCGGTCTTGGAGATGCTGCCGGCGACGATGCCAGCCAGGTAACCGGCCTGTTCCTCGGCGAACAGGATGCCCTGGTAGTTCGGGAGCAGCGTGGCTGCGTCACCCGCGCACGTAAAGGTCGCATCGGGCGCACCCTGCTCGTCCACGCAGATGTTCTGGTCGACGCCGATGAACTTCACATCCGGGTTTTCCTTGGCGGCGATGGCTGTATCCGTGCCGATCAGGAATCCGACGGTGATGATCACATCAAAGCCCTGGTCTACGAAGGTCTGGATGTTCTGTTTATAGTCCGAGATGTTCTGTGTCACGATCACATCGAATGTAGCACCGAGTTTCTCCGCGGCAGCCTTGCCGCCTTCATACGAAGCCTGGTTGAAAGACTTGTCTTCAAGCTGCCCGACATCGGTCACGACACCAATCTTAAGCTCATCAGCAGCTGGCGGGGCAGCCGTGCCACAGGCGGAAAGAACGAAGGATGCTGCGATCAATGCAACCACAACGATGTACAACTTTTTCATGTATTTCTTCTCCTCGTTGAAATATGGAAATGTCTGTTTAAATTGGTTGAGTTCATGGACTGGGGGAAATTTGCTAGGGCACCTCCTCATAGATTGATATAGCCTGCTGTGGAAAGGTAGCAGCTAGCATTGCTGCGAAATCCGGGAGTTTGATATTTCTCAAGGACTGAAGCATACAACTCGATGATACTTGCCTGACCGCGGATAACACGTTTATCACTTCTGATCGTACAGTGTCTATTGCATTATATCAACAAAAGTCCACTCAGAGCGAAACGGGAGAATGAACTGGACTGGACAACTCTATGGCTTCCTCGCGGGAACTCCGGTCCTGAGCGAACCATCCAGTAAACCAGCCCTGATCCTTTTCAGCGCCTCTCGCACGTCAGCAGGAACTTCATTGTCCAAATCGTGAAACGGAGCATAGCCTACATCGCCGAGGTAATTTCCGCTTGGGAAAGCGCCCTCCCGGGAGAGTTTAATTAATTCGAACACACCCGGAGCGACGAGCTTGAGCGCGCTCGAGAGCATTCGTGGAGCGGCTTCCGGCAGGGTCAGGTATTGATCGGTGTCAACGCCGATCACGTACGCCTGCGCCTGCGCGGCTGCGAGAAGGGCGCCATTCCCGGTATCTCTGCCGCAACCGAAGATCACATCCGCGCCCTGATCCAGCATCGACCCGGCAGTCTCTGCACCCCACTCGGGATCGCTGAAAGCCTCATCATTATTGCTGTGATAGAGGACATAGACCTCGGTCGTAAGACTTTTTTCCTGGTCAACATAAGCTGCACCGGCCTTATAGCCTTCACCAAAGCGCCAGACGGACGGGATTGCATCCGTCGCGCAGACCGCGCCGATTTTGTGACTCTTGCTCATCATGGCGGCGAGAGCACCGGCAAGAAAACCGGCCTGATCTTCAGGGAAATTCAATCCTGCCACCCCCTCGACGGGCTCCATCTGAAACTGGTCCACACCGATGAAGTCGGTATTCGGATAAGTCCCCGCTGCCGCAATCGTAGCCTCGCGCAGAGCGAAACCAACCGTCACGATCACATCGAAGCCAAGCTCGCCAAACGCCGCGATGTTCTTGGCATAATCTTTTGAATTGACAGTCTCGATGTACTGTACATAGGCGCCCAATTCCTCGTCAGCCCGCTGAAGGCTTTCCCAGGCAGACTGATTGAAGGATTTGTCATTGACCTTGCCAACCTCTGTGACCAACCCAACGCAGAATATCGTTTCACTGGCGCAGTCAATGGCTGCCGGGACACAGGCAGACGTCAGGAGGGTGAGGATCGGGATTGCTGCGAGGAGGGCGCGCCAGGATGAACTCATTTTCAGCGTGAGTATACATTTAGTCGAATTGTCTGACAAGATAACCATTACGCGGGATGTATGATGCGTCGCTGGCGCGCGAGCCCCAGCCGGGCATTGATCCCGTTAGTGAGCCGTTGCCGCCCCGCGTCTCACGCCGAGCATTGCCATAAAAGCAAGCGCCATGAAAACTGTTGCAAACAGCCAGAGCCAGCGGTATTGATTCCCCATTGCCTCGACCACGATGCCCAGCAGGGTGGGACCCAGCACGGCTGCCAATTGTGATGAGAAATAATAGAGGCCGGTATATGCGCCGATCTGCTTTTCATCGCCGTGATCATAGACCAGAGGCAGACTATTCACATTGACCATTGCCCAAAACGCACCTGCAAACAGCAAAAGGACGACCAACCTGATCGCTTCCTGAACGATGAAAAATCCCAGGAGCGCGCTGAGGACGAGTCCGATCAGTCCAATGCGGATGGTCTTCTCGCGGCCCCAGCGCGTGCCTAAAAGCCCGGCGGGCACCGCAAAAAGAAGAAAGAAAATGGTCATTGTCCCCGCATAAATAGACGCAGTTCCCGCTTTCATTCCCAGGGTAAAGACTGCAAATGAAGAAAGCCCGGTATCGAATGCACTGAAGCCCATGAACCAGAGCAGAATACTCAGGAGCACAAACAGGGCGCTTTTGTCAGGTTTGGCAAACAGGATTTTCACATTCTGCAAAAGGTTGTTCTGTTGCTCTTTTTCCATCGCGTTGATGGATGGAGGTTCTTTGACGAATATAAGAACAACCAGCAAAGCGATTGCTGTGGCTGCCGCGCCAGCGATGAAGGGAGCCGCGCGGCCAAACTGGTTGAACAGGATCCCGCCGCCAAAATAAGCCAGCAGCGCGCCGACTCCACCCATCAGGTTGATGACACCGTTTGCCTTGCTGCGCTCCTCGGCGCTGAACAGATCGCCCAGCCAGGCAACCGTCGGAGCACGGAAGAGAGCCATGCCAAAGTTCGTAATAAAAATGAAGGCTGCAACAGCCAGAACAGATTGAGCAACCGGCACAAAGACAAAAGCCAGCAGCGCAATGGGCGCGCCCAGCAGAATATAGGGTTTGCGCCGGCCGAAGCGATTCCAGGTCTGGTCACTTTTTGTACCGATCCATGGGGCGATGATCATATTCAGAATGTTATCCCACGTCATGATGAAGAGTGCGAGGCTGGGAGCCAGACCGAAACCGACAATATTTGGAATCTCACGCCCCTCAGCCAGCAGCTGGCGCTCGAATTCCGGGTTGCCTGCCTGTAGAAAAACGGGAATGAATTGATTGAAAATGGGCCAGATAATGCTGATACCCAGAAAACCAAAACCGAGCAGGAACGTTTTGCCGTAGTTGAATTTCATGCTGCCGACTCCATGATTGTGACAGTCACCTTAGAGAGTGTTTAAGAATTCACCACGAAGGACACAAAGGGACACAAAGGCTTAAGAAAACAAGGAAAAATCTGCGAAAATCTGTGGAA
>JAFGCG010000069.1 GCA_016932715.1 Anaerolineales bacterium
ACTCACGCTGAAAACGCAGTTTTTTGTCTTGAATCAGCGAAAATCAGTGTTTTTCTGCGCCCCAAAATCATTCTGTAAGGTAATCAGGTTTCGGCATTGAAAAATGCCCTAAAACAAGGCGATTTTGCGCGGTGCATTCGTATACGGAACTGGAATTTGCTCTAGTGTTCAAGACCTGCCGTATGCTGACCCACTCAGTGAATTCTTCTCAAGAAGAGTTACAATGGAACAGTCAGTTTGCCTTTATTGTTATCACGATCCATTAATTCCAAATCGATCAGGGTCTCTTAAAATTATTGAGAGAAAATAAGCGTCAAATACGAAGGATGAAATCAATAAATGAGCAAGAAGAGTTTTCCAACCCGCCTGGATCCGATCAACCTTCCCCGGAAGTTACGCGATGGGCTGGCAGAAGCCGAGAGCCTGCTCGCAAAAAACGAACCACAGGATGCCCTAAACCTTCTTCAGGAGTTGGACAGGAAATTCCCTCGCCAGCCAGATGTGCTCGGCTATATGGCAAATGCCTGCCTGGATCTTGGAGACCAGCATGGCTATCTGCATGCCATTTATCAATTGCACAATCTGACACCTAACCGACCCGATATCAAGCTTGGTCTTGCAGGCGCTTATCTTGCAACCGGACGAATAGCACTTGCCCTGCGTACATTCCGGCAATTTCTCAAACAATGGCCGCATGACGAGCGCGCGACCGATGTACAGAAAACCATTCCACAATTGGAACAGGGATTAACGGAAATGCTGGGACAAATGGACTTCTTTTTGGAAAGCGGGCTGGATTTTGTTTGCAAGCATGAAGAATTGCAAGTACTGATGGAATTGGGGAATTATGAACGAGGCAAACAGTTGGCAAAATCTCTCCTTGAACAGCAACCCAACTTTGTCCCTGTCTTGAACAACCTTAGCCAGGTGTACTGGCTGGAGGGTAATCTTGCCCGGGCAACCGAATTGAGTCAACAGGTCCTTGATATCCAGCCGGATAATGTTCACGCGCTTTCCAATCTGACGCGTTTTCTCTTCATGCAAGGGAAGCAGGAAGAGGCGATCGGCCTGGCACACCGGCTAGAGACATCGCAAGCAGAGGCAGCCGACCTGTGGGTCAAGAAGGCAGAAGCGCTTAGCTTCATCGGTGACGAGGATGGCGTTCTGGCGTTGTTGGATGATGCCAAACAGGCAGGTGAATTAGATCAACTGAGCGAATCCGTTTGGCACTGGTGCGCAGCCGCAGAGTACCGCAAGGGCAACGAATCCAAAGCGCGAAAATATTGGCAAAAATGCCTGCAGCTTGCTCCTCACTTTTTACAGGCAAAAGATAATCTGGAGGAATTGAAAAAGCCCCGGCATGAACGAAATTGTCCACAGGCGTTTTCGCTGGATGCCTGGTTATCCAGGAATACGATCAGCAGCCTGACGTCAACGGTCGAACGCGCTTCCAGGCAGAAAAGCGACACGACATTTCAGGACAAAATCCGCGCGTACTTCGAGGACCATCCCGAAATTCTTCATTTTGTCCCAGCCGCGCTTGCCTCAGGCGACACAGTTTCGCGTGACCTAGCGCTGAAATTGGCGGATATGTCTGCCCACCCGTCGCTCCTTGCGCACCTAAAGGAGTTTGCTCTCGGGCAGGAGGGATCGGACGACTTGCGCCTGGAAGCCTCCCAAATCCTTTCAAAACATGGTGTATTCGAATCAGGCGTGTCTGTAACCTTATGGCTGGGAGGGGAATGGAAACCGATCATGATGCTCGGCTTTCAAATCTACTATGATTCGCCGGAGAAACCCACGCTCAAGCCAGCCGCCCAACGTCTCATGGAAAAGGCAATCTACGCGTTGCGCGAAGAGAAAGGCGCTGAAGGTGAAACTCTTCTGCGCAAAGCGCTCGAAATTCAAAAGGACGAACCGGGGTTGCTCAACAACCTGGCAGTCGCTTTGAGTATGCAAGGCAAACACGATGAGGCAGAGGCGATCGCTGATGAAATCCCTGTCCGCTTCCCGGATTACTTTTTTGGGCAGGTGATCGCGGTCCGGAGAGCGATCCAGGCTGACGATCTGGAAAAGGCGAAAACCATTCTCGATAAGATGATGAAAAAGCGGGAACTGCATGTGACGGAGTTTGGTGCATTATGCGGCTGCCAGATAGACTTCATGATTGCCGACGACAAGCCCGAGGGCGCGCTCTCCTGGTTCGACATGTGGAAACAAGGCTACCCAGATGACCCCGCTCTGAAAAACTACGAAGAACAAATGTCCATAGCCGATTTGCTGACAACATTCAAAAAGGGACTTTCGAGACCGCGGCGGAAAAGCAAGAAGAGTCGTCCATGAGCACCGATCACCTGCTCACACCCTCCCACATCTTAAAACACACCTTTGGCTACGATGCCTTTCGCCCATTGCAATGTGAGGTAATCGGAAATGTTTGCGCGCGGCGCGATACGCTGGCGGTCATGCCCACGGGCGGAGGCCAGTCACTGTGTTACCAGATCCCGGCGCTTCTTTTCGAAGGACTCACGGTCGTGGTCTCGCCGTTGATCTCGTTAAATGCGAGATTTCCCGCCAGTTGAACGAAACACAATCGTGGCAAAAGTTCACCGCGGATGTTCGTGAACGGTATAAAAAACTCCCCGCCTTGCAGGCTGAATTGAACAAACGCAAGCTATGGCATCCCAATCAGCCAATTTCGCCATTTGCCCACCGGATTGCTACGCTTGTCTTAAATTTTCGCCAAATGTCTTGACAAACCATTTTTGTGTCAGTAGAATAAGAACATGCGTTCTAAAATCTCGACATCTGGTCGTATCACCGTCCTGCTTGGCAAACACCAGGCTGCAACCGGCGAGCGCATGTCCCCGCGCAAACTGGCGGAGAAAGCGGGGGTGCCGAAGGATTTCGTTTACCGCCTCGATTCAGGTGCAGCCCGCCACGTGGATCTTGACGCCCTCGCCCGTCTGTGCGCTGCCCTCAACTGTCAACCGCAGGATCTTCTCATCTGGGAGTCAGAACGTGCCGAATCCGTTTGATATTCTCCCGGCTCATCTCTTCAACATCTTCACCACGCAAGGCTTCGCCAGCCTCCAACGCCATTACATGGCAATCCTCATCCGCATTTACAACCTCGCCGAATTCAATCGCTTCGGATTGGCCCGGGAAACCGTCCTCGCTGAAATTGTGGACTACATCAAGGAGGCTGATGCCGAAAGCGAAGTGGAAGCGGACATGGCGAATCAGACGGATGCCGAGGGGGATTCTGCATCACTGGCAGGGACCAAGCCCGAACAGACCTACGCCGCTTATATCATCCGCCGGCTCGCCGATTCAGGCTGGATCGAACGCGAACAGCACTCCGACTATTCTGAAACCATCATCCTTCCCGATTATGCCTTCACCCTGCTGGAGGCCCTGCGTTCCATTCAGGAGCAAAAGCCGCGCGAATTCAAGGGACAACTCTACGCCGCGCACCAACTCATCACCTCCGCTACAACTCACAAGGATTTTTCGCCCACGCTGGCCGTCTCGCAAACCTACGAGAATATTCGCCAGGTAGTGCGCGGACTGAACGAACTGAATCAGAATATTCGCCGTTATGTGGAACGCGCCGTCAAACAGATTGAAGTTGCCGATCTCCTGCGCCTGCAATTCGACGACTATACTCAAACGCTTGGACCTGCCTACCATGCCCTAAAAACATCCGATCACGTCTCGCGCTATCGCCGCGACATTATCAACCAGATCCATGCCTGGCTGGTGGATGACGACTGGCTCGCCCACACTGCCGAAGAACTCGCCGCGCAAAGCCGCCTTTCGCCCGCACAGGCGGAACACGAAATAACACAATCGCTTCTATTCATTGTTCATCAACTCGAGGGACTGGACCCGCTCATCACCGATATTGACGCACGGCACGCACAATACCTGCGTACTTCCTTCCGACAGGTGCGCTACAAGCTGGGCAACGCCGATGGAAGTTTCAAAGACCGCCTCGTCTCCCTTGCGCAAAACCTATCCGCGTTGCGCGCCGATGGATTGGACGAACTCCCCGAGGAAGCCCCGGGGTTGCGTCAAGTGCCCGTGCGAGTTCCTGACCTGAAAAGTTTCTATACCCCGCCCCAGCGCCGCGCACCCTTCACTCCCGATGCCGTCGTCGTTCCCGTTCTCCCGCCTGAAGAATTCGCCATCCTCCATGCCCTGACCATGCAGGACGTTGCCCAGGCGTTCTCTCCTGAAAAAGTCAATCGCAAGGTGCTCGGCTTCTTCAACGGGCACAAACGTCTGCCGGTCACCGAACTCCCGATCCGCGACGACCTGCACTGGCTCACCACCATCATTGCCTATGCCCATCACCCCGAGGTAGGTTATGGGCTTGAAGTGAGCGAAGGAGAACCCGTGAATGTTGGACAATATCGGATCGTCCCCTTCGATTTGATAAAACTCTGATTTATAGAAAGTCTGCCATGTTATCCATCCAGGACACTCTTCTCCAGGATATCCCCGAAAGATCGCGCCGCGACTTTCCGCGCATTGTCAACCGCCTGTTGGGACAAACCTTTCTCTACCAGGATGTGGACGGCGACAAGGACGATTATTACTTTGTCCATCGCCACCGCGCCGTGTTCGAATCGGTTCTGGCGTTAACGGGTTTCAGCCTCCTGCACGACGACTATCACCGCATCTTTCAAGTCGTCTCGGAATACAGCTACAGCCGCGCCCGCTACAAACTGGACGAATCACTGTTGATCGTCGTACTCCGTAAACTCTATGAAGACAAAACCGAACACCTCAGCCTCGCCAGCGATCCCGTGGTCACGATCGGTGAAGTGCGCGAGGAATATCGCACCATCACGGGCAAGGAACGCGACCTCGGCGTGGGACAGTACGAAACTCTCCTGCGCCGCCTGCGCGCCATGGGTCTGATCGACACCATCGATGGGCGCAACATAGACGTGCATGATGGCGAAGCCCGTTTACGTTTACGCGGCTCTGTCCACCTCATCCTTCCTATTCAGTCCGCGTCTGAGCTGGAAGCATGGTTAAGAAAATACAGGGCAGATGAGGCGGAAAGCGAAAACGAGGAGGAATGATGCTATGAAACAGCTAACCCGCATCCGCCTCATCAATTGGCATCTCTTTGAAAACACCACCATTGATTGCCAGGGAACCACCTACTTCATTGGCATCAACGGCGCGGGCAAATCCACCATCCTCGACGCGGTGCAGTTTGCCCTCGTGGGCGGGCAGCGTGATGTGAGGTTCAACCAGGCTGCCCTGAGCGGCGGCAAACGGACTCTCGCCAGTTATGTACGCGGCGAGCTCGGCACCGAAGGGCAGCGCTATTTGCGCGGCGACGCGACCGGCATAGCGGCGCTCGAATTCAAGAACCCCGATGGGACATTCTTCGCGCATGGCGCCGTCATTGACGCCTACGAAGACGGGCGCACCCCCGACGTGACCTATTTCATCGTCCACAACGCCGCCCTCAACGACTCCTGGTTCTTCAAAGCCCCGGGGCAGCTCTTCGACACGCGCAGCTTCAAGCGCCACCTCGAGCATTTTGCCCTGCCGCTCAACGCCAGCGCCCGCATCTTCACCCGCCTCGAGGATTACCGCGTCCATCTGCTCAACCGGCTCGGTCAGCTCAAAGATTCTTTCCCCGCCAAAATCGTCAAGGGGCTGGCGTTCAGCCCGCTCACCGATATCCGTTCCTTCGTTCACAGTTACCTGCTCGAGGAAAACCTGCTGGATGTCAAAACCCTGCAAGCTCAGCTCGAAACCCTGCGTCACTTCGAGTCCCTTGCCGCCGATGTCCGTGAGCGTATTGCCTCTCTCACCCGCATCGAAGATCTCGACAAGGAACGCCTCGCCAATCGCCGCCGCCGCATCACCAACACCTATGTCGCCCGCCGCGCCCAGGCAGATGTCTACCTGGATGAACTGAAAGCGCGCCGCCTCGAGTTGGACTCCGCCAAGCTGGATTTTCAGCGTGAAGAGAATCAGCGTGATGGACTCAGCCGAAACCTGCGCTTTGCCCAATCGGCCTTGACCGACGCTGAAATCGCCCTCGGCAGCAACCAGACTGCCCAACGCGAAAAAGAGCTGAGTGACAAAGTCGCCGCCCTCACCGCCGAACAGACGATCCTTGCACAGCGTCAAACCGACTTCGATCGCTCCCTCGCCGCCGAACTCGCGGATGCCAAAAAATTACAGAGATTTCTCATTGCCGATAAGATCGAAATTCCTGTCGCGCTCAAATCGTTCATTAAGGAAAAAGTAGACAAGTACACAGGTAAACACGCACAAGCGGACGCTGAGCAGGCAATACGCAACACGCAAGAGGCATTATCCACTCTTGGGGAACACTTTTCTCGCGAAGAAACTCTCCTCAACGAACAAGCCACCCAGCTAAAAAGCGAGGCAACCAGGCTCGAAGATGAAATCAGAAAACTCCGCACCGGCGACCGCGAGACCAGTTACGAGGCAGAAGCGCCCAATGCCGCCCGCCTGCGCCGCCTCCTGCGCGCCGAACTGGGGCTAGGCGCCAATGAGGTCGTTTACCTTTGCGATGTCCTGCAGATCCCGGACCTCGACTGGCAAAACGCCGTCGAAGGATTGCTCGGGTTCAATCGCTTCACACTGCTCGTACCGCCTGCCCATTATGACGATGCCATGCAGCTCTATCGCAAACACAAAGACACGATCCATGGCGCGGCATTGCTGGATACGGAAGCAATCCTACATCACAAAACGGAACACGCAGTACGCAACACAGAAACAGGTACACAAGTAAACACGTACATAGGTAAAGACGGAACTCGCACCACGAACACACTCGCTTCCGAGGTCGTCACTGATCACCCCGCCGGCCGCCGCTATGTCGACCTGCTCCTTGGTCACTATATCAAGTGCGATACTGTCGAACAACTCCGTAGCCATCGCACTGCCATCACGCAGGAATGTTTTATCCGCCGCAATTTCACCGACAGCCATCTCAACCCGCAGGTCTACAAACGCTGGTTCATCGGTGAACGCGCGGCGCCGCGGCAGATCGAACAACGCGAGCAGCGCATCGATGAGATTGCAGGTGAACTGAATAACCTCAACAAACGCGAAACCGCCCTGCGCGAACGTCTTGCCCTCACCCGCCTCAAGATCCGACCGCTCGTCGAACTTGAAACCGCCCTGCCTGCCCTCCGCCGGCTCGCCCCGCTGGAATCCGAACTCGCCGCGCTCAAAAAGGAACTTGCCGCGCTCGATTCCCACACCGTCGAAACCCTGAAGGCTGAAGTGGAGAAATATCAACGCGAGCGCGATCAATTGCAGGATGAAGTTTTAAGCCTTACGAAGAAGCTGGGAAGTCTTGAAGAGAAGATCAAGCAAATCGAAACGGAAGCGATTCCAGGCTTGGAAAGGAGCGCAGACGAATCCATCCGAAGCGCAGAAGCCTTCCTCCTCCAGGAAAATGCGGATGAGGAGACCCGGTCCGATGTCCAAAAGGAATATGAACGCCGCCGCGAACGTCAACCGCTCGAAGTAATTCTGCAAAACGCCAGCCGTTACGAAAACGACTACCAGACCGCCGAAGGGCGTTCGCGCGACCGCCTGCGTGAAGCCAAACAGGCATACTCCATCCGCTACGATTTCGGCAGCGACGATGCAGACGATGCCGCCCGCTACATGGCGGAAAAAGAAAAACTCGTCACATCTGAGCTACCCAATTATGAGAACCAGATCGCGCACCAGCGCGGGCTTGCCGAACAGGAACTCGTCGAGAACTTCATCCATCGCCTGCATGAGCAGATCGAAGATGCACGCCAGCAGCTTGCATTTCTCAACGACACCCTTGCTAACCTGCGCTTCGGCGGCGAACGGTTCGAATTCGTCAACCAGCCTGCGCCCGTCCTGCGTCAGGTTTTCGATATGGTGATGGACAGCCAGCAAGTGATGGGCGATTCGCTCTTCGATTCGGACTTCCGCCAGAGACATCAACAGGGTTGGGACCTGCTCTTCGAGCGTCTCACGAGCGCGCACGACAACGAGAATGCGGAACTGCGTGAACTCCAGGATTACCGCAACTACCTGCAATACGATATTCGCATCCACTACCCCAACGGCGATCGCGCCTTGCTGAGCCAGATCAACGCCAAGAAAAGCGGCGGCGAAACCACCACACCTTTCTATGTGGCAATGGCGGCTTCGTTTGCCCAGGCATATCGCCTGAATCAAGCGCGCCCGTCCGACACTATCCGCCTGGCACTCTTCGATGAAGCCTTCAGCAAAATGGATACTGCCCGCACTGCCTCTGCCCTGCACTTCATGCGCGAAGCCGGCTTGCAGGTTCTCCTTGCCACCCCGCCCGACAAATCCGGATCGCTCCTGCCGTACGTGGACAGCGTTTGCACCGTTGTCCGCAAAAACAATCATTCCTTCGTCATTGAGATCGACAAACGCGAGATGATGGAAAAACTGGAGAGTCAGTGAGCAGTGTTCAGTTTTCAGTGTTGCGTGTTTCGTAGGTTGAGTCAATGACGGAGATTTCTTTTACCCCCTCGGCTGATGTAAGCGTCGCGCTGAATGCCCTGCTCGACATCCTCGAACGCCGGACAGAACTTACGACACGCTCCATAAAAGTCAGCCTCGCCGCTCTCTCCCTCCCAGGCTATTTTTCACAGGCAAATCCTGAGCCGCGGCTCCTCGCGAATGAACAATTCAACCTTCTCGAAAAGAAGGGGCTTCTTGAACTCACCTGGATTCCAGGAGAAACAGGACATTTGCTGCAATCCATAACCCTTCCGAAAACAGAATATGGAATACGCAGTACGGAGATTTTCCAACTCCTCGCGCGTACTCCGATTGCCAGGAGTCGTTCCCGCTTGGAAAGTTTGCTCCTCGCCGATAAATTTCGCTTTCAGGAGGACTGGCGCGCCCGCGCGATTTCCCACATCCTGAACCAGCTCAAAGAGGAAAAATCCCCCGCTCCATTCAGCCTCACCGATTCGAATCTGAACCTCGACCTGCTCGCCGTTTTACAAGTGTTGCCTGCACTGACAGCAGAGACTCCCTACCGCGCCTTCAGCGTACGCGTCTTCAACGATACCAAACGCTTCGAAGCTGTCAAGAATCACATCGTCAGTCTTGCCCGCTTTGGCACCCCCGAATGGAAACGCATCCCGGCCGAGGAAGTCCTGCGCGAATTGAACCTTGTCGCGAATCCAAGCTACATCCATCTTTCGGGAGACTGGCAGCTCGTCACCACGAATGGCGAGATACTCGACCTGAGCGGTTTCACTCCCTCCATTGGCATCCCCGCTGCTCAAATATCCAGCCTGCAATCTGTGCGCGCTGAATCGGTCCTCTGCATCGAAAACCTCACCACCTTCCATCAACAAGTGGACAGGTACACCCCGCACGCTTCTTTAAAACATTTTATGTGGCGTGCGGGGTACACAGGTAAACACGTAAATAACGGAACAAGCAACTTGCATCGTGCAGTTATTTGCATATATGGCAACCCATCCCCCGCCATCCGCCGCCTCCTGCGCCTGCTTCCCAAAACCACTCCCATTTCTCTCTGGTCGGATCTGGATTACGGCGGTTTTAACATCCTGAGCCAACTGCGCCGCACGGTCGGCGAAGAGATACGGCCCTATTTGATGGACATCGACGCCCTTGAAGCCAATCTCCCGCGCGCGCGCCCCCTGACTGCCTCTGATAAAAACAACCTCAAACGCCTGTCTCTGCGCCCTGAATTGTGCGATATTCGTCCTGTCATCGCGCATATGCTCAAGCGCGGAGTGAAGTTGGAACAGGAAGGTATAGAGGAATTCTAAGCAGAGTGTTTAATCGGCTGCCGCAATTGCGATAGTGATTTGCGAGCTATGCCATGCTTGCGCGAGAGATATGATATCTGTTGACGCCTGACAGCAAGATTCTCATTTACCTTCCACAATCCTAAGAATTTGATCCGCACGGAAGATGCGATTGCGGGCATAGCCAGTTGTCTCCCGGAGAATGCCTGCCTGGACCAACTTTTCGATATACTGTCCTGCGGTCTTAAATGGAATATTCAGCCCGGATGCCAGTTGGCGATTTGTGAGGATTGGCCGGGCAAAAAGAAAATCGATCACCGCCGCCATACGGGTTGGATTGCGATCCGTCTGCACGATTGCATCAAACTCTGCTCGAATATTCTGCAACCGCGTCATACGGACGATACTATCCTGCGCCTGTGTGCCCATGCCTCGGAAGAAGAACATGAGCCATTCCTCCCATTTGCCGCGTTGCGACACCCCTAATAGGCGATCATAATATTCCTGGCGATAGTGTTCGAAGTAGGCACTCAAATTCAGCAGGGGTTGGGGCAGTAATTGCCATTCATATAACAACAACATAATGAGCAATCGTCCTATCCGTCCATTGCCATCCAGAAACGGGTGAATAGCCTCAAATTGGTAATGGATCATGGCTGCGCGCGCCAGCGGCGGAATCTCCGTATCGGTGTGGATGAATTTCTCCAGATCACTTAATGCGTCCTTCATGTCATCCACAGGCGGTGGGACATAGGTGGCTGCTTCGAGAGTGCTGCCGGCCGGCCCGATCCAGTTTTGGCTCCGGCGAAGCTCACCCGGTGTAAGCTTTCCACCGCGTACTCCTTCCATGAGTTTTGCGTCGATTTCTCGGATCAAACGCAGACTGACAGGCAGTTCCTTCAAGCGTGCCAAGCCATAATCCAGCGCACGCACATAGTTAAAGACCTCATTTACATCACTGCCCTCTTCAAGGAATGAAAGTTGAGATGCCTCATAGTTGTAAAGATCCACAAGTGAAGCACGTGTTCCTTCGATGCGCGAGGATAAAACCGCCTCGCGCCGTACAAATGACTGAATCAGGATGCGCGGAAAAGGATAGCTGCTGGACAGGGTTGCAAGCTTGCTCAGCTCACGTTCTGCCTCAGACAGAACTTTGACCAATGGTTCCGACCAGTTCACTGCAGGCGGGAGTCTTGCCGGGATAAATGCCCAATAACCGGTTTTGGCCCGGATCACTTTGCCTGCCTCGGAATTACGAAAATCCTTTGGATTCATAAAGTTGCCCGTTTTTAAGTGTAAATATAGTATATCTGTATTTACACTTTGTGTCAAATCCGTAAATATGGGGCTGAGGTATTTTCGCAGTCAAATGAATGGCGGGAAATATACCAACACACCTGACGACATGATCTAGATACCTCTTGCCTCATTTTCGTATCATGCGGCATGTGTGTAAGTAATAATCTCGAGACGAACAAGAATTTTTGCATTCATAGCCGAACAAGGATCCTCCCCGCGGGGTATAAACCTGGTATACGGGTATAAATTTAGGCTGCAAGCGTTGGCGGCAACGTAGGTAGTGGAAATGCACTGATTTTCAGGCGTTTTTCGACAAAAGGCGTTTAGCAATCAAGCCAAACGAAAAGCGGCAGAGATAAATCTCTGCCGCTTTTCGTTTTTTTGCAACATCGAACAGAGGCGATCCCTGCAGTGACGTCGACAGCAACTGATAAAGCGTGTTGTCTGCATACACTGGATACCCGTACTGACAAATATGTCTGCCGGTGGCATGCGGCGAAACGCTTCCTCCAGCATGCCATTCGTATGTTCATCGCGATAATGAAAAGGCTTGGATAATAACGCGCCCTGCGAATCGAGCAGAGCAAAATCAACACCCCAGGTGTCAAGACCGATACCCTCAAGTTACTTGTTGAACTTTGTGGAAGAAATTCCACTCTCGACTATTCTCAGACTATCAACGGCTTTACTCCATCGCCATTTGTAGCAGAGGCAAACCTTTGCAGAACAGGGTACGATCATATTGTAATCGTATGCTTACAAAAATGATAAGTCTGTATTTTATGGGACGGGATATGCATCTTATAAGGTGTATAGCATGGAAACGTTTCCACGCCAACTTCACATTCATGAATTTTGCTAAATTTTTTTGGTACTTACGTTATCGATAACGGGAACGATAACAACTTCGAGCCTTGCAACCTTACCGATCAGCGGCGTGAGCTTCATACTTTGCCCCCAAATTGGTAGATGGCTACGGGTACATCTCCTACACTGGTAGCTACCCCTGGAGCCATTTCGAAGCCAAATGCTTCGAGAAAGGATTGCCTATGCCGACGGATTTCTGATAACGCATTCAAGCTACCTTGCGGGTCTGGGCTTTGCCCCAGGCAGCCATTCGTGGCCTCCGGGATGGACCTGGACAACCCAGTAACAATATTACTAACCATACCCATCCGAAAGTGAGCTATTGACGAGAAAAATCTAACCCGCATTTCTTACCACATATACAAAGGAAGATGCACATGAAGACAAAAATAAATACCTCCATTCTCAAGCTGTCGACCATCCTCATTATCATCGCTGTGCTGCTGTCAAGCGCCAACCTGACAGCCAGCGCAGCCGAGACCACGCTCGGCGCCGCCGCCGCCCAGTCGGGACGGTACTTCGGCGTGGCGATCGCTGCCGGCAAGCTGGGCGACTCAACCTACACCACGATCGCCAACCGCGAGTTCAACATGGTGACGGCCGAGAACGAGATGAAGATCGACGCCACCGAGCCGAACCAGAACCAGTTCAACTTCACCAACGCCGACCGCGTCTTCAACTGGGCAGTCCAGAACGGGAAGCAGGTCCGCGGGCACACCCTCGCCTGGCACTCCCAGCAGCCGGGGTGGATGCAGAGCCTCTCCGGCACGGCGCTGCGCAACGCGATGATCAACCACATCAACGGGGTGATGGCACACTACAAGGGCAGGATCTATGCCTGGGACGTGGTCAACGAGGCCTTCGAGGAGAACGGCAGCCGCCGCAACTCCAACCTCCAGCAGACCGGCAACGACTGGATCGAGGTGGCATTCCGGACCGCCCGCGCCGCCGACCCGGCCGCCAAGCTCTGCTACAACGACTACAACATCGAGAGCTGGAACTACGCCAAGACCCAGGCTGTCTATAGTATGGTCCAGGACTTCAAGAACCGCGGCGTCCCGATCGATTGCGTCGGCTTCCAGGGACACTTCAACAGCGGCACCTCCTACCCCAACAGCAACTTCCGGACAACGCTCTCCAGCTTCGCCGCCCTCGGCGTGGA
>JAFGCG010000070.1 GCA_016932715.1 Anaerolineales bacterium
TCTGCTAATGAAGCAGGCGCACCGCTGAGTTTTGAGATGAAATCCTGATTTCTACGTGCTTTCATGGCTTTTGAGATAGTTTCTTAGTCATCAAGTTGTTCCCGATGCCTAACAGGCCGGTGTCCAACTTGGGTGGATGTTGTTTTTCCTCGTCCTTGCCAAAGCGGACGACCTCGCCGCCTTCATTGATCGCTTCCACTGCCAGTCCCAGCGACTGCAGCTCCTTCACCAGCACACGGAAGGAGGCCGGGATGCTAGGTTCCTCGATCGGTTCGCCTTTGACGATCGCCTCATAGGTATTGACGCGTCCCTGCACATCGTCGGACTTGACCGTCAACATCTCCTGAAGGGTATATGCTGCGCCATATGCCTCCAGCGCCCACACTTCCATTTCGCCAAACCGCTGACCGCCGAATTGGGCCTTCCCGCCAAGCGGCTGCTGGGTCACCAGGCTGTAAGGACCCGTGGAACGCGCGTGGACTTTATCCTCCACCAGGTGATGCAGCTTCAGAACAGTCATGACGCCAACGGTCACAGGCTGGTCGTACGGAATACCTGATTTGCCATCCCGCAGGATCTGCTTGCCAAGGATGGGCATTGGATCGCCACTGGTATCCGTGATCTCCTGTGCCACTTCCATGAGGCGCGCTTCCGCAATCCTGCCGGTACGCCCATGGCTTTCGATCCACAAACGCAGGCAGGCGCTGATCGCTGCCGTGTCGTATTGGCCGCGCTCGCGCGGATCGACATCCTCGGGATGGAAGATCGTATCGGGATCATACTCCCGGTCACGCAGCCATTCGGCAGCCGTCGCGTGACGTGCATAGTCCACGTCGTTCAGGTCGTACGGATCATAGTCGCGCTCACCCAGCCATTCTTCCAGGTAGAGACGCCTGACTTCATCATCATCCTGAATGGACTCAGGCTCATATTCCTGCTCCTTGAGCCACTCCCAGGCGGCGGCAACCGACTCTTGCCAGGCCCGATCCACGATCCAGGCACGGGCGAGTTCGGCTTCGATCTCCTCCTCCGTGGCGCCATCGAACACGGGCGTCACGGCGCGATAGCCAAGGCGCTTGGCAGCCCAGCCGAGGTGGACTTCCAACACCTGACCAATGTTCATACGGCCCGGCACGCCGAGCGGATTCAGGATGATGTCCACGGGGGTTCCATCTTCGAGGAAAGGCATATCTTCCACGGGAACCACTTTCGAGACAACACCCTTGTTTCCATGGCGGCCAGCCATCTTGTCGCCGGCAGTCAGCTTGCGGCGCTGCGCTACCGAGACGCGCACCATCATATCCACGCCGGCAGACAGGTCGGAATTCTCCTCGCGCGTGAATACCTTGACATCCACCACTTTTCCACGTTCGCCATGCGGCATGCGCAGGGAGGTATCTTTTACATCGCGTGACTTCTCGCCGAAGATCGCCCGCAGGAGACGCTCTTCAGGGGTCAGCTCCTTCTCGCCTTTCGGGGTGATCTTGCCAACCAGGATATCATTCGGACCGACTTCGGCGCCGATGCGGATGATCCCGTTCTCGTCCAGGTCCTTGATCGCGTCTTCACCGACATTGGGAATGTCGCGTGTGATCTCTTCGGGACCCAGCTTGGTATCGCGCGCTTCCACTTCATACTTCTCGATATGAACGGAGGTGAAGCGATCCTCCTGCACGAGGCGTTCGGAGATCAAAATTGCGTCTTCGAAGTTCCCGCCTTCCCAGGAAAGGAATGCGACCACGACATTCTGGCCGAGTGCCAGCTGCCCGCTCTCCGTGGACGACGAGTCAGCGATAATATCGCCCTTCTTGATCTTCTGGCCCTTGACGACGGCTGGACGCTGATCGATGCAGGTACTTTGATTGGATCGCTGGTACTTGCGCAGTTGATAGGTGCGGCCGCCGCCTCTTTCCTTGACCGTAATCGTGTTCCCGGTAACAGATGTTATCTCCCCATCGACTTCTGCCACCACCACCTGGCCAGAGTCAAGCGCAGCATGATATTCCATACCGGTGGAGACAAGCGGGATTTCAGGCCGAATCAACGGGACCGCCTGCGCCTGCATGTTCGAGCCCATCAGGGCGCGGTTGGCGTCGTCATGCTCGAGGAAAGGAATCAGCGCCGCGCTGATGCCGACAACCTGATGTGGAGCCACGTCCATGTAATCAACCGAGTCCGGTGTAGAGAAGATGAAACCGGAGTGGTAGCGGCAGGACACGCGGTCGCGCACGAATTCCTTGTTCGCGGTTAACGGGGCATTTGCCTGAGCGATCACATACTTATCTTCTGCATCCGCAGACAGATAGTCATACTGATCCGTAATAAAGGGAACGATGCCGACAGGATTGCCGATCCTGGCAATTTTCTTCATCATTTTCGCATCAATGGTCTCGCCGCTCTTATACAGGACTTCGCCGGTCTTGGGATCGGTGACATTCTCGCGCAGCGTACGGCCTTCGAGCCGTTCATCGTCGGCTTCCATGACCCGAAAGACTTTGCGATAGGGAGTCTCAATGAAGCCATATTCGTTCACTCGCGCGAACGAAGCCAGGCGGCCGATCAAACCAATGTTCGGACCTTCAGGGGTTTCGATCGGGCAGATCCGCCCATAATGAGAGTGATGGACATCGCGCACGTCGAAACCGGCGCGCTCACGGCGCAGACCGCCGGGACCCAATGCGGACAACGTGCGCTTGTGCCGCAGTTCGGCGAGCGGGTTGGTCTGATCCATGAATTGGGAAAGCTGCGAGGAACCAAAGAACTCGCGCAGCGCCGCGACGACCGGCCGGATATTGACCAGAGTCACCGGCGACAACTGTTCCTGGTCGCGGATAGACATGCGCTCCTTGATCACGCGCTCCATGCGTCGCAGGCCGATGCGCAGCTTGTTCTGGATCAGCTCGCCCACCGTCTTGACGCGGCGATTCCCCAGGTGATCGATATCATCCGGCGGCTCGACTCCGTTGTTGATCTGGATCATGCGCCGGATCAGACGGACCACATCCTGTTTGGTCACCGTCCGGTGCGGGATCGGGACATTCAAGTCCAGTTTCTGATTCAGCTTATAGCGACCCACACGTTCGAGGTCATAATGCCGCTGATCGAATAATTGTTCCTCGAGGAATTGCCGGGCATTTTCGAGCGTGGCAGGGTCGCCGGGGCGCATCCTTCTGAAAAACTCGATCAGCGCCGCTTCGGCAATCGTCTGCTTATTGGTAACATCCCATTCCGGTTCCTGCTTAAGCGTGGAGGCAATGAAAAGACGTTCCGGGTTACTATCTACCTCCTGGAACAGGGACAGGATCTCTTCATCGCTGCCGGTCACGAGTGGAGAATCCTTTGTGCCGTCGTCAACTGCAGCCAGCGCACGCAGGAAGACCGTGATCGGCACGGTGCGCTTGCGGTTGAACTTCAGAATAATGTAATCTGATTTACGGGTCTCGAATTCCATCCAGGCGCCGCGATCGGGGATCAGCTTCGACATGGCAAGCGGACGCCCGGTCGCACGATCAGTCGGGGCTTCGAAGTACACACCCGGCGAACGGATCAGCTGTGAGACGACAACACGCTCCGTACCGTTAATAATGAACGTGCCTTTATCGGTCATCTCCGGGAAGTCGCCCAGGAAGATATCCTGCTTGATCGGTTCGGGCACATCCGGACCGGCTAACAGCACAGAAACATAAAGCGGGCTGGCATACGTGAGATCACGCTCGACACATTCTTCGATTGTATGCTTGGGGTCACCAAACCAATATTTGAGTCCCCATTGTTTGGCTTCCGGGCTGCGGCTGGGAAAATACAGCTTCATTCCCTTGTTATAGGATTCGATCGGCGAAACCTCGTGGAAGAGATCGCCGAGCCCCTCCTTTTTGAGGCGCTGAAACGAATCCAGTTGGACTTCAATTAGGTTGGGCAGTTCGATATTGATGGGAATACGCGCGTAACTTTTCCGGGGTAAAGAAGACATTCAATTCACTCCTGACCTGAGGTCTGCGAGTCATGTAAACACACAAATCCATCCCGCGCCTTTTGGCGGGATAGCAAACGGCAATTATATATGAAAGTTTATTTATGCGCAAGGGATTTTGCACCCTGATTTCCACCCTTTCCCTGTTTCCGTGATTGTTTCGATTCTATCACAATCCGATATTTTAGCAACCTGCTGCAAGCAAACGGGGTTTTGACTGATACAATCGCCAAAACAGAATCTTTCCGGAGGCGCAATGACCACACCGCAGGCAACCACGAACGACAAACGCGAAATCTTCGGTTGGGCCATGTATGACTGGGCAAACTCGGCGTTCAGCACCACGGTTGGGACAGTGTTCCTGGGTCCCTACATTGCCTCGCTGGCAGCGACCGCCGCGCAACCTTATCCTGACGGCTTGGCGCGCTTCTTCGGAATCCCGGTGGCGCCTGATTCGTTTCTCCCCTACTGCATCTCATTTTCTGTCGGGCTTCAAGTGTTGTTCCTCCCCATTCTCGGCGCCATTGCCGACTACTCGCATTTACGCAAGCAAATGATGCAAATCTTTGCCAGCATCGGGGCGCTTGCAACGATTGCCATGTTCTTTGTCACCGGAGAATTGTGGGGACTGGGAGGCGTGTTGTTCATCCTCGCAAATCTCGCCTTTGGCGCAGCGATCGTTTTTTACAATGCCTATCTTCCGGATATTGCCAGCGAAGACCAGCGCGACCGGGTCTCGTCTTATGGCTGGGCGATGGGCTATCTGGGCGGCGGGATCTTGCTTGCACTTAACCTGGCGTTTTTTATCTTCAGTGAGGACATCGGTGTGCCCGGCGACCTGGCAGTCCGCATCAACCTCGCTTCAGCGGGGATCTGGTGGCTGGGATTCTCTTTCCTCACCTGGTCGCGCCTCCGCTCACGCCGCGCCACGCGTCCGCTTCCCACAGGCGAGACGTATGCCAGCGTGGGCTTCAAGCAACTGGGGAAAACATTCCGGGAGATGAAGAATTTCCCTGAAACCCTCAAATATCTTTTGGCATATTTTCTTTATAACGATGGTATCCAAACCGTGATCGCGGTCTCCTCGACCTTTGCAGCCGCCCCGCTTGCTCGAGGCGGCATTGGGCTTCCACAAGATACACTGATTGCCGTGATCCTCATGATCCAATTTGTGGCGTTCTTTGGAGCACTCTTCTGGGGGAAGCTGGCAGGCTGGATTGGTGCAAAACAATCCATTATCGTCAGTTTGTTCATCTGGGCTGGCGTTGTGATCTATGCCTATGGTGGGCTCAAAGGCGATAGCCGCGTAGTTCAATTCTTCATCCTCGGCATTTTCATTGCCCTCGTCATGGGCGGATCGCAAGCCATCAGCCGCAGTCTCTTCGCACAGATGATCCCCAAAGGCAGGGAAGCCGAATTCTATTCCTTCTACGAGGTCAGCGAACGCGGCACTTCCTGGACAGGACCATTGATCTTCGGCTTAGCCAACCAGATTTTCGGCAGCCTGCGTTATGGGATCCTCTCGCTGATCTTTTACTTCATCGCGGGCTTGATCGTCCTGCCATTTGTGAACGTCAAAAAGGCAATGGAGGATGTGAAGAAGCATTCGTGAACGAGAAGACCGAGGTGATGAGCCTCGGTCTTTGTTATAAAAGATAACTGGCTAGCAGCTACAACTTCGGCAGCACGATCGACTGTTGTCTCTGATACTTTCCTTTCTTATCCGCGTACGAGATCTCGCATTCCTCATCCGCTTCGAAGAACAGGACTTGTGCCAGGCCCTCGTTGGCGTAAATCTTGGCAGGCAGCGGCGTCGTGTTCGAGATTTCGAGGGTAACAAACCCCTCCCACTCGGGTTCGAAGGGAGTCACATTCACGATGATTCCACATCTTGCGTACGTCGATTTCCCCAAACAAATAGTCAATACCTTGCGCGGGATGCGGAAGTATTCAACGGTGCGCGCGAGCGCAAACGAGTTCGGCGGGATGACACACACATCGCCAATGTAATCCACCATGGATTTTGTGTCGAAGTTCTTGGGGTCAACGATTGCAGAATAGACATTGGTAAAAATCTTGAATTCATCCGCCACACGGACATCATATCCATACGACGAAACGCCGTAGGAAACGACTCCATTGCGGACTTGTTTCTCCTCGAACGGTTCGATCATGCGCTGTTCGTGCGCCATCCTGCGGATCCAGTGATCAGGTTTGAGTCCCATAGCTGCTCCCGTTTAAGTTTATTTCACAACCAATACAACCTGTGTAAGTTTGCCCCATTCCACTTCAACCCAGCGTTCGTAAACTTTGCCGTTCGCCCTGACTGCAATGCGGTAATCGCCAGCCAGCAAGTCGCTGAAGGCCGCGTTTTCCTCTCCATTTAACGTCTCCGGCGAATACGTTGTTCCATAATAGGATTTGACATGCCGCTGCGACCGATCAAGATAATATCGGACAGTGAGTTCTGCATACTTGAGCAGCTTGCGATCCTGATCCACCACAGAGATCATCAAAGCGCCCAGAGGAACGTAGTTTTCGTCTTGCAGCGGGACCAGCCATAATTCCGGGTTCTGCGTCGCGAAGTAATCCTCGCCATTTCCGCGGCGGACCTCGAAATGCAGGTGACTCCCGATCGCCGCCCCGGTCCTGCCGACCTCCCCGATCTTGTCCATGGTGAAAACTTCCTGCCCCGCCTGGACATCGACTTTCGAAAGATGGGCATACAAAGTGAATAGCCCATCAGCATGTTCGATCACGACAAGATTGCCGTAAAAGTTTTCCCACGGGGAGTAGATATCTTCCTTATCCGGTCCGGCAAAGAGAACGATGCCTCTCCCCGCCGCATAGACGGGAGTCCCGCTCGGGTTGGAGAATTCCACGCCGTGATGCGGTTCGCGCGACCCGTTGGCTGTTGAGCCGTACCGGTACGTCGCCTCGACCCTGTCGTTTCCCGAAGGTGCGATCGGGCGTTGGAGAATGAAGTGACCTTCTGTGATGCAAAAATCGACACTGAAAGGATCGCAGGGTATTTCCGCCGTCGGAGTGAACGACGGAACAGGAGTGGGGGGCAATGCTGTATTTGTCGGGATGACCTTAGTACTTAGAGCGACGGGGGTTACCGTCGCTTCGATGTTGACACAAGCTGTTAGGAATAACAGTAATAGAGAACTTAATATTCGCTCCATTTTGAGATTGCTTCGTCGCCGCCGGGCGCAATATATTGCGCCCCTACAATACATGGCGGCGCCTCGCAATGACATATTAAACCCTTCCACGCGTTTCCAGCATCTTGCGGATTTCCTTCTCAAGCTCATCCGCTTTTGTCTCAAGTTCCTTCAACTCCTCCAGCATCTTCTCCCCCATCGATTTGTCTTCCAGTGAATTGAGGTTGATCCTGACGTTATAACAGGCAGCCGTGAGAGCGGCACGCGACATCGCAAAGCCGGACATGGAATCGCTAATCGCATTGATGTTCGCCTCTTTGGCACATTTGCAGGCAAGTTCCATGACCTTGACCGCGTCCTTTGCCACCCGCAGAGGGACGCGCGCGGCATTCAGGGTCGTGAGATGAATCGTGGCGTTCCGCTTCGACTGTTGTTCTTCCGTTTCCTTTGGCAGCCTGAACGCGCCCATGACCGCCTCGAACGCGGAGGAGTCATCGTCAACGGCCTGGGTTAGTTCCTTGCGCAGACTCTCCGCCATGACCCGGATGGCTTGCATCTGCGCCTCGACCTCGGCATATTTCTTCTTGCCGAGGGTCAGTCCCGCGACCATCGCGACCAGGCTCGCGCCCATTGCCCCCGCGTAGGCTCCGGCCGAGCCGCCGCCCGGAGTCGCGGTCGGGGCAGCCAGCTCCTCGATAAAGGAAACAGGCTTCGGCTGCGGCGAAGAAGCGGAGGTCTCAAAGAGCCGCGCTTCCAACACCTGGGCCTTGTCAAACGCATCCAGTTGGGTGTACCAGACCGCCGCGTCCACCAGCGCCTCCTGCGGGATCAATCCGATCAGCTCGCTGTGATGAACAGAAGTACCGTAGCGCTGCGCTTCGCGTCGAATGGTTTCGATCACGCGCGCCAGCGGCGTCTCACGGAAGTTCGTGAAATTGATCGAGACCTGCGCGCGTCCATCCACAAGCATGCCCAGGGCTTTGACATACCGCAGCCCACCCGACGAATGCCGGATGGCTTTCGCGATCTTCCTGGCGATATCTACGTCCTCTGTGGTGAGATACACGTTGAAGGCGATCAGCGGGTTGCGCGCGCCGATGACCGTTGCTCCGGCTGTGCCAAGTTTGGCGGGACCATAGTCGGGCTGACGCTCGGGATTGGATTCGATCTCGGCTTTGAGGCCCTCGTATTGACCTTTGCGGATGTTTTCGAGATTGACACGTTCGGGACGGACTGCCGCAGCTTCATACAAATAGACCGGGATGCCGAGCTCGTTCCCGACGCGTTCCCCCAGCCGCTTCGCCAGCACGATGCAGTCGTCCATGCTCGCGCCGCTGAGCGGGACAAAGGGCACTACATCCGTCGCGCCGAGGCGCGGATGCTCGCCCTTGTGATTGTCCATGTCGATCAGCTCCGACGCCGTTTTGACCGCGCGGAACGCGGCTTCCTCCACCGCAAACGGCGGACCCACAAACGTGAGCACCGTGCGGTTATGGTCGAGGTCGGAGGACCGGTCGAGGAGCTTGACCTCCTCCACAGATTCAATTGCGGCGGCGATCTGGTCGATTACTTCGGGTCGCCGCGCTTCGGAAAAATTGGGGATGCATTCGATTAGTTGAGTGGTCATGAGATTTTTGATTTACGATTTCAGATTTCGGATTTACGATTGGTGATGGTAATTATAAGGGGTTTGTTGTTTTTTTGTTTGTAACGTGGGCGAATACAAACTGTGTTGCCATAGGAACCATTTGACGTAACTACAATTTGTGGTTACAATCAGGGCATGAGATTCGAGTGGGATGAAAACAAGCGACTCATCAACATCAAAAAGCATGGCATTGATTTTATTGATGTTCCTGCAATGTTTAAGTTCGATACTGTGACCGTGATTGATGATCGATTTGAATACGGAGAAGTACGCTATCAAACTCTGGGATTACTTAAAAGTCATGTAATTCTCGTTGTCCACACCGAATCTGAAACTGTTATCCGTATTATTTCGGCCCGAAAAGCCACCCAATATGAAGAAAAAATCTACTTCCACCAAATCTCGAACTGACTTTGAGCGCCTCGCTAAGATGAGGGATGAAGACATCGATCTTAGCGATGCCCCCGAAATTACCCCTGAAATGTTCGCAAAAGCAATTGTGCGGCGCGGGCTCAAGCCCCGCACCAAGAAGCAGGTAACTCTGCGTATCGACAGCGATGTTCTGGAATGGTATAGGAAACAGGGACGCGGCTATCAGACGAGGATCAACCTGCTGTTGCGCGCTTACATGGATGAACATCGACGCCAAGGCGGTTAGGGCAAAAGAAATTCATCCCTCGGCAAAGGCTATTTCCATGAACGCGATCATCATCCCCAATATTCCTCATTCCCTGCACTGGCTTAACCAGCCCCAGAGCTGGGACCTGTCCCCCGAGGGTCAACTCACCATCACGGCGCCCGCTAAAAGCGACTGGTTCATCGACCCACAGGGTGCAGCCAACGTCGGTCCTGCGCCTGCCCTGTTGTTTTCCACATCAGGTCCCTGCATGCTCAGCGCGCAGGTGGTCGTCAAGCATGTCGCCACGTACGATGCGGGTGTGCTGATGGTCTATGAAAATCCGTCGATGTGGGCGAAGTTCTGCCTGGAACTTTCCCCGCAGGGACACCCGATGATCGTTTCCGTCGTCACCAAAGGGGTTTCAGATGATTGCAATGCCTTTGCTGTGAACGGACCGGTGTACATGCGTGTCTCGAAACTGGAGCAGGCCTATGCCTTCCACGTTTCGCAGGAGGGAAGCAGCTGGGACCTTATCCGTTACTTTAAATTGGATGACAGCAGGAACGCGCAGCTGGGATTCGAGGTGCAGTCGCCGACCGGGGATGGATGCACAGCGTCCTTTCGGGACATTCGTTTCGAGGCGCGGCTGCTGACAGAACTGCGCTCGGGAGAATAAAGAAAGACGATAACATTGAATTGAAGTTGTTCGCGGTTGAGTTCTAAACAAAAGATTTGTCTTTCAATACATAATGGTATGGCTGGAAAGGTGTGCTGATTCCTTATGGCTTTGGATATTATTCGTTATCGACTCCACAACCAATTACTTTCCCAGACAAAATCTACTCGACCAAGCCAGGTCGTCGAGCAGTTGGGAGCGGTCCAATCCCAGGATTATGCGGAGGCAAAATGGGCGCTCGCGCAGCGGGTGAAGGATGTCACGACCGAGGCCGCCATCGATCAGGCTTTCAACGAGGGCAAGATCCTGCGCACGCACGTCCTGCGGCCCACCTGGCACTTTGTGGCACCGGCCGATATCCGCTGGCTGCTGATGCTGGCAGCGCCGCGCGTCCAGGCCGGAAACGCGTTCATGTACCGCAAACTGGAATTGGATAAAGCCATCATCAGGAAGAGTTACACGGTGCTGGAAAAGGCACTGCAGGGCAATAACCAGTTGACGCGTGCCGAGCTGGGCACCGCCTTCCAAAAAGCAGGCATTGCGGCGGAAGGTCAACGTCTTGGCTACTTTATGATGTCGGCTGAGCTGGATGGCATCATCTGCAGCGGACCGAGGAAAGGCAAGCAATTCACCTACGCCCTGCTGGAGGAGCGCGTTCCCCGGGTCAAGCCGCTGAACCGCGACGAAGCGCTGGCTGAACTTGTGAGGCGCTACTTCACAACCCGCGGACCCGCCACCCTCCAGGATTTCACCTGGTGGTCCGGATTGACCATGGCAGATGCCAGGAAAGGCATCGAAATGGTCAAAGCGCACTTTTTGAATGAGATGCTGGATGATCAATCCTATTGGTTCGCGGATTCCGCATCACCCGTACATGAGAAATCACCAACGGCGCATCTGTTACCAAATTACGATGAATATTTTATTGGCTTTAAAGATCGCAGCGCCATTGGGAAGCTGGTCAGCCCACTTCGCCCGGAGGAGAACAGCGTCGCGCTGAATGCGCACATCATTATCCTGGACGGTCAGATCGTCGGCGGCTGGCGGCGGACCCTGTCGAAGCATGCCGTTATCCTCGAGCGAAACCTTCTGATAGATTTGACCAGGGGTGAGGAACGCGCGCTTGCCCGGGAGGCGGATCGCTACAGCGAATTTCTTCAGCTGCCGGTGGAGTGGCTGTGAGCATGACCAAATACATTGCCTTCCTGCGGGCGATCAACGTGAGCGGACATAACATTATCAGAATGGCAGACCTGAAGCGGATGTTCGAGTCTGTTGGGCTGGAGAATGTGCAAACCTTCATCCAGTCTGGAAATGTTGTTTTTGAATCAAGTGAGAAAGATACTGCCTCTTTGGAGAAGCGGATCGAGAGTCAGCTTGAAAAAGCCTCGGGGTACAAGATCAGGCTGTTCGTGAGGACGATGCGGGAACTCCAATCCATCGTGAGCAAAAGCCCGTTCGAGCCAAAAACCGATGAAATGGCCTACGTCGCGTTCCTGAACCAGAAGCCGGATAAAGAACAGGGACAAGTCCTGATGTCGTTCAAAAGCGAGGGGGATGATTTCGCGGTCAAAGGACGTGAGGTCTACATCCTGCGGCGCAACCGGGAGAAATCCGTTTTTTCGAATAACTTCATCGAGAAGATCCTCAAGCTGCCTGCTACCACCCGTAATTTGACGACGATCAGGAAAATCACAGAGAAATATACTTAAGGTGGCATTTCACTGATTTATCCCCTCGTCTCTCCGTGAAAAATCCTTGGAACCTGTAGCCACAAAGAGATCACTCTCAGGGCATATCGCAGTGGAGATTTCTCTTTAAGTCAGTACCCTGTATAATCCCCTGGATGAACATCCTGGATCGCATCATCACAGAAATGGAACTCCGCCGGGGCACAGGGGAGCGCGGCACAAGAAAGCTGATCGCCTATCATGGCATCGTTTATGACGTCACCGATTGTCCCAAGTGGTGGAACGACCTGCACGAGCAATTGCACTTTCCGGGTCAGGACCTGACGGGCGAACTGCCGGAGGCGCCTCACCAGGAAGAGGTGTTTTCAAGACCCTGTGTGAAAGTCGTTGGAAAACTGGAATCGATACCGAGGTAAACAAGAATGGTCGACTTGAAATGGTGGCAAACTGCTGTTTTCTATCAAATCTATCCGCGTTCCTTCGCGGATGGCAATGGGGATGGCATCGGTGATTTCATAGGCATGCTCGAAAAACTTGATCATCTTTCCGACCTCGGCGTGGATGCCCTCTGGCTCTCCCCGCACTTTCCCTCCCCCAACTGGGATTGCGGATACGATATTTCGGATTACACAGGCGTTGCGCCGGAATACGGAACGTTGGAGGACTTTAAAACGTTTCTGCGCGCAGCGCACGCACGCGGCATGCGGGTCATTCTGGACCTCGTCCTGAATCACACCTCCGATCAGCATCCCTGGTTCCTCGAGTCGAAGTCCAGCCGCGACAATCCCAAAGCGGATTGGTATGTCTGGATGGATTCCCTTCGCCCTGGGGGAGAGGGGTCGGGGGTGAGGGTACCTCCGAACAACTGGCAGTCCTGCTTCGATGGCGAAGCCTGGACGTATGTCCCTGAACGCGGTCAATACTATTATCACTACTTCATGAAGCAGCAGCCGGATCTCAACTGGCATAACCCTGAAGTCAGGAAAGCCATGTGGGAGGCTGTCCGCTTCTGGCTCGATCTCGGCGTGGATGGCTATCGCCTCGACGCCATCGGCACGATTTTCGAGAATCCAAAGCTCACGCCGCATGACGTTCCCTTCGACCTGGCTGGCATCCGCCGCGCCTCCGAGCTGGCTCGCACTCCGGCAGAGAAGAAACAGATCGAAAAATACTGGTATGACATGTTCAAGCATCAATGGGCGCAGTCCGGCATGCATGAGCTGATGAAAGAACTACGCGCGGTCGTCGATGAATATGACGGCGACCGGCTGCTGGTGGCAGAGGACGAAAACATTGCTTACCTGGGAAACGGCAACGATGAACTGCATCTCGTTTTCAATTTTCCGCTCATGCGGACGGACCGCATCACACCCAGCCACGTCCGGCGCAACCAAAAGGAGCGTTTGACTCAGCTGGAGGCGCTGCCCGCTGTCAGGGGCTGGCCCTGCAACACGCTCGGCAACCATGACACCTCCCGCCTCCACACGCGTTATTGCGACCGGCAGCACGATGCCGAACTGGCACGCCTGCATGCCGCGCTGGTGTTGACGCTCAAAGGGACGCCTTTCCTCTACAACGGCGAAGAGATCGGCATGACCGACCTGGTCATCACCGATCCGGCAAAATTGCGGGATACGATGGCAACCTGGTATTACGATCGGCTGGTCAATGAATTGAAGGTGGATCCGCAGGAGGCTGCCGTACGCGCGGGCGAGATGTCCCGCGATAAAAACCGCACGCCCATGCAGTGGTCCAACAATCCTAACGCAGGGTTTGCCCCTCACAATGTGGAGACATGGCTGCCGGTCAATCCCAATTATCGCAACGGGATCAATGTTCGGGACCAGCAGCACAATCCAAGCTCCCTGCTGAATTACTATAAACACCTCCTGCAAACGCGCAAAGAGTCAGCGGCTTTGCTCGCAGGCGAATACATTCCACTGCACAACACCGCCAGGGATTATCTTGCTTTTGTACGCAAATCTGAAGATCAAACCATCCTGGTGATCCTGAACTTCTCGGAGAAAAAGCTTGCCCTGGATTTTTCGCGCACAAGAGAGATCAAGGGCCGCAGCCTGCAGATCCTGTTTTCCAGCGCCGAACGGTTGAAGACCGTCAAGCCACCCTACGGGCTGGCGATCAGTCCGTTCGAAGTTTTTATCGCGGAAGCGCAAGCCAGAGCCAAGACATGACACGCGATCCTTCCAGCCAAGAGCAATATCCACGTTTCGTCACTCTCTGCGGGCGGATCTTCCACGACACAGACCTCACGTACTTTCCGCGCCTCGCGCATCGCGGCCGGAGGATCTATCTCTGCACCGAATCCTGCCTCGACGCGTTCCGCGCCGATCCTGATGCCTTCTATAAAGCCCATCGTGACTCGGAAAAGGGAAGGGAACATGTGGAATCCAGGAGATAATATTGCCTTGCGCGGGATTTATAACCGGCGTCCCTGGTATGTTCAGTCGGCCGTCATGGTTCATGACAAGCCTGAAGAAGTGGCGCTGGCGATCCTGCCGGGTGCGGAATGCTTCGCTCCCGAAGGTTATATCAGCGGAAAACATGGCCCCGTAGGGCAATGGGATCGCTGGGATGAGTACATAAAAGATAATTGGAATTTGCAGCCTTATGTCTGGCACACCAACCGGCTGCTGATCCTGCTACAGCCGGAAAAGTACTATGCCAGCTTTTACTTCTGGCAAGCCGACACAAACCAGTTCCTGTGCTATTACGTCAACTTCCAACTTCCTTTCCGCCGCACCGAGATTGGCTTTGACACATTCGATCTGGAACTGGATATCGTCGTCGAACCAACCTACAAATGGCGCTGGAAGGATGTAGAGGATTACCAGAGGGGAATCGAATGCGGCATCCTTCGCAAGGAGTGGACACAGGAGATCGAAGCCGCGCAGCAGGAAATCTTTGCCAGGCTGGAGAAATGCCAATATCCTTATGATGGCACATGGCTCGGCTGGATGCCCGACCCCCAATGGCGCCCGCCCACGCTGCCCGAAAATTGGGATAAGATATGAAATAGGCAAGACATGTCATCCTGAGCGAAGCGGGCGTACGTTGCCCTGCGTAGCGAAGGATCCCCAACATATGGCGTGAGACTCTTCGGTCGCGGCACTGAGGCGCCACTCTCTCAGAGTGACATGGACAGACTTACCGGTTGGAGTGAAAATGATCCCCCCACAAAAAGCGGTCCACTATGAAAGGTACGAATTCAAAAAATGGAAGCCCTACGATGCAGAGATGATTGTGGAGAGTCCTGTCTCCCTGACGGTCAATGGCGAAGTGTGGCTGACGTTCATGTGTACGCCGGTCAACCTGGAAGAGATGGCCGTCGGATTCCTCTACAACGAAGGCGTGATCGAGTCCATGGAGGAAGTGGAGCACGTGCGCGTCTGCGAACATGGCGACAACGTGGATGTGTGGTTGAGCCGCAGCGTGGAGCAGCCTGTGTCCTGGCGGCGGACATCCGGCTGCACCGGCGGCGTCACCGCCGTGGACGCGCTGGTACACCCCGACCTCTCGTTTAACGGCGACCGGCCCAGGGTCGCGCCGGAGGCGATCGGTCAGCTTGTGGAGCTGCTGTTTCAATCCCAGGATCTGTACCGGGAAACGGGCGGAGTCCATACCTCGGCATTGAGCGATGGAGAAAAGATCGTCCTGGTCGCGGAGGACATTGGCAGGCACAACACGCTCGACAAGATTGCCGGCTTGTGCCTGAGGAACAATGTCTGGCCCAGAACCCGGATATTGATCACAACCGGACGCATTAGTTCAGAGATGCTGCAAAAAGCCGCGCGCCTCCAGGCGCCGATCCTGATCTCGCGCACGTCACCAAGCTCCCTTTCCATCGAAATGGCGGAACGCTATGGAATTACATTGATCGGCTACGCCAGGCGGGATCGATTCAACGTGTACTCGAACAGACAAAGGATCCAGCCTGCGTAGGGATGGTCGTATATATGACAATTATCCTCCTCAAACATGAAGAATGCAACTTACAAAAGGAACCCATATCCTTATAATAGAACGAAGTAGCGGCGAGTCTGAAACATCGCAACCCATTACAGGTCACTGCAGAACTCTGTTCTTTCATTACGCACAACGAAATACACCACGGTTCATTACCCTGGCTCGCCCTACCTGGTGATGACGACAAAACCACTTCAATCCCCAATGTCATTCTCCAAGCCGCCCAGTACAGGGCGGCTATTTTTTAGGGCGATATTGTGAAATCCATCACTTATAATTGCGGAAGAACGTCCCTGCGGATTATGAGCAATAAGAATTAAGATGAAGCTGGACAACAGTCAAAACCGGTAGAGGATCTATGACGAACAAGACACAGATTTACAAGCCCATTTCGCCCGAGATCGAAGAACTGGCGCGCGAGCACCATCAGGACCGCGAAGCTGCCCTGGAACTGCTCAAGGATATTCAAACGCGTCACGCAGGCCTTTCGTCTGCTGCCATTACCGACGCGGCGCGCGCTCTCAGGCTGCCTCCCCACCAGCTCTACGGCATGGCAACCTTCTATTCCATGCTCTCCCTGGAGGAACGCAGAAAAGTCCTGCGCGTTTGCGACGGGCCCGTGTGCTGGTTAAAACGAGCCAGTAAACCGCGTCGGCGCGCCAAAGGCACGGCGACATCAGCCGTGTCCAGTGATCAGCTGATCGGTGAGTGGACGGAAGCAATGCCGGAGTACACGGTCGAGCGCACGTCGTGCCTGGGATTGTGCGACCGCGCACCCGCCATATTGGTGGAGGATGAACAAGCCGGTCCTGTTTTCGCGAAGGATGCGGAAAAGGTCTGCGAAGGCTGGCGCGGCGTCCCCACGGATTACTCCAAAGAACGCAAGGGTGAATTGCGTGTGATGACGGCCTTGATCGGCAAGATCGACCCCGACTCGCTCGCGGAAGCGCTCGAGCATGGTGTTTATGATGGCTTGAAGAAAGCGCTTCAGACCCAGCCGGGGGCGGTCCTGGACCTTGTGGAGTCATCTGGCTTACAGGGCCGCGGCGGCGCAGGGTTCCCGGTTGGGCGCAAGTGGAAATTTGTTGCCAACGAGAAAAGGACACCCCGCTACATCGTGTGCAACGCGGATGAATCGGAGCCGCTGATCTTCAAGGACCGCGTCCTGATCGACACGAATCCGCACCAGCTGCTGGAAGGGCTGCTGATCGCCGGATTCGCCTGTGGGGCGTCTGAAGCGTGGATCTACATCCGCGGGGAATATGAATATCAGGCGCAGCGCCTGGAGAACGCGATCAGGCAGGCGGAGTCGCAGAATTTGCTTGGCGAGAACATTCTGGGTTCGGGTTTTTCGTTCAAGATTCACATCCATCGCGGCGCGGGCGCCTACATCTGCGGCGAAGAGACAGCCCTGATCGAGTCGCTCGAAGGCAAACGCGGCGAGCCGCGTCTCCGCCCGCCCTTCCCCCCAACCTACGGTTTCCGCGGGCAGCCGACGGCCGTCAACAACGTCGAATCGTTTTGCGCGGTGCCGCATATCGTCAGGAACGGCGCGGACTGGTGGCGCAATTTGACCAAAGCTGCGGCGCCTGGCACAAAAGTTTACATGGTGCTGGGACACGTAAAAAATCCGGGGTTGTTCGAAGCGCCGTTCGGACTCACGCTGCGGCAAATCATCGATGATTTTGGCGGCGGAATGCTGCCCGGCTCACAATTCAACTTTGCGTTGTGCGGCGGCGCAGCAGGGACGATCGTCAATGAAAGCCTGCTCGATACGCCTATTGATTTTGCTTCCGCGCAAAAAGGTATTTCGCTTGGCGCAGGTTCCTTCCTGGTCTGCGACCAGAATGTATCGCCTGTAGCGTTCCTGCGTGAGCTGCTGCACTTCTTCGCGGCGGAAAGCTGCGGCAAATGTACACCCTGCCGGGTCGGCACGTGGCGCGCGCTCGAGATTTTGAATCGCATGGCGGAAGGCAAAGGCATGAAAGACGATACAGAGGAATTAGCGACTCTTGCGGACCTCCTGCACGATTCATCGTTCTGCGGCCTGGGGCAAGCTGTCCCCATTCCGATGCGTTCGGCGCTGGCACATTTTGGCGCAGAGTTTGTGAAGGCTGAAGTTAGTTAGTTAGATAGTTGGATAGTTTCGTCGTTAGATAGTCTGATAGTCGTCAGTCAAAGGTGAAGCATGGTAAATATAACAATTGACGGTCAGTGCATTGAAACAGAAGCGGGCAAGACCATTTTGCAGGTCGCAAAGGAAAATGGTATTCAAATCCCGACTCTCTGCTACCACAAGGATCTATCCCCGACTGGCAACTGCCGGATGTGTGTGGTGGAGGTCAAAGGCGGGCGCTTCCTGCAAGCCGCCTGTGTGACTCAGGTCTGGGAAGGCATGGAGATCAGCACGGTCAGCGAGAGGGTTATGAAGGACCGCAAGCTGACCCTGGAATTCATGCTCGCCAACCATCCCCTGGATTGCCTCACCTGCGATGTAGGCGGGGAATGTGAACTGCAGGACCTGGCGTACGATTACCGGGTGGAGGTTCCGAGTTGGGGCGCCAAAGGGACGCGTTATCCGGTTGACAGTGACCCGAATCCCTTTGTGCGGGTGGATTTCAACAAGTGCATTCTGTGCCGTCGGTGCGTGCAGGCTTGTGCCGAAATCCAGGTGCGCGACGTCTGGGGGGTGGCAAAGCGCGGCTTCGAGGAACAGATCGTCGCCGGGGCCGGAACGACCATGCTCGAGGCGCGCTGCGAATCCTGCGGTCAATGTGTGGCGTACTGCCCCACCGGGGCACTCTCCAACAAGATGAATTACGGCACGGCGCGCGCACATCAGGTGAAGAAAGTCACCACGACGTGCTCCTACTGTGGCGTTGGCTGTCAGTTTGATTTACTGGTAAAAAACGACAAAGTCATCGGCGTCTCGTCCAACCCGGATGCGCCGGTCAATGGAATGGCGCTGTGCGTGAAGGGCCGCTATGGCTACGATTACATCCATCACCATGATCGCCTGTTGAAGCCGCGCGTCCGCCGCTATCTTTTGGAAGGCGTAAAGAAAGAACGTACAGGCTCACCCTGGGACTGGGTCGAAACGGAATGGGACACCGCCCTGGATATCGTCGCGAAGAAATTCAAGGAAACCCGCGACGCCACTGGTGCGGACACGCTCGGCTTCCTCACGTCGGCAAAGTGCCTGAACGAAGAAAACTATCTCATGAACAAACTGGCGCGGCAGGTCATTGGGACGAACAACATTGACCACTGCGCCCGTCTCTGACACTCCAGCACGGTGGCCGGTCTGGCCGCCTCCTTCGGTTCGGGCGCCATGTCCAACTCTATGGACGATGTTGCCAAAGAAGCCAAATGCTTCCTCATCATTGGTTCGAATACCACGGAACAGCATCCTGTGTTCGGGACCATGCTGCGCCGGGCGGTCCGATTCCGCGGCGCGAAACTGGTCGTGGCTGATCCGCGCAAGATCGATATCACCGAGTTTGCCACGCTCCACATCCGCCAAAGACCAGGCACAGATATCCCCTTGATCAACGGCTTGATGTACATCATCCTTGAAAAAGGTTGGGAGGATAAAGCTTTCGTCGCCGAACGCACGGAAAACTTCGATGAGTTCAAAGCCACTGTGATGAACTATCCGCCGGACAAAGTTGCGGAGATCACGGGAATTCCCGTCGAGAAACTCTACGAAGCTGCGGAGATCATTGCGATGAACAGCCCGATGGCTGTCATCTGGGCGATGGGCATTACCCAGCACATCGTCGGCGTGCGCAACGTGATGTCCCTCGCCAACCTGCAGATGCTGCTCGGCAACATGGGCAAGCCCGGCAGCGGCGTCAACCCCCTGCGCGGACAGAACAACGTCCAGGGCGCGTGCGATATGGGCGGTCTGCCGAACGTCTATCCCGCCTACCAGCCGGTCACCAGCGACGAGGCGCGCGAGAAGTTCGCGAAGGCATGGGGGCTGGACAGTGGACCGATGACGGTAGACGGGGGCACGGTCCGTGGTCTGTCGTCTACGGTCGGTTTGACCGTGACCGAGATGATGCCCGGCATTCTCGAGGGCAAGATCAAGTCGCTGTATGTTCTCGGTGAAGACCCGGTCATGTCTGACCCGGATACGAAACATATCCGCCATGCTTTGGAGACGCTGGACTTCCTCGTTTTGCAGGAAATCTTCCCGTCAGAGACATCCGTCTATGCCGATGTGCTCCTGCCCGGTGTTTCATTTGCCGAGAAGACCGGCACGTTCACGAACACGGAACGACGCGTCCAGATGGTCAACAAGGCGATCAAGCCCCTCGGCGACGCCCGCCCCGACTGGTGGATCACGGCTGAAATTGCGAAACGAACCCTCTTTCTTCTTTCTTCTTTCGATAAGGACGATAAGGAAGAAGAAAGAAGAAAGATCAACATGGACGCTCTCTGGGCAAAGTGGGACTACCGCGACACCTCCGAGATCATGTCTGAGATCAACGCCCTGACCCCCTCCTATGGCGGCATCACGCACGCGCGTTTGCTGAAAGGTGAACGCCTGCAATGGCCCTGCCCAACCACGGAGCATCCCGGCACGCCGATCCTGCACACCAAACAATTCACGCGCGGCAAAGGGAAGTTCATGGCGATCGACCATGTGCCGCCCGCAGAACTGCCTGATGATGATTATCCGATGGTGATGAGCACAGGCCGGGTGCTCTATCACTGGCATGGCGGACAGATGACGCGCCGCGCCAAGGGATTGATGCAGGTCTACGGCGAAGCATTGGTGGAGTTGAATCCAATGGATGCCGAACGGCTCGGCGTGAACGGCAAGAAGCTTCTGCGCATCACCTCGAGGCGCGGCAGTATCGTCGCTGAAGCCTGGATCACCGACCGCGTACCGCCCGGCATGGTCTATGCCAACTTCCACTTCCCGGCAGCCTCCGCGAACGAGTTGACACAGGCTGCGCTCGATCCCGTCGCAAAGATCCCGGAGTACAAGGTGACGGCTGTGAAAGTGGAGCTGGTCAAAGAGTAGACTCTCAAAGTCTCCATCAAGAGGACGAGTGGAGGATCGCCTTCACTCGTCTTTTGTTTGATACAATGACAAAACCACATTAAATCTGCACACAGGAACACTGAACCCATATGGATCAAAAATACATCAAAACCGCTGCCTACTACCTTGCCTTCATCCTTCTGGGCCTTGGCAGCGGCGTGGAAGGACCGACGCTTCTCAAGCTGGCCGAACACACTTCCAGCGCGCTCGATCAGATCAGCCAAATGTTCATCTTCGGTTCCCTGGGCTATTTGCTTGGTTCTTTTCTCGGCGGATGGATCTACGACCGCGTCCCCGGACACCGTTTCATGGCAGGTATTCTTGTATTCCTCGGGATCGCAATAGCACTGGTGCCGCTTGCCCCATCCCGATGGATACTGTTTACCATTGTGCTGGTTCTAGGGTTTGCCAAAGGCGCCCTGGATGTAGGCTGCAATACATTATTGCTCTGGGTCCATAATGAAACGGTGGGTCCGTTCATGAACGGATTACATGCCTTCTTCGGCCTGGGAGCATTCATCGCGCCGCTCATTGTCGCCCAGGTTCTCTCGGCTACCGGTGATATCTATTGGGTCTTCTGGATTTTTGCATTCGCTGCATTCCCGATTGCCGCATTGGTATGGAGTCTGCCCAGCCCGGCCTCACGCGCAGTTCCCGCCCAGCATGAACATGCCCCCTTCCCCATCCTGCCAGTCATTATCATGGTTTTATGTTTTGTGCTCTATGTCGGCGGCGAAGTCGGCTATGGCAATTGGATTTATACCTATGCCTTCAAACTCAACTTTGGAACCGAAATCACTGCCGCCTATTTGACATCCGCCTTTTGGGGATCCTTCACGCTTGGACGCCTGTTCGGAATCTGGGTTTCGACACGCATGAAGCCCGTGACGATTCTGACCATCGACTTTGCGGGCTGCCTCCTCAGCCTGGGACTCATCCTCTTCTTCCGGGAATCAGCTGTCATCCTGTGGATCGGGACCATCCTGCTCGGTATTTCACAGGCTTCGATCTTTCCCACCTTCCTGACACTTGCGGAAGAGCGCATGCATATCACAGGTACGATCGCAGGCTTGTTTCTGGTCGGAGCCGGGACGGGCGGCATGATCCTGCCGTGGTTGATCGGTCCGGTATTCGAACAGGTGGGTGCCGGCGCGATGATGGGCTTGATCTTCGTCAATACACTTCTCAATCTCTCGATGTTCTTCCTCTTCACAAGAATATCCACAAAACCGAGGTCGATTGCTCAACCTACCGCAATCGGGGATTAGACAACGAAATGACAAAATCGTAATTATTTTTTATTCATCGCTGTGCTTTGGTAGAATCTTCCCATGCTGATCTCTGCCTCGCGTCTTATTGTTTGCTGCCTGCTGGCTGCACTGCTCGCCTCTTCCTGTACCCCCAGCAGCCCAACGGAAGTATCAACGGAAGTATATCCAACCTATGATCCGTTCGCGCCGGTCGGCGGACCCGGCACGCAGGCCGCGCCGATTTCAGCCGGTCAGGTGAGCCCGCCGACGAGACCCGCGGGACCGACACCGACGCGCGCGCCGCTCTCGGTGACTCTGCCTCCACGCGATCCAAACTCGGCGCTCACGACACCCACACCCGACCTGCCTCACGCGCTCCCTCCGCCGCGCAACTACATCGATCAATACACTGTCCAGGCGGGAGATACACTTGGCACGATCGCGAGCGGATATGGGATCACGCTCGAGGCGCTGATGCAGGCCAACGGGTTGAATGAAACGAGCATCCTCTCGATCGGCATGGTTTTGAAGATCCCGCCGATCGATGCCGATCCAAATCCGGGCTCGGCATTCAAGATCATCCCTGACTCAGAGCTGGTGTATGGACCGGCCAGCGTGCAGTTCGATCTATATTCCTTCATTCAGGGTCATGGCGGATATCTTGCGAGTTATGCGCAGGATGTGGATGATGAATATCTGAGCGGCGAACAGATCATTACGCGTATTGCGCAGAGTTATTCGGTCAATCCGCGCCTGCTCCTGGCGCTCCTCGAATATCGCAGCGGTTGGGTCACCAACCCGACTCCGCAAAATGTGGATTATCCGCTTGGTTTTTATGATGATTATTATGCGGGCCTCTACCGGCAGATGGCATGGGCGGCGAACAATGTCAACCGCGGTTATTACTATTGGCGCGTCGATGCGATTGCGACGCTGCCTTTGAGCGACGGCACCTATGTGCCGCTCGATGCCACCATCAATGCCGGGACGGCAGGCGTGCAATATTTTCTCTCGTTGTTCAATAATCGTCCGTTCTGGGATACCGACGTCAGCGCGTCCGGCTTCTTCCAGACATACAACCAGCTCTTCGGCTATCCCTTTGATTACGACGTCGCGCCGTTGCTTCCCCCGAACCTGACTCAGCCTGCGATGCAGCTGCCCTTCGAACCGGGGACGACCTGGTCGTATACCGGCGGACCCCACGGCGGCTGGGACACCGGCTCCGGCTGGGCCGCGCTCGATTTCGCGCCGCCCGGAGAGGCGCTTGGCTGCGTCTCCAGCGAGGCCTGGATCGTTGCCGTTGCCGATGGGCTGATCGTGCGCGCGCAGGACGGCGCGGTCATCCAGGATCTGGATAACGACGGTTATGAACAGACCGGCTGGAATATCTTTTACATGCACGTGGAAACACGTGACCGCATCCAGCCGGGCACGTATGTGTACGCGGGCGAGCGGATCGGTCACCCATCCTGCGAAGGCGGCTTCTCGAATGGCACACATGTCCATCTGGCGCGCAAATATAACGGCGAATGGATCTCGGCCGACGGGAATCTCCCGTTCAACCTGGATGGCTGGGTCTCGAGTGGAAACGGTATCGAATACGATGGCTATCTCACACGCGGTTCAACCCTCCTGGAAGCCCTGGAAGGCAGGTTCGAGGGATTGAACCAAATTTCGAGATGAAAACAGGTGACAGTCACTTTGTTCTTCCGATACTTTGAAAAGTGCCTGCCACCTTTCTACAGGTATAATCATTCCATCAACGGAACAACTTTGTGAAACGACTTATCAGTGCTTTTATTGCAGCCTCTTTTTTGCTGGCATCCTGCGGCGAAAGCGCCTCATTGTGGGGCCAATATGCAACGCCGACTCCGCCTGGCGGCGTTCCGACCACTTCACCCTCCGTTCCTGCCATGGCGACAGAACCCGCCAATCCATTTGTAGCGCAAGCCGTCACAAATACGGCTGTCCCCACACCTACGTTCAGTGAAGCGTTCATCACACAGGAAGTGGCTGCTCTCACCGACAGCACACCGGTGCCAACGGTAAGCACTCCCACCGTGTTGTATTACGCCCAAAGCGGGGACTGGCTTCCAGCCGTCGCGGTCCGGTTTGGCGTGGATGTCAGCGAAATCGTCTCACCCAGAGTCCTCCCCGAAAAAGGATTTCTCGACACCGGCACACTGCTGATCATCCCGGATACCATTGATCGCTCGCTGCCGTTTACGCCATCTCTGCAATTGATCCCCGATCATGAAGTGATCTTTTCAGCGACCTCCCTGGATTTCGATATCGCTACCTATGTGAACGAGGCGGGCGGATATCTTGCCACTCATCGCGAATACCTTGGTACCACCGAGTGGACCACAGGCGCGCGCGAGATCGAACGGCTCGCGTATGAAAACTCGGTCAATCCCCGCCTGCTGCTTGCCATTCTCGATTACGAAGCCCAATGGGTGCGGGGAAAACCCGATAGCGACTTTCGGATTAATTACCCATTGGGTTATGAGAGTTACCGCTATAAGGGAATGTTCATGCAGCTGGTCTGGGGGGTCAATCAGCTTATGAGCGGATACTACGACTGGCGCGCCGGAAAACTGACAGAATTGACCTTCCAGGATGGCACCAGACTCCGCATCGACCCGACACTGAATGCGGGCACAGTTAGCTTAATGTATTATTTCTCCCGCAATCACAGCTTCAATGAATGGCTGCGCATCATGGACAAATCCGGCGGCTTTGCATCTTTTTACCAAAATATGTTTGGCGATCCCTGGTCGCGCGCCGATATGATTGGGCCGATCTTCCCGCCGGGCATCAGCCAGCCTGAAATGATTCTGCCATTCCAGACTCATTCCTCCTGGGCTTTCATCAGCGGACCGCACGGTGCCTGGGAACGTGATGGTCCCTGGGCAGCACTGGACTTTGCTCCCGCCAGCGCAAAGCCCGGCTGCGCATCTTCTGATAAGTGGATTGTTTCTGCCGCGCCGGGACTTGTCGTTCGCACCGGGAACGGTGTTGTCATTGTGGATATGGATGGCGATGGTTCCGAACAAACCGGCTGGACGCTGCTTTACCTGCATGTCGCTGCCGATGGGCGTGTGGCAAAAGGGGAATGGGTCGAACAGGATGACCGCATCGGTCACCCTTCCTGCGAAGGCGGCGTCTCCACCGGCACGCACCTGCATTTTGCGCGCAAATACAATGGCGAATGGGTTCTCGCTGACGGCGCCATCCCGTTCGTATTGAGCGGTTGGAGGGTGTTTGCAGGCGATAAACCGTACCAGGGCAAACTTGTCAAAGGGGATCAAGTCATTACCGCGGATGTCAATGGCCAGGCGTGGGCGCGGATTGTGCGCGAAGAGGAGCAAGAGTAGTTGAAATGAAGCCTGGATTGCTCAAGTCACTCGAAACAGGTCTATCAAAAAAACACAGAGGGAAAAGCACAACTCTGTGTTTTTTGACCTTTTTGCTGATCGCCATTCTCGTGGCATCCTGCGCGCCGGGCAGGCCGGGAAGCAGCATCAAAAATATGATCACACCGCTCGCGCCCACGCTCATCCCCGCGCCGACTTCAGAAAGACCCGAATATCAGCCTGGTGAACTTGTAGATTACATCGCCCAAAATGGAGATACTCTCCCGGCTCTCGCGGCGCGCTTCAATACGACCGTGGATGAAATCATGGCAGCCAATCCCATCATCCCGCCGGAAGCAACGACCATGCCGCCGGGCCTGCCGATGAAGATCCCCATTTATTATCTTCCGTTGTGGGGCACCGCCTACCAGAGTATTCCGGATCATGCCTTTGTCAATGGGCCCGCGCAGGTCGGATTTAGCACCTCCGCATTTGTGGCTTCCACCTCCGGCTGGCTAAAGCATTACCGGGTCTACGCCGGGGACAAGATGCGCACTGGCGCGGAAACCGTAGACTACGTCGCTACAAATTACAGTATCAGTCCGCAATTGCTGCTGGCGCTCCTCGAGTATCAGACCGGCGCGCTCACTCAGCCCGAACCTCCAGGCGGGAAATATGTGCTTGGTTTCCGGCGCGTGAACTATGAAGGTCCCTACCTGCAGCTGGTCGTTGCCGCGAACACGTTGAATAACGGATATTACAACTGGCGCGCTGGGAAATTGACGGAAATCGAATTACTGGATGACTCACTCTTCAGACCGGACCCCTGGCAAAACGCGGGGTCAGTGGCGCTGCAATATTACTTTTCCAGAATTTATACAGGGGACAAGTACTACGGCTCCATCGGACCCGAGGGCCTGGCGCGCGTGTACCGGGCCTTTTTCGGCGACCCCTGGGCTGAGCTCGTGACCGTCCTGCCTGGCAGCCTGCAACAGCCCGCCCTGCAGTTCCCCTTTGTCACGGGTCACTTGTGGGCATACACCGGAGGACCGCATACCGGTTGGGGTTCAGGGCAACCCTATGCAGCCATCGATTTTGCGCCTGCCTCCGACACGACCGGCTGTTACATTGTTGAACCAGACCACTATGCTACAGCCATGGCAGATGGGCTGGTCCTGCGCTCTGACATCGATGGCACCGTCATCGATCTCGACAAAGACGGTGATGAACGGACAGGCTGGGTTTTGTTTTATCTGCATCTGGCAACCAATGCACGCGTTCCGCTGGGCAGGGAGGTGAAAGCCGGTGACCCCATTGGCTATCCTTCCTGTGAAGGCGGCCGCGTGACCGGCACACACGTCCACATTGCCCGCAAATATAACGGGGAATGGATCCTCGCCGATGGTCCGCTCGCGTTTAATCTCGAGGGCTGGATCGCCCACAACGGCGCGCAAGCCTATCAGGGTACATTGACGCGCGGCGCAGCGGTCATCACCGCCTGCGAATGCTCGGATTATCAAAGTCAGGTCATGTCAGATGTAAAATATCAGACCTCCGAGTAACAGGGTTATTCCGTGGATAATCCCTGCCAGATTCCCTGGAAAGTCAAACGCCGGTTTCCGTCTGCCTCTTCTTCATAAATCTCATAACGCAACTCCATCGGGAATACATCCGCAAACATGGACTGCGCCGGACAATACCGTGTTGCAGACAGCTCGATGGAGCGCAACACCGCCGTCTCATCGATATTCTTCCCCACGACAACATAAGTGATCTGCGCGCTGGTGAACACTTTAGGATGTTCCTGGGCGCGCGGCGCGTCCACTTGCACCTCGAACTGCGTCACCTGCTGACGTTTCTTCCGCAGGATCGAAATGACATCCATGGCTGTGCAGCCCCCCAGTCCCAGCATGATCAATTCCATGGGCTGCGCGCCGCTAGTGGATCCACCGGATGCGGTATCCGCATCCATCCGCACAGGGAACCCGGATTCCGGCGTGCCTACAAACGTCAGATTTTCCTTCCATTGCACGGTTGCTTTCATGATGCCTCCATTGAACCTGATTAGCCTTCGCAAGGCTTATTTTCCTGATGATTGCTCTCATCGCCCCTCCATGATCAGAGGGGCTACATGTTCCTCCAGCATCCTGGAATTGATGCCGCCGATCCATGTCAGCTGGATGGTCCCATTCCTATCGATGACGAATGAGGCGGGAAGATTCGGCGCGTGAAACGCCCGTTCGGTCGCGCGATAGGTCGGGTCCAGCCACACGGGGAATGTCAATCGATAATCTTTTACAAACTGCAAAACATCTTCCCTCGGATCGCCATCGTTGATCGCGATAATCACAAAGCCGTTTTCCTTGTATTTGTCATAAAAGGATTGCAGGGCTGGCATCTCCTCCTTGCACGGCGGACACCATGTCGCCCACAGGTTGACCAACACCACCTGGCCGCGATAATCCGCGAGCGAACGGGACACTCCCTGAATATCTGTCAGAGTCAATTCAGGGGCGGGGAAGTTCACTTTCGCGGGGACCACTGAAAGGTCGGCGCGCGGCGCCTGATCCCGTAAAACCAGGTAGAGGGACGCAGCAATCAGGGTCGATCCGAGTCCGAGAAAAATAAAGGGCAGGATTTTTCGAGGCATGGGAAGAGTCACATTTTGATCATTTTGGAATAAGTATACCGCCGGCCGAATCACCGTTTTGAAATTCAGGACAAATGTCATTCGAATCATGATGTTTGCCACTGGAAAGGGACTCACCCGCCGGGTAATATGGCTGAAAGGTTGACAGAGTGAACCGATTGGCAATTTTCAAGGAACTGGATAAGAACGAGATGAATCTACTTGGACCGCTGTTCGAGCCGTTCTCCTGTCAGGCAGGCACTGTCATTCTGCAACAGGGCGCACCGGCGGAATTTCTTTATTTCGTGACCAGCGGCACAGTGGAAATGTCGTTCAAGCCCTACGACGGAAATCCAATCACTGTCACGCATGTGGAGAAAGACGGCTTGTTCGGCTGGTCGGCTGTCATTGGAAGCGATAAATATACCTCTTCCGCCATCGCCATCGAGGACGTGGAAGCACTGCGTGTGCATGGCAGCGAACTGCGCAAGTTCTGCATCAAGCATCCCGAAGCTGGCAAGGATATTTTGGAACGCCTGGCGGACGGCGTGGCTTCCCGCTGGAAGGATGCCCACAAACAGATCAAGTCCCTGCTTGCGCAGGGAATCGGAGAATGTCAAAATTAGTTTGAGATATCGGGTGAGGGCAGGTACGTGAAACGGGGCCGCTACAACGGCCCCGTTTCTATGTTTATTCAGTATTTGGTCTATTCAGGCGGGCGATTCGTCAGGAACCGTAAAACAAGGTAGCCCCCCAAAACAATTAGCACGGCGGGCCAGAGATAATCTGTAATGCCGCGATAGGGCGTTCCCAGGAGTGCGCCAAAGAGCATAAGGATCGTCCCGGGGATCAGCGCCCACGAGCGCCCCCCTCCACCGGGCAGGATCGCCACGAGGATGAATGTGACTCCCAGCCCCAGGGAAAAGAGTCCGCCGGTCTCCATGCCCGGGACATCCGCCAGAGCAGAGACAATGCCCAGAGTCAGCAGCACGCCTGCGGGGATGATCGCCCACCAGCGCTCGGCAATGCTGGTGAAATAAACCCACCAGAACCCGAGACTGATACCGGCAAAAAAGACCAGCCAATCGAGGTCCTCCAGCGCTTCGGGCAGGAATGCCGCCACGGCTGACCCCAGCAGGGTGAACGCCGGTAAGGCTGCCCACCAATTGTCACGGTTGTTGACCAGCATATAAAGAAAGACCAGGCCGCCAGCCGCCAGGACCAATCCCCAGAAAATACCGCTGGCGTTCGAGACAATGCCCATTTCATCGAGCAGGGCGAGCAGGCCGCCAAGGACAAGCAGCACGCCGATAATGAGTCGAGGGTCATAGCGCCGCATGTTCGTTTTCCTTTACTTGACAGAAACCGAGCCGAGGCCCGCTTCAATGTTGATCTCTGCGCGGTCGACCGCGCTATCGAAATCAGGAGACTGGTAGAAGCCAGAATCCAGGCGTGGGAATCGGTTCGTGTCCACGTTGATGGCCGCCACGCCTTCTTCCGCGCGGATGCGCGCCGCGGTCGCTTCGGGGATGCGAATATTGACGGCTGCCGCGCCAGCCTCCACATCCAGAAGGGAGACGCCGCGCGCTGGCATGACCAGGTTCGAATTGCTGGCGCCCGTCTTCAGTTCGATGCGCGTCGCCTGCACATCCTTCAGATCGATATTCAATGAACTCGCGCCGGACTCCACGCTCAGGGTCAGAGGCACTTCCTGCGTCAGTTGGAACCGCCAGATGCCTCCGGACGGACCTACAAAAGGAACAAATGACGGGCCCGCCTCCACCTTGACCTCGAGCCGGTCGCCGTCCAAGCGGCTTTCCTTGTTCATCCCGGCCGCAGCCGAACCCACAAGCGCCGTGCCGATGGGTGCACCGCCGCCGATCTCAATCTGACCGGCGCCATGCGCGAACTTGATCCTCGCGCTCTTCGCCGCACCGAGCGGGATCGAGAACGTTTCCACCTCGGAGGCGGCCGGCTGCCAATAGACATTCAGGATGATCCAACCGCCGACCAAAATGAGCGCCAGGGGCCAGAAATACCGGAAGACGTTGGCAATGATTCCCTCGGTTTGCAGAAAGAACAGGATGCCCACGATGATGAGAACGGTTCCCCAAAAGATGTTATCGCGTTTCATCCTGACCTCTGTATCCACTTCGAAACAATCCGCGCAGCAGGATGTAGACACCCAGTGCGATGAGTATGATGGCAGGACCATACTCGCCCAGTATGGAGAGCCCGCCAAAGAGCGAAGCAAAGATCAGGAACAGAGCGGCGCTGATCACGACGAGATTCAACCCATGCACAAGATTATGGCGAGTGTTCTCGCCAAGCAGACCTGTCAGGATCGTCCCCACACCGACAAAGCCAGGGAACAACGTCCACATGTAAGACCATGATTCCCAATTACCGGTGGCATTCTGATAATAGAGAATCCCGCCGACCCCGGCGATGATCGAGGCTGGTACAGCCATGCCCGGCGCGCCGGTGAGCAAGCCGATCAGGAGCACGAGCACTCCGGCCCCGATGGTCCACATGGGCCAGGCAAAGTTCTGATCGATCCAGGCCTGCACAGCGGGGACCTGCCTCGTCACCACGAGCCAGACACCGACCAGCACCAGCAGAAGGCCCAGAAAGAGATTGGTTCGATTTTGTCGCATAGGGTTCTCCTTTTTGAGAGAATTGTACAAATAAGTCCATTCTCATTATACGAGAATTTCAAGCGCGGGTTTCAGGGAGTTCGGGAGTGGCAAATAGAATAGGCTGGAAATCTTCTCGCCACAGAGAGTTAAGAAAAGCTCCATGGACTCCCCCGGCACTTGCACCCGGGGCAGGTATGTGCGTTCCGTAGTGAGGTCGTTAGCCAGCCCGTTTACTCGATGGCTTTGCAGACAATTTTATCCGGTTCGGTGGGCGGCCCCTTGCACTCCACAGAAGTGACGATGATATCGGACCGATTCCACCATTCCTTCTGAGCGATCAAATCGAAGAACGCGAAACGATACACCAGCGTGACCGTGACCCTGATCTCGCCCGCGTTCGGGGCAGTAAAAGCATAATCACTTCTGTCCTCTTTACCGGGCACCAGGCGCGTGTCCGAATTCGCCTCCCCGTTCACCCAGGCGTACTTGGTCTCATTCCAATAGGCTGCGGTGGGAGAGATATTTGTGTCTTCCTCGACCAGAAGATTGGCGAAGATCTTTCCGGGCAGCCCGCCATAGTTCCGAATGCCCAGGGAATCCATGAACGGTTTTCCCGCCCCGCCCCAGTTGGGTATCCGCTCCCCATCCACCTGGAGCAGAGATGTCCCCAGCTGATCCTGTGCGTCCACCACCAGGATCAAATGGCGCAGAGGTGAATCGGTGGGGAACTTATGGCCCGCCTTCGTGTTCCTGACTCGTACGATGACGTTCAGAGAGTTCTTCTTATCCGGCTCGTATCTGAATTTTACGTTCACTTTCGCAGCATCCTTGATCATGAGAGGGATTTCTTTTCCCGAGCCCTCATCCATGCCAAAGCTCATCAGGTTGTGGTCGAAATTCTGAAAATCCGGGTCGCTCTCCGCACAGGCTTGTCGCCGGGACGACGGCGGATTCTCCTCCCCTGCCTTCATGTGTGACATGTGACAGTCCTGACAGGTCTTGTAGTCCGGCTCGTTCGGATTATCGCCAAATGAACTTTGTTTCCATTCCCCATAAGAGTTGTAAATGACCATATTTCCAAATTTACCGTAGTGGCAAGCTGCACAAAATTCGCTCCGGCTGAAAACAGGCGAGCAGGTCAAACGATGGTCATTGGGGGCATTCGCATTCCTGGTCAGGATGTTTGAAAAGGGTCCGATTGTAAATCCTCCGCTATCGGGCCGCAGGAACCGGTAGGAAAGAATGCCGGGCCGATCGACGAAGGGGAATCCATTACTATCCAAGGCGACGTCCAGGACCTTGTGGCACACATCGCAAGTGACTCCTTCGCCGCGCACATCGCCGGGCTTGGGAAATAAAGTGGATAGATCCACGTTTACCTGCGAGGGGGTGATTGCAGCAGGCGCGTGACAATAAGCGCAGTTTCCGGGCTGCTCTGGAAAATCAAGTTTGAAACCGGGACCGCGATAACCATCACTAACAACCGGAGGAATCCTTGTCAGGTCGCCGCCAAGGAGGGTCCATTGTGTCAGCGGACTACTGCCCCCATTCAAGCTCGTTCCACGATACATGGTCTCGAAGTAACGTTGATCGAATACTCTGGCATGCCCTGACTTCAACCACTCGTTCAATTCATCATAGGTACTTCCGACCTGCCCGGCATGGCAATTGATACAGTTGCCAACGGCTGAAGTCCAGGAATAGTAAACATTATCATGACCATTCAGGCGGATAAGCTGAATATTGGGCTCATTGCATTTTCGCAGTGCCACTTCATAGCCACTTGCCCAGGCAGCAATGGCTTGCGTATTTTGATCGCAGGAGGCAATTCGCAAACCGTTATTATCGAAGTCATCCACCTGCGCTGAGTTGCTTACACGCACAACAACGCCCTGCTCCAGCGGGTTACCGGATTCATCCAGCACAGTAACAGGCAAAGTTCCTTGATCGGAAGGAGGCGGAGTCGTCGTTACCTCAGTGCCTGTTATCGGAACAAGAGGCGTGCAAGAGATCAATGCGGCAAAAAGTAAGAGCAAGCCGCCTGCATACAAAAGCTGCCAAAGACGCGTTGAATTAATCCCCATCGGACTCAGCATGTTCGCCTCCTGTTGCCGAAGAGTTTTTACGATTGTGGACGATAATTGATTTTCGTAACGAAGCTTTTAGAAGTTACAGAACGCTTTTTGCAAGCCTCTCCAGGCTCTCCAAATCTTCCAGGTCCAGCCATTGCAGCATGACACGCTGCAAACCTGCCGCCTCCAGCGCTGCCAGCTGCTCCCTGACCGTGCCCGGACTGCCTGCCACGATGCCGCGGCCCTGCAGTTGTTCCAGAGTGCTTCCACGAGCAGTTACTTTCTTTTGCAAAGCGGCATCGTCCTTTCCGAACACACAACCTGTCATCATCGAACGCCGCACAGATTCGGGCTGCCGGCCTGCCGCCGTGAGCATTTCATCCAGGCGCCGGTTCAAGCGGGCAAAGTCGTCCGGGAGCAGTGTGACACAGTTCCACTCCCGCGCATATTGCACCACATAAGACAATGTCCGCTTGACGCCATTGCCGCCGACCAAGATGCGGGGACCGCCGGGCCGCTGCGGGCGCGGCAGGAGCGTCGCCTCGTGCAATTGATAGTATCGACCTTCAAATGTCACGGGCTCATTGCTCTGCAGGAGGCGCGTCACGACTTCCATTCCCTCCTTAAAACGGTTGAACCGCTCTGCTGGTTCCAAAAGATCGAAACCAAAAAGATGATGTTCGCGCTCCTGCCAGCCGGCGCCCAAACCCAGCACCAGGCGTCCATTGGAAAGATCGTCCACAGCGGCGGCCATGCGCGCGGTGTGCACAGGATGCCGGAACGAGAATGGCGTCACCAGCGGACCAAACTCGATGCGACTGGTATTCCCTGCCAGCCATGTCAATGACGTCCATAATTCAAGTGAATCGATATCCGTAGCGTTGGAATTCGTGAAGTGGTCCGAGCGGAAGAGTCCGGCAAAACCCAGATCCTCAACATGTCGAACTATCTTTTGCCAGCGCGGCCAGGTCAATCCATTCTGACCTTCGATCATGATGGCAACTTCAAGCATGAGATACCTCCTCTTTGGAGTGCAAGAGCTTGCTCTTGCGAACACGCCAGCAAGCTGGCTGACTCCATATTTATCCAATCAATTCCGGCAAGGCGAGCCACTCCCCTTTTTGCTTTGGATGCTCGGCCCTGACCAGTTTCCGCTTCTCGACCAGGCCGGTCAGTGTGCGCGCGGTCAATTCTTTTTGCCACCCAAAGAGCTTGTTCACGTCGCGCTCCTGCGCCGCGCCGACCGACTTGAAATAGAGCTCCGCAAGGTTTGCGCGTGCCGCGCCTTCGCTGATGAAGCGCGCCTTTTCCGCCAGTTCAGGATAATGACGCGTCACGATCTCGTAGATGAACGCATACTTCCAGGCGCCCACTTTCGCGACGCCCACAGGCAATATCTTGAAATCTTTTTGCAGAACTTCGAGTGCCTTGTTAAATTCTGATTCTTTAGCGTTGGTGAGTTTGGCGACGCGGCGCAGGTCAAGGGTGTTGAGCGCGCCCTCTTTCAACAGCGCCTCATAGACTTGTTTCGCTGCCTGCGTTAATCGTCCCTCTTCGTACGCCAGCAAATAGTCTTCTTCCGGTGAACCATAGTTCTCTGACAGCGCATAAAAATAAGGCGCGACCTCCAATGAGATCATGGTCGCCTTGCCGCGCAGGATCTTGGCGTAATACCACATCCTCTTGCCAAGGGCGTTATCCTTCCAGCCCCAGGTGATGTGACCGGGATCGTCGTGTTTATCGGCGACGAGGCGATCCCCAGCCACAGCAACCCACAGGCTGGGCAAGTCAATCCCTTTGATGGGCCAGAAATAGATAAAACCGCGCGCTCTGACATAGTCGAGCGCCGCTTTCGGGGAGGCAACGCGCGGAGCCGGCGGCAGGCGAAAGGTCCGGGCGCGATACGAGTTGAGTTTTTTCAAATCCAATCCGGGCATGAGTTGATTATAATCTGCCGTCATGCGCGTGCTCTTTATCTTTCTCGATGGAATTGGACTGGGCGAAAACAACCCGGAAACGAATCCCTTTGCGCGGGCGAAGATGCCAAACCTGAACGAATTACTGGAGGGCAGGTCTTTGTTCAAGGATTCTGCCCCGTTTCACGGAGACCAGGCAACCCTGCTGGCAGTGGATCCGGCTGTCGGTGTGAGCGGGCTGCCGCAATCCGCAACGGGACAAGCCATTTTGATGACGGGCATCAATATCCCCTCTGAGCTGGGCTATCACTACGGGCCCAAGCCAAACCCCGCAGTGGCAGCCTATTTGAAGGAAGCGACGTTGTTTTCCAGGTTTGTAAAAGAGGGCCGGAAAGCCGCGTTGCTCAACGCCTATCCGCCGCGCTACTTTCATGGAATCGACTCGGGCAAGCGTTTGTATTCCTCCATTCCACTTGCAGTGATCAACGCCGGGCTGCCCCTTTTCAGGCACGACGACTTCTTTGCCGGGCGGGCCCTCTCCGCCGACTTCACCGGTGAGGGCTGGCGGACCATGCTGGGTTACCGAGAGGCGCCCGTGATGAATCCGCCTCACGCGGGGCGGACGCTGGGTACGCTTGCGAAAGAGTACGACTTCGCCCTGTTCGAATACTGGGCAAGCGACTACGCGGGCCACAAACAGGAAATGGACAATGCGATCGGGTTGATGGAAACATTCGATGGCGTGCTGGGCGGATTGACAGAGGCCTGGAAGGATGACGGTTTGATCCTGGTCACGTCGGATCATGGGAACATGGAAGATCTGTCCACGCGGAGACATACCGATGCAGATGTGCCGGCCCTGATCATCGGGGACGGCGCCGCCCGGGAGGAATTCACACGCGGCATGAGGAACTTGACTGACATCGCCCCAGCCATCTGGCGATCTGTGATGAGTTAATAGCCGATGCTACGCACTACCCCTGTTTTTCACCGCGAAGACGCGAAGGACGCAAAGAGCGTTTTTTCTTCGCGCAGGAAGAGGAGTCTTCGCGAGCTTCGCTCCTTCGCGGTTCGAATTTCCTACTTCCTGCGTAAGGTGAGTTAATAATCCATTCGGATAGTGGGGGCTTTCTGGTCTGCCATACTTCACAAAAAACACAAGGGGTATCCTACCAATGTCCTCCCCCTGAGGTCATGTCTGTATTCTTTTGAACAAAGCACATAATGATTTACGACCCGGTTTGGGTAAAACATCCCAGGCATCCGGTACACCAGTACCGATTCCCGCTAGAAAAAATAGCACAAGAAAGGTACTCCACCTCGATGACACAGCCACAGACTATGGCTATCATCGAATCAGAATTCGTCGGATCGTGAGGTCTTGTAACAACTGAGAGGAGTATGCAATGCAATCAAGCAAATTCCGTTTCCTTCTGCCTGCACTTGTGGTCCTTGGGATCGCAACGCTGGCATGTAATTTAAGCTGGGCAGCCACACCTGCCCCGCCCACCCCGGAGGAGGTTGCCATGATCCCGGTCGCGGGTCCGCTCCCGACGGCTACGGCTGTCCCGCCAACAGCGATAGCCAGCGCCGCCCATGCGATGACACCGAGCGAGCCGCCGGCAGGGAAAGTCGTCTACGATGTCGAATCGGCCGGCACCGCCGCGGAGAAACGGGCGCCCTACGGCGATTCCTATGAATGGAATCGCCTCGAACGGCCCTTCTCACAGGATATGAGCTACATCTCTGATCTCGATATCTCCCGCTTCACCGTCGCCAGCGACGGCGACTGGTGGTACGTCTCGATGAAGCTGATGGGCATCGATCCCAACAATGCCCTGGGCATCAACTATGGCGTCGAGCTGGATCTCGACCGCGATGGGTTCGGGGACTTTCTGATCTGGGCGCATCCACCCTATACGAATCAATGGGAAACGACACCCGTTCAAATCTACCAGGATAACAATCACAACACCGGCGGCCTCTCGGGTGGAAAGGCCGATGCGCCCTTTACCGCCGACGGCTATGAGACTCTGATCTTCGACGGCAGCCTCGGCGGCGATGACCCCGACCTGGCCTGGGTCCGCATCAATGCGGGCGTCGAGGCCACTGTCCAATTTGCTTTCAAGAAGTCCTGGTCAGGCTCTGTCTTCATGCTGGGCGTGATCGCTGATGCAGGCTGGAAAGATCCAAAGAAACTGGATTATGTGGATCGCATCCCCATTGCCGAGGCGGGTTCGCCGGTGAAGGACAACATGTATTACCCGCTCAAGTCGCTTTTCCTGGTGGACAACACCTGCCGGGATGCCTTCGGCTTCGAGCCTACCCATTACGAACCACAGATCTGCCCGGTCGAACCAACACCTACCAAAGGTCCAAGAAAACCACAACCGGGACCCGGTACAGAGCCGCCTCCCGAAGTCTGCCAGCCACCTCCTGGGGGTTGCCTCCCCGGTTCGGAGTGGGATCCGGATGACTGTGAGTGTAAAGTTACTCTCTACTAAAAAGCTGGTTGATAAAGACTTCCGAAGTCTCCGCCCTGGTGCGTGAAGACTTCGGAAGTCCATGATCGAACAATTATAAGGAGTATGCAATGAAATCAAATTTTTTTCGTTCGCTCACGCTGGTATTTGCGATCATCCTGATCGCGGTGCCGGCATGCAACCTGGCAAGCGAAGCAGCTACACCCGTTCCCGCCACCCAGGAGGAGGCTCCGCTCATCCCCGTCGCGGGTCCGCCTGCGACAGCCACTCTCCCGCCCACGCCGGTTCCCGCCACTTCGACTGCGGCTGTTATCCACACGATGACGCCGACGGAACCGAGGGCAGGGAAGCTGCTCTACGATGTCGAATCGGCCGGCACCGCCCCGGAGAAACGGGCGCCCTACGGAGATTCGTATGAATGGAATCGCCTCGAACGGCCCTTCACGCAGGATATGGGCTATGTCTCTGGTCTCGATATCGACACGTTCACCGTCAGCAAAGACGACGACTGGTGGTATGTCTCGATCAATATAGTTAGCATCGATCCCGGCAGCACGCCGGAAATCAACTATGGCGTTGAGCTGGACCTCGATCATGATGGCTTCGGGGACTATCTCCTCTGGGCGCATCCGCCCTACAGCGATCAATGGGATACGGCACCCGTTCAAATCTATCAGGATCAGAATCACAACACCGCCGGGCTTTCCGCCGGAAAGTCCGATGCACCTTTTACGACGGATGGTTATGAGACTCTGATCTTCGATGGCGCCGCGGGCGGCGACGACCCGGACCTGGCCTGGATACGGGTCGCGACGGGCTCACCGGCCACCGTACAATTTGCGTTCAAGAAATCCTGGTCTGGCGACGTGTTCATGCTCGGTGTGATCGCCGATGCAGGGTTGAAAGACCCGAAGAAACTCGATTATGTGGATCGATTCCAGATCGCAGACGCTGGTTCACCCGTGAAGGAGAACAAGAACTATCCGCTCAAGGAGCTCTTCCTGGTGGACAACACTTGCCGGGGCGCCTTCGGGTTCAACCCCAGCGGTTTCGAGCCGCAGCTCTGCCCAGTGCCGGTGCCGCCCAGCAAGACACCTGCTCCGAACCCGGGTGCCAGCTGCCCCGACCCGGGCCCCAATGTGTGCGCGGTTTGGGATTCGGTCCAATGCGTGTGTCTGCGAAGATAAAAAGCTAACCTGGCACACCTGCCTGTAGAGACTTCCGAAGTTCCGCCATATCCACCGCGTTTCAGGGGGATAGTGCGAAAGTTTCGGAAGTCTATGATTCAAAAGTGCTTCTTAGATTTCCCTTCGTTTCACAAGAAAACTCAACCAGACACCCCTACTAATGTCCTCCTACCGATGTCCTCTTGTATTTAGGTTAAATATGGTGAATAATGTCATATACCAATTAGAGGAGAGTAACATGCAGTTAAATCTTATTCGTTCGCTTGTGCCAGCATTTGTGATTCTGTTGATCGCAACGCTGGCATGCAACATGTCAGGTGGAACAACCCCGCCAGCTTCTCCCTCCCCGGAGGAGGCTCCGCTCATCCCCGTCGCCGGGGAGGCCGCGACCCCTACCGCAGCGCCGCCCACGCTGATTCCTATCACCGCGACCGTGGTCGTCACTCACCTCGTGACACCGGCTGCTCCCAGGGGAGGAAAACTGGTCTATGACGTCGAATCGGCCGGCACCGCTCCGGAGAAACGGGCGCCCTATGGCGATTCGTATGACAACAATCGTCTCGAGCGCCCCTTCACGCAGGATATGAGCTACGTCTCTGACCTGGACATCGTCAACTTCACCGTCTCCAAAGACAACGACTGGTGGTACGTCTCGATGAAGTTGATGGGCATCGATCCCAACAATGCGCTGGGCATCAACTATGGCATCGAACTCGATCTCGACCGCGATGGGTTCGGGGACTATCTCATCTGGGCACATCCGCCCTACACAAATCAATGGGATACGGCTCCCGTTCAGGTCTACCAGGATAACAATCACAACACCGGCGGCCTCTCAGCGTCAAAGGCCGATGCGCCCTTTGACGCCGACGGCTACGAGACGCTGGTCTTCGACGGCAGCACCGGCGGCAGCGACCCTGACCTGGCCTGGGTCCGCATCAATGCAGGCGCAGATGCCATCGTCCAATTCGCGTTCAAGAGATCCTGGTCAGGCTCTGTCTTCATGCTGGGCGTGATCGCCAATGCAGGTCTGAAAGACCCGGGCAGTTTAGACTATGTGGATCGCTTCCAAATTACGGAAGCGGGTTCACCGGTGAAGAACAATGACAATTATCCGCTCCAGTCGCTTTTCCTGGTGGACAACACCTGCCGGGAGGCATTCGGCTTCGAACCCACTCATTACGAGCCGCAGGGCTGCCCCGTCGAACCGACACCCACCAGGGGACCGAGGAATCCGCGGCCGAATAGTACCCCTGCGAACACTCCTGTCCCCACACAAATCATCATTTTTTAAGACCATATGATACTGTAGGATAAAAGGTTTCTTCCGTATATATCCAAGGCACTTTCATACAAATCGTACGAAGACCTGGTTGCCCAGTAAGCGACCACGTCTGGAAAGCCTGATCCCCTTGCCCCTACCCCCTCTCCCCGCTTCGTTTGCGCAGCACTCAGCACGAATGGGAGAGGGGATTTCAATTAGTCCTAATTTCAATAAATCCTCAATTTCTTTTCCGTACACCTCGTGCAAAGACTGACCGAAGCGTGCCTGAAATTCTTCTTCACTGATGCCTTCCTGTGTCAGACGCAAGCCCGTGATCATGAACTCCGACATGTCATCGCGCAAAGTTTGTTTATGGTGATTTACAGTAGCAGGCGAAAGAGGGAATTGGTAGTTTGGCAGTTGGTAGTTGGCAGATTGATAGTTGGCAGTTTGGTAATGGGTAGTTTGGTAGTTGGCAAGACGGTCAATATAGGTTTTGATACGCAGCACATTGGAGTAGCGGTAGCCATTGGCATATCCATGTGCGCCAGCACCAAAAGCCAGGTAGGGCAGTCCGCGCCAGTATTGAAGGTTGTGTCGGCAGGCAAAGGAAGAAGGAGGAATGCGGAATGATGAATGCGCAGACTTATATTCATTATTCTGCATTCTGCCTTCATTCCGCATTCTGCCTTCATTCTGCATTCTGCCTTCTGCATTTGTTTTCGCCCAGTTCGAAATCTCATACTGAACATAACCATTTGCTTCGAGTACATTGCCTGCCCATTCGTACATTTCTGCGGCGAGATCGGGGTCGGACAGTGGCAGCAGCCCTTTGGAGGCACATCTTCCGAACGGTGTGCCATGTTCGAGGGTCAACGCGTAGGCAGAGATGTGCTCTGGATGCAGATCGAGAATTCGTTTGACGGTGGTTTGCCAGGTCGAAGGGACCTGTCCGGGCAAGCCATAGATCAAATCAAGATTAAGATCCTTGAAACCGGCTTTACGCGCCGCTGTCACCGCCTCGATCACATCGAAGAAGTTGTGGGCACGTTCAAGCATCTGCAGCTCTTCCGTATTGGCAGATTGGACACCATAGCTAATACGGTTGATCCCAATCCTGCGCAGTTCGAGCAGATCTTCGTACGAAACCGTCCCCGGATTCGCTTCGATTGTGATCTCGGCATCATCGGTCAGAGCGAAATGAGCGTGAATGGATCGCAGGATGGATTCGAATTGGTCAGGAGAGAGAAGCGAGGGGGTCCCGCCGCCGAAGAAGATGGTGTGTGCAGTAGTTGGGTAGTTGTGTAGTCTGGTAGTTGGGTAGTTCGGTAGTTGGGCAGTTCGCAGTTTGTTTCCAACAAAATCGATTTCGCGAGTCAACGCCTCAACATAGGCCGGGATCATTTCCTCCTGTCCTGCGTAGGTATTGAAGTCGCAGTAGGCACAGCGATGAACGCAGAAAGGGATATGGAAATAAAGAGAGTAAGGAGGTGTCATGTGTCAGGTGTCAGGTGCGACCTCACCCCTGCCCCTCTCCTGGAAGGAGAGGGGTTTGACGGCGAGGAAGACCGATAAGCAGTGCAACTGGACCCAGTAAAAGAATCCACATGGCGGTTTGGAGGCTGAACTGATCAGCGAGGAAGCCAATCAGGAAGGGGAAAAATCTCGCCAGCGGAGCCGTGACGGAACCAAGTGCCATGACGCTCGCACTTTGTCCGGGCAGGCTTGAGTATAACCTTCCCTGCAAAATAGGATACCAGCCCGTGTTGAACAGGTTGACCCCGATTACAAGGATAAGCTTGAAAACGAATCCTGGTACAAGAAGAAAAACAGCAAACGCAAACAGCTCCAGCAAGGCGGTGATACGCATGAACCTGATCGAATCTTTCTGGCGATCGATGAGAGGGATAAAAAGAAAATCAGTTATGAGCCCCATCGCCAGCCAAACAGTCACGGCGACGCCGGCCTGGATCTCCGTCACACGTGCGACATCGACAAAATACAGGGCAAGGTAGCTGAAGAGGACATCCATCATCAAATCTGCAAATTCGAGCAGGAGCAGCCAGCGCCAAACTTCCACGCGTTTGAGCGCCAGGAACGCGGCCCGGAATCCTTCGAAGACCACGCCCAGGGACGGGAAGGACGGAGCGGAAACCGGGTCGGGAGGCACATATCTTAACGCCGCGAGCAGGCAGAGGGTCGACAACGAAGCGAGCGCGGCGAACGTCCCGCGCCATCCCAGACCGAAGTACACAAACAATCCCAGAAGCAACGGACCGGTCAAAAGCCCAAGTGACCCGGCAAATGTCCAGCGCGCCATATTTTGTTCGCGGCGAGTTGTATCCGAGTCCATCAGGGCGGCTTGTGAGAGGCTGACGAACGCGCCGGAGGCGGGGAAGAAGAGGATAAAGGAGGCAAGAAGAAAGAGGAAAGAATAGCTGACACTTGTCATAAAAAGCGAAATAGTAAACAGGATGCCGCCTGCAATGATAAGAGCACGGCGTTTCCAGACATCACCGAGAATCCCGATAAAAGGTTCGATAAACGCGGCAAGGATCCCCGGCAGGCTCAGCAGCAAACCGATCTGTGTGTAGGTGAGATGGAGGTCGTCGCGAATAAAAGGCAGTGCAATTTCACCTACGCCAAAGGTAAGCTCGTCGACAAATTCGATGAGAAGATAAATGATATTCATTGGGAACTGCCGCCTGGCAACAGCGCAGGATTATAGTTCATCCCACCAAATGTCAGCAGGATCTTCCGAAAAGGTGACATTTCGTCCCGTGCAGGAAAGAGACCCTGGGAAAAGATTGACATTCCGGCAGGACATAGTATAAATGCCCGGCGAGAGTCTGTCCGAAGACTGGTTCACTCGTTACGCAAGTATGGCGTTCTCGAAGTCCGGGCAAGCCTCCATTCCAGCCGCTAATTTACAAACAATTCGCGATCATTCGTGGTAATTCGCGGCTTCTCCTTCGACTTTGAGAAGACCATAGTTACGCAAGGCGCACATCCTGCGGATCGCTTTGAAATGAAAAGAGCGTGTTTTCGGGTGGGGTCCAGCAAATTAGAAGGGACAGGCTCGTCCCCACGGCGCGCTCGCGCCTGACGGCGAATTTCGACGCGGCGCAATGGCAGGCATTGTTCGGAAAGGATCAATACAGAATCTTGTGCGAGAAATTGCCGGTGCCCAAATAAGACAGACTCAGGCAACAATCTGTTGACGGCTTCTCGAATAAAAAGTTACAATTCCTTTCATATTAGAAAGGTTCTTTTTTTGGGATTCTCCGTATAATTAATCGGTGATTCCGTTGCAATTAAAATTCCCTATCAAACATGGAGTAGACAGACATGCCTCAAGACAACATTGCTGATCCCAGCAAACCCTCTCCCGGGCGAGTATACGATTATCTTCTCGGCGGCAATCACAATTTTGAAGTAGACCGCCAGTCAGCAGAGCAAGTGTTGAAAATTATGCCTTTCGCTGGTAAGTTTTCCCGCCTGCAGCGCTGGGCATTGCAGGATATTGCCGTCGAACTGAGCGAGAGACGCGGTTACGATGTCATCATTGATTTTGCCTCTGGCTTGCCAACTATGGATAATGTCCATTATAAGGTTCAAAAAGGCACGATGGTGATCTATTCAGATTCTGACCCGGTAGTCGTGGAATATGCGCGCGACATTCTAAAAGACACTTCCGATGTGTATTTTTTTCAGGCGGATGCTCGTCATCCGGAAGAATTGCTTAGCCGACCTGAAGTAGAGAAAATCCTGGCTGGCAGGCGAAAAGTGGGGCTTGTTTACTGGGGTATTAGTGTCTTTTTGTCGGACAACGATATTGCACATGCAGCCCGCTACCTATATGACTGGGCAGCTCCCGGCAGTTGTTTTGCATTCAATGCGCAAGGGGCAGATGTGAATCCTGAAGACCCCGCTTTAAAACAAGGAATGGAAATCTACAAACGAATGGGACAAGACACCTTCCCTCGCTCATTAAAAGAATATCAGGAATTGCTCAAGCCCTGGCAGCCTGATGCGCAAGGTTTCATCCCTTTGCTGGAGTGGCATGGATTTGAACAGTCCGAGTTAGGCAAGGAAGATGTTGCCGCATATGGGCCTATGGGCGGCGGCTACGGCGCTTATCTGATCAAATAGTGCAGATTGCAATTGCCAAAAGGACATAGAACCTTATGGAAAATACAAGTTCGGCGCAATCTGAACAATTGCTGGCTTTGCTTGCGCAACAAGTGGAGGATCAGCGCGCTGATCTGGTCGATCGTTATCTTGGCGTTTTGCGAGAGTCCCTGTTTTCCAGCCGCGCAGAGGTACGTCCCAGCGCGCTGAAAAGCATTGCCGCAGATGAAGTTGAAACCTTGCTTCGTTTTTTAAGGCGAGCGGAATCTTCCACTGCAAAACGCGGCGAACAGCTGCACCAGGCAGGTTTTAATGCAAGAGCAATGTTGAAGTTGAGCCGGGCGACGCGCCAATTCCTGCTCGAGCATTCGGAGGATGGTCAAATCGCTCCCATGTTGGAAATCATCGATGGTTACGAGACAGGAATCATCGAGGGTTTTATACAAAGCATTGAGGACACCAATAAAATCGAGCGCGTGCAACTGGAGCGCGTGCTCAACGCCCTTCATCAGAGTGGCGACAAATGAAGTGAGTTATGGGGATCACTGATGGAAACTGAGACCCCAATGCGAACTGATCTGGCGAATTTCCTCGCTCAGCAGGTGGAAGCTAATCGCGCCGATCTGATCAACAGTTACCGTCGAAGCCTGCAGGAAAACCTATTCAGCAACCGCAGTGAAGTACACCCGCGCGAGTTGGCGAACATCGCGGCGGAGGAAGTTGAAGCGCTTCTTCGTTACTTGCACGATCCTTCTTTTCCCACTCTGGAGCATGGCGACAAGTTTTGTGAAAGAGGTTTTAGTGAACAGGCATTGCTGGGATTGGCACAGGCAACGCGTCAATTTTTCCTAACCCACTTTACAGGCAATGATGTGGTAGAGACGCTCAATATTATTGGTCGCTATCAGAGTGGTGTAGTGCAAGGCTTCATCAAAGCTCGCGAACAAATGATCCTTGAAGAACAGGAACGCATCCGCGGCGCTTTGCAGGTTGCCGTCAGCCGCTACACGGTCGAGATCAAGGAAGTCCAGGATCTCGCGCAGAAGGCAAATGAAGCCAACGAGTTCAAAACTCAGTTCATTGCGCGGATGAGTCATGAACTGCGAACCCCCCTGGGCGCTTTACTGGGTCTGGCGGAGATGCTGCAACAGAGTGTCTATGGTCCGCTGACTCCACCTCAGCAGGACATCGTGCGGCGCGTCATCGATAATGCCCAGGAACTGAAGCAGCTGTTCACAGAACTTCTGGATCAATCGCACATCGAGTCGGGGCAGATCCGCCTAAAGGCAAGGCGTTTTTCGCCGGAGGCGCTGGCGAGAAAAGTGAACTCGAACTATCTGGCGATGGCTCTCCAAAAGGGATTGTCCATGCACGTGGAGGTGGACCCCGGGCTGCCCGAGACGCTCATCGGCGACGAGACACGCGTCCAACAGGTCTTATCGAACCTGGTCGTCAATGCCATCAAGTTCACCAGAAGGGGCGGGGTCACGATCCGGGTCTTCAAACAGGATCCTTCCCATTGGGCGCTGCAAGTCAACGACACAGGTATCGGCATCGACGCTGCAGATCAGGCCCGTATCTTCGAACCGTTCCGGCAAGCCGATGAAAGTACGAGCCGACAATACGGCGGGGTGGGGCTGGGGCTGGCAATCGCCGGGCAGCTGGTGGAAGCCATGGAAGGTTCCATCCGCGTGGAAAGCAAACCCGGGCAGGGCAGCACCTTTACCGTGAGCCTCCCCATCCGGAAAAGTGAGGACGAATGAACGAACAGCCAGCAGAGACAAAACCCATTGCCATCGTTATCGAGGACGACGCAGACCAGAACCTGGTCTTCACGATGGCATTGAACAAGGCAGGTTATGTGACCGAGTCCATCTACAACGGGACCAATGCGCAGCAGCGGCTGAAAGAGGTCGTGCCTCATCTGGTCGTACTGGATCTGCGCATGCCGGACATCGATGGAAATGTCATCCTTGCCCAGATCCGCAGGGATGAACGGCTTTCAAACGTGAATGTCATTCTTGCCACTGCGGACGCCGCCTTTGCCGATGCGCTCCAATCGCAGGCGGAACTGGTCCTGTTGAAACCGGTAAGTTTCTCGCAACTGTCCGAACTCGCCGACCGCTTCAAACTAAGGAAGAGGCGACATAATCCCGATCCACCGCGCTGAAGAATTTGCTCCAGCCGTATGCCAGATTAAAACAAAAATCTCCGGGTTCCTCAAAACACCCGGAGATTTTTTCTTACACCAGTATCCTGACCGGATTTTCCAAAAACTCCGCCAGTTTCTGCACCTTCGGCTGCGCTGCCTCGGCGCCATCGCTGACGCGGTGGTCCACGGAGATGGTGGCTTTCACGCAGAGCGGCCAGCCGACTTTCCTACACCA
>JAFGCG010000071.1 GCA_016932715.1 Anaerolineales bacterium
GACCGGCAACATCACCCTGCCGGAGGGCGTGGAGATGGTGATGCCTGGGGATGATGTCAACATGACCGTGGAATTGATCGTGCCGGTAGCCTTGGAGCAAGGCTCGAAGTTCGCCATCCGTGAAGGCGGTCTGACCGTCGGTGCGGGTGTCGTGACCAAGATTATCGAATAAGAGAAAGCTGGTAAGTACGAATGGCATCCAAGAAGAAAGATGTTCGCCCTGTCATTACGCTTCAATGTAATGAGTGCAAGGAGCGAAATTACACAACAGAGAAGAATCGGCGCAACGATCCGAATCGTCTTGAGTTTAGCAAGTTTTGTCCGCGCTGCAGGAAGCATACACTGCATCGCGAAACGAAGTAGTTCATTAGTCGGATAGTCTGGTAGTCGCTTGGTCACCCAGACGACTATCAGACAAAAGACTAAGCGACTAATTTAGGCCAGTAGCTCAATTGGTAGAGCACTCGTCTCCAAAACGAGCGGTTGTGGGTTCAAGTCCTGCCTGGCCTGTATGATCGACAGCGCCGCTTCCCAGGCGGCGCTTTAGCCGTAAGAAACACAAAGGAGTCCATCTTGGCTGAGAAAGATAGAGGCAAGAAACCCAACGCGATCCAGTCGTTCTTTCGGGAGACTGTGGGTGAACTTCGCAAAGTATCCTGGCCCTCCTGGCCTGAGGCGCGTCATTTAACCATCATCGTCTTGGTGGTTATGATTGTCATGGGCATTATCCTTGGCGTTACCGATGCCAGTGCGCGGACCCTGTTAAATTTGATCCTGGGCCTTTCGTAAAAAGGATTTGAGGTTTGCATGATTGAGCAGGAACCACGCGATCAATTTGAAGATGATCCAATGGAAGATGAGATCGAGGAGGTTGAGGACGCCTCGGGCGAATCTCCATTGTCCGATTCGGATTCACAGACAGAAACAAGTGAATCGCTTGACGTTCCTGCCGACCAATCCTCCGATGATTCCGTTTTGGCGGATGAAGATGAAATAGAAAAACCTGAGATCCCTGTCATCGAGAACCTGCCCCTGTCTGCCTCGGATGAGCTGCCGCCTCCTGAACCGACGGAGGGTCCGGCCTGGTACGTGATCCATTGTTACTCGGGTTATGAGAACAAAGTCCGTCACAACCTTGAGCAGCGCATCGAGACCATGGGCATGAAAGACAAGATCTTCGATGTTGTCATCCCCACGCAGGAAGAAATTGAAGTCAAGGATGGCAAGCGCCGCACCGTGGAACGTCACATTTTCCCGGGTTATGTGCTGGTGAACATGGCGTTGACCGAAGAGTCATGGTATGTCGTACGCAACACGCCCGGCGTGACCGGTTTCGTGGGCATGGGCAACAATCCCACGCCGCTGCGGCCCGAGGAAGTGGCGCAGATCGTCAAGCGCATGGAAGCCGAAGCGCCGACGGTCAAGGTCACGTTCAAGGTGGGTGAGCGCGTCCGCATCGTTGACGGGCCGTTCAATGACTTCCGCGGGGTTGTCTCGGAGATCGACATGGAACGCACCAAGGTGCGTGTGATGGTTTCCTTCTTCGGGCGCGAAACGCCGGTCGAGCTGGATTTCCTGCAGGTTGAGAAAGCATAATCCTTCGGCTACGTGGTGCTTTGCACCACTGCGCTCAGGATGAAAGAACATCAATTAAACGGTAACAGGCTGCGGCTTGGAGCGGAACGTACATCCAAATCCACAGCTTGATATGGTGGGAGTGGCGCCAAAGGCGCCACGCTAAAACCACAAAGGAGTAAAAATGGCAAAGAAGTTCAAGGCAATCGTTCGTCTCCAGCTCGAAGCTGGAAAAGCCAACCCGGCGCCCCCGGTGGGTCCGGCGCTGGCAGGTCATGGCATCAATATCATGGCGTTCTGCAAGGAGTACAACGCCCGCACGTCGAACCGTCAGGGCGAAGTTCTTCCGGCAGAGATCACGGTCTTTACCGATGGTTCCTTTACGTTCGTCCTGAAGACCCCTCCGGCGGCTGTGCTTTTGCGCAAAGCTGCCAAGGTCGAGAAGGGGTCCGGCGTTCCGAACAAGGAAAAGGTCGGCAAGGTCACGCGCGCCCAGGTGAAGGAGATCGCAGAACTGAAGATGAAAGATCTGAATGCGATCAGCCTCGAAGGCGCGATGAAACAGGTCGAAGGTACTGCCCGTTCGATGGGCATTACGGTCGTTGACTAAATAAACTGTGGGAGTGGCGCACTCGCCGTTTGAGGCTCGGCGCCATGCCTGTACCACGGAGGATAAAATGGCTAAACACGGAAAGAAATATATAGCCGCTCTGGCTAAGGTGGATTTGGACAAGGAATATTCGCCGCGCGAGGCAGTGGCGCTCGCCAAGGAAACCAGCATCACCAAGTTCGATTCGACGGTGGAAGTTCATATGCGTACGGCGCTCGACCCGCGTCAGGCGGACCAGCAGGTGCGGGATGTCGTCGTTCTGCCGAATGGCTTGGGCAAGACCGTGCGTGTGCTTGTCTTCGCCCAGGGCGAAGGCGCCGCGGCGGCGCGCGAAGCTGGCGCAGATCTCGTCGCCGATGACGATGAAACCTTGAAGAAGATCGAAGGCGGCCTGTTGGATTTTGATGTCGCGATCGCGACGCCCGATGCGATGGGCAAGGTCGGCCGTTTGGGACGCGTGCTCGGTCCGCGCGGTCTGATGCCGAACCCCAAGGCTGGTACCGTTGTCCCGGCAGGTGACCTGCCCCGGGCGATCAAAGAGGCAAAGGCCGGCCGCGTCGAGTTCCGACTGGATAAGACTGCCAACATTCATGTCGTGGTTGGTAAGGTTTCATTCAATGCCGATCAACTCTATGAGAATTTTGCCGCCTTGATGGACGCGGTCCACAAAGCGCGGCCCGCAGGTGCGAAGGGCGAGTACATCAAGCGCATCACCCTGACCACGACCATGGGTCCTGGGATCAAAGTGAATCCCGGTGACACTTTCAAATTTGAAGGAATCGAGTAAAATAGCTCGGTAAATCCTGAAAGCCACTTCGCCAATGAAGGCGGGTGTGGCGCGAGCCTTAAACGGCGAATGCGCCACTTAATTTCCTGCTCAGGTGAAGACCTAAGCAAATACTGGTGCCAAAGGCGCCGTGTCCCTCCCTGGGGCTTGCTAAAAGTCTTTGCCTCGCGCAGCGAGTGGCAAAGACTTTTTTATCGAAAGGAGGTGAATGTCCTTTGGCAATTACAAAAGAACGCAAAGAAGAAGTCCTGTCGCAATACACAGACTGGATGAAGCGCAGCCAGGCGGTGATCCTTGTGGAATATACCGGCGTGAAAATGAAAGACCTGGATAATATCCGCGCCAAGATCCGCGAAGCTGGCGGCGAGTTCCACGTGGTGAAAAATACGCTGGCGCGTCGTGCTTTTGTCGACAGTGGGATGGAATTTCCCGGCGATTATCTGATCAAGAGCACCGCGGTCTCTTTTGCCTTTACAGATCCGGCTTCCACAGCAAAAGCCCTGGCTGATGCCACAAAGGGCCTTGAGTTCATCAAGGTCAAAGGCGGCTTCATGGGCGGTAAGGCACTGAGTGCCGCGCAAGTCAAGGCCCTGGCTGATATGCCACCGCTGCCGGTCGTCCGCGCCCAGTTGCTCGGTATGCTGCAGGCGCCCGCTGGCAAGCTGGTCCGCACGATTGCCGAGCCCGCACGTGGTTTGGCAGCTGTTCTCAAGGCTTTCTCAGAGAAAGCGAACGAAGCGAATGCCGCAGCGTAATCGGCTCAAAATTACGCACTACATAAAAAACTATCTCTACGCAAGGAGTATTAAGCAATGGCTGAACTTAGTAAGATTGTGGATGAGCTTTCCACACTTTCCGTCCTCGAGGCGGCTGAACTGGTAAAAATGTTGGAAGAGAAGTGGGGCGTCTCCGCGGCTGCCCCGATGGCAATGGCCATGCCTGGCGCTGCTGCGGCGGCAGCTGAACCGGTCGAAGAGAAGACCGAGTTCGACGTCGTAATCAAGGATGCCGGCGCCAAGAAGATCGACGTCATCAAGGTTATTCGCCAATTGACCAGCCTTGGTCTCGGTGAAGCCAAGACCCTGGCGGAAACCGCTGGCGGCAAGGTCCTCACGGGTGTGGGTAAGGATGCTGCTACGGAAGCCAAGAAGAAACTGGAAGAAGCTGGCGCCTCGGTAGAGCTCGCATAGTCATCCGGCAAAGGCAAAAAAGACGACTCTCAGGAGTCGTCTTTTTTGTTAGGCAGGAACCCAGTACTAATTTCTCATAGAGACCGGTTGACAGGAGTGAAAAAACTCCTATAATAGCCCCCATCTGGTCTGACCACCATACCACGAGAGAATCATGAAAATACAAAAAATTTCCCATAAAACCCTGGCAGAGACTGCGGCTGGCAAGCTGGCTGCTTCGTTGTTGGATGGCAGCCTGGCGCAGGGAGCGCAGCTTCCACCGGAACGCGAATTGATGAACCAGTTAGGCATCAGTCGCGCCACCCTGCGTGAGGCGCTCAAAGCCCTGGAGGAAAGCCACTTGATCGAGTCCCGGCCCAATGTGGGCTGGTTCGCTCGGGAGATCGACGAGTCGAACATTACCCAGGCGAAGGAACTGGCGAGCGGCGAGACCGAGAGTCAGGCACCCCGCTCGGCGACGAACGAACCGCTGACGGGACCGCGGCGCATCCCGGTCCTGCCTGAAAAGCCGATCCACATCCCGAATCTGCAAAAGGACCGGCTGGGAACGTTTGACTTCATTTCCTGGTGGGAGCGTGAGAAAGTACAGCAGGCGAAAGTGCTGGTCATCGGAGCCGGTGCGCTCGGGAATGAAGTCATCAAGAACCTGGCGCTGATGGGTGTGGGCTATATCTTCATTATTGATTTCGACAAGATCGAAGCTGCCAATCTCAGCCGTTCAGTGCTGTTCCGCGAGCAGGACAACAATCGCAGCAAAGCGGAAGTGGTTGCGGCGCGCGCCAAATCCATCAACCCGGAAGTCCATGTCCAGTATCTCAATGCGGATGTGACCACGGGCCTGGGACTGGGCGTCATCCGCCGCATGGATGCGATCATTGGTTGTCTGGATAACCGCGAAGCCCGCCTGGCGGTCAACCGGTTTTGCTATTGGATGAATAAACCCTGGGTGGATGGAGCGATCCAGGAACTCCTCGGCTTGATGCGTGTATTCAAGCCAGGCGACGGCGCCTGTTATGAATGCACTCTTACCGAGCAGGCGCTGCGCGATCTTTCCCTGCGTTATTCCTGTCAGCTGCTGGCGCGGCAGAATGTTTTGCTCGGTAAAGTTCCCACCACGCCGACGATCGCTTCGATCATTGGCGGGATGCAGTCACAGGAGGCGCTGAAGCTGATCCATGACATGCCGATCGAACCGGGTAAGGTTACGCACTTCAATGGCTTGACCAATGTAATGCATACCACCGCGTATGTGCCGCGCGAAGAATGTGAAAGCCATTGGACCTATGGGGAAGTGACCGAACTGCCGGCGCGCGCCGAACGAACGACGCTCCAGGATCTGATCCGGATTGCCCGTGCCGATCTCGGGGAACACGCGGTCATCGAACTGGATCAGGAACTGGTCACGTCGCTCGAGTGCCCGAACTGCCATACCATGGAACAGGTCCTGCAGCCCATGAGCGCAATTACCTTCGAAGCAGGGCACTGTCCGACCTGTGGGATTCTCCGTGACGCCCAGTTCACGCATGTGATTACAGGAGAGGAAAATTTCCTGCACCGGACCTTGAGCAGCGTGGGGGTGCCTCCTCTGCATATCCTGCGCGCGCAAAATGGGGTGGAATATCGTTTTTATGAATTAACAGGCGATTTGCCGGAAGCGCTGCATTTCCGCCACTTCGAGCGGAACGGCCCCGAACCGCTTAAGATCACGGAACGTATTCGCCTCAAAGCTATCGTCGGTTCGCCCTCTGCCAATTCTGCCGGTCCTGCTCATGGGCGGATCCGGCTCAAGGATGAGGCTTCCAAAAACATCACCCTGGTAAAACCTGCGACTGGAAAAGTTAAGCTCAAAAAAAACAAAAAGGAAAAGGCTAATTCAGGTAAGGTTTCGGAACCAGCCTCCGCACGCATCCGCTATAAGAACGAAGAACAGGCTCTGCGAATCAAGCCAAAGCAGATGGACGGCCGCGTAAAGGTCTGTAAGATCTAAGGTAAGCAATCATGGCAATGCGCGCAGCGACAATGAGTTCAATGGCCCCCATAGATACCCCACCCACCTCGCGACCGTCAGACAGCCTGTTTCGCAAGCTGGTTTTGCTCCTGCTGCTGATCGGCGCGGCTGTGTTATGGATCGTCATTTGGTTCAGGCAGGGAGCTGACTTCCCTCTCCTGTTATCCACTTTCTTTGCGGATGCCAGCCTGGGACTGGTCGCCGGCTTCGGAGCAAGGATTTTCCTGCGCACTCGCGATGGATTTGTTCGCTACTTTTTCGCGATCCTGATTGCTGTGATCGGGATGTACATGATCGGCGCTCTCACCAGCTGGGTACTCGGAGTTGGCCCCATCTTATGGGAGCAAAAATTTGCAGAGCAGTTACAAGAGATCAGGTTCGATGGTAACTTCTTCAGCCAGATCGCTTCCCTGGGAATTGGTTCACGGGTGCTGTTCGATTTCAGCAAACTGGATTGGGCCGACTCGGTCCACTTGGGGATCAGTTTGACGATGGCTGTGCTATCCCTGCAAGCCTGGCGCCGCACGGCTGCCTCGCCTGTTCAATTCCAGGAACCTGTTGAACTTGCGCCCATGCCTGCGCCTTCTCCCCGGGCGAATCGATCCCGACGAAGCAGAAGGACCCCGGCCCCCTCGAATGGACGGGCACGCGTCGTGCGACCCGGCAGCGGCTCAGCTCGCCTGAGGGCGAATTCACAGCCGCGCGCGCGCCTCCGCTCCAATAACGCCCGCGCCTCGGTGCGGAAGATGGAACCGGTTCTGCGCCCGAAGAAGAAGCGTCTCTTTCAGCGCCAACCCAAAATCCAGCTTGCCCTGGTCGAAGAACATCGTTGTCCCTATTGCCTGGAACCTGTCAGTCGCAATGATCCACGCGGAGTCGTGGAATGTCCGATTTGCCATACATTACATCACGCAGATTGCTGGGCGATCACCGGCGTATGCCAGGTGCCGCACCTAAATACCTAATGGGAGGGCCCCACCATGCCTGATCTGAATGTCACCTTTATCCTGCCAAGCGGCGGCGCTCGAACTGCGGAAGTGCCTGACGATGTAGCGGTTCGTGATTTGCTCACCGAATTGACTTCCATGCTGAAACTGCCCACCGTGGGTCCCGATGGCCGCCCAATGGCATACCGCATGGATAGCAAAGCGCTCGGCCGCGAACTCAAGGATGGAGAGACGCTGGCGGAGGCGAGCGTCCCGGACAATGACCGCCTGATGCTCACCGCGGATATTACGGCGGGCGGCGGCATGTCTGTCGCAGAGACCCCGCGTATGCGGCGTTTGCGCGGTGATTACGAATTGATGAGAGAGCTGGACGCGCGCAGCGGCCTGATCTCTTTCAAATCCTCCTCCACCAACCCGAACCTGCCGCCGGAACGATACATCGTGACGTTCAAGTGCAAAAGCATCATCTCTGTCGATCGACAAGGCAACCCGAAATATGGCGATCATCATCAGGTAGAGATCTATTTGCACAATCAATACCCCCAGCGCTGGCCCGGTATGAAATGGCTGACGCCGATCTGGCATCCGAATATCAACCACCTGAACGGCAGCGTATGTATCGATGCAGCCTGGTGGGCAGCCAGCCGGTCTCTTGATCGTCTCGTTGTGATGCTGGGGGAGATGCTGCAGTGGAAGAATTTCCATGATGATCCCACCAAGCCGCCTTTCCCCTGGGATGCGGAAGCCGCGCGCTGGTCGCGTGAGTATCGTAAAAAACATCCCAATGCTTTCCCGGTGGACCCGCGTGAGTTGTTAAGACCGGAACGCGTCAAACTCGTCTCCGGCGATTCTGGACAGAACAAGCCAAAACCGCAAGTGAAACTCAAACCTGATACACCCTCGACGCCTCCAAAGAAGAAACCCCGGATTCATTTGCGATAACCTGTGCGCGTTGCATGCAAAAGCGGAATGTTCCCCATGTGGTGCCGCGTCCGCGCAGTGCCACAACCCACTCTCAGAAAGGAGTTTTAAGAAATGGCAGATATTCCCGTTACGATTGTGCTTCCCTCTGGAGGTAGCCGCAATGCTGAGGTACCGGCTGAGGTACCCGTGAAGGAACTGCTCCCCGAGCTGACGACTTCACTTGAGCTTCCGGTTACCGGTCCTGATGGACGCCCGATGTCCTATCGTTTGGACAGCAAGGCGCTGGGTCGTGAACTGAAGGAAGACGAGACCTTGTCGCAGGCCGGGATCCCTGAAGGCGATCGCTTGATGATGACCGCCGACGTGACTGCAGGGTAGCACCCATACCAGTACATGGGCCGCCCCGGGAAAACCGGGGTGGCCCACGTCCTCCTTTCTTCTTAGCATACCCATCCTTCCCAAGAGAACCTCATGCCTGGACTCAATATCCGTATTGCACCCCCCGACTCGGGCAAACCTGAAACCGTGCCTCCACCGCGGGAGCTGGCGCAGCGCTGGGATTCACCGTACGATCGCACCGATCTCAAGCCGAATGTCTCTGTCTTCGTGACGCGCCCGGCGTACATCCGCGTCTGCGTCCACGCCTGCAGCGCCGAGGTGGAAGTGGGGGGCGCGTTGATCGGTCAATGGTGCCAGGATCAGACAGGTGAGCAATATATCGTGGTGAAGCATGTGCTGCCGGCGCGCTATACCAAGCAGGGCGCCGTCTATTTGACGTTTAC
>JAFGCG010000072.1 GCA_016932715.1 Anaerolineales bacterium
AACTCAAGAAAATTGGCGAAATTCGCCCACTCGCAGTATTCGCGTTCCAAAGCTGTCGGTTTGTCAAGCGACTTTGGTAAAACCATAGGGGTTTGCTTTTGCTGGAAGGCGCAAAGCCTCAGCTGCAAATTACGCAAGTCTTCGCGAACTGCTCAAAAGTTTGCGCGTGAATTCGTGCAATTCGCGGCAGGAAACGAGGCAGCACATTTCAGGAGATATAATACAGCGCGTTACTTATACCACTCCATGAGAGAACAAGATGCCAATCGAAGTGAATCAGATCGTCCGCAGCAAACGGAAGACCCTGGCCTTGATCGTGAAGCCCGACGCTTCGCTGATCGTCCGCGCTCCGCTGCGGGCTTCCGAGAGATCGATCAGGGAATTTATCGAGACGCATGCAGAATGGATCCTGAAGAAACAGGCTGAAGCGCTGGCATTCCTGCCTCCCGCGCCCAGGCAATACGTTCCGGGGGAGATGTTCATGTATCTGGGAAAAGCCTATCCGCTCGAAATTGTGAAGGGACAGAAAAGACCGTTACTTCTCGAAGAGGATTTTAAACTGGCGGAGTCGGCTCGCAGCCACGCGGCGCGGGCATTCGAACGCTGGTATCGCGCGCAAGCGAAGGAAATACTGACCGAGCGTGTGCATTTCCATGCCGGGCAATATGATTTCGAATACAGGAAGATTGGGATTACTTCTGCCCGCACGCGTTGGGGGTCCTGCAGCGCAAATGGATCCCTGAACTTCTCGTGGCGCCTGATCCTTGCCCCCATGGAAGTGGTTGATTATGTGGTTATCCATGAACTGGTGCACACGGTTTTCCATAATCATTCAAAGAGATTCTGGAAAAAGGTAGAAAAGATCATGCCAGATTATAAAGAGCGCCGAAAATGGCTGCGAAAGAACGGACAGCAACTAACGCTGTGAAGACATCCATTTTTGCCGGCAAATTCAGCTCTCCGTTCTTTCCACGACAACCGTTGCTTCGGTAATGAGCGCCGCAATGGCTCCAATCGCGGCGAGCTGCGGGGCAAGCAGCGCACCGACCACGCCGATCGTGACAGGGATTTCCAGAACGGTTTTGCCTTCCTTATCTTTGATGATGACCCGGCGGATGTTGCCCTCATGAAATATTTCCTTGATCTTGGCGATCAGTTTCTCACCTTCCACGCGGAATTCTTCCGTTGTAGTTTTTTGTTCGGGCATAGGTTCCTCCAGCTTATAGAAAGAATACACTGTATTCTACGTTTGCGATCTTTGAAAGTTGCCGGAAGCGGCGGATTATTTTATTGTGCGTCTGTAAATCAACAGTTGAAGATAAACGGTTAGAGACCCCATCAATGCTGAAATCATCCAATGGAATAAGCCGGCGGGAGAGAAAGCCTGCTGTATGAAGAATGCAGCCGCTCCAAACATCAATCCGCTGATCAGCGCCACTTCAACAGCCTGGTAGTAGGAAACGCTGCTTGTTTTGTATTTTGGAGGCAGCGTGTTCGTCTTCCAGCGAAATGCTTTAACGAGACTTTTGTTTTCGCTCATCATGTAATCCTTGAGCTGGTTCATCGCCAGCATGGATTCGTACCAGGCGGCGCGTAAGCGCGCCAGCTGCATGATGGTCGACGTTCCCAGCAGGGTCAGCAGGATGAAGAGTCCGCTGAACATGAGGTTGACCGTTTGCGTGAAGAAATTCGGGTCGAAGAACTGCGTGCCGAACATCGCCGCGAGCAGCGATCCCACTGCGATCAGGTAAAACGAGGATACACGTGCCCGGTCTTCGTTTGCCTGAACCGCCGTTTGGGCGATGTAATCGAATTCAGCAGCCAGGAGTTCGTCAAATTCAATCGGGAGGGGCTTGGTAGTGGGCATAGAGGGGATTATACCCTCCTGCAGATTCCACTTCAATCTGTGGATACGGTCTCGAGACCTTTTTTGTTCATTTCACTTTTCCTTCGATGGCGCAAGAGATGTTCTAAGAATAGAAGAGCCTCACGAGGAGGCTCTGACGTTGCTTTGTAAATTGCAGGACTACTTACACATCGAACGTCCATTCTCCGGCGCGCATGACGGGTTCAGGCGTGCCATCTTCCCGGATGCCGTCGATGTCCATCTGCGGGGAGCCGATCATGAAGTCAACATGCGCGAGACTGGTGTTCCCGCCAGCCGCATTGAACTCTTCATCCGTTAACTCTTCGCCGCCGGTGAGGGTGAAGCGGTAGGCGCGCCCGATCGCGATGTGGCAGGACGCATTCTCATCGAAGAGGGTGTTGTAGAAGAGGTGGCCGCGCCGGGCGATGGGGGAACTGATCGGGACCAGCGCCGCTTCGCCCAGGCGGTGCGAGCCTTCGTCGGTGTCGACCAGTTTTTGAAGGATCGCTTCATTCTTTTTCGCGCTGACTTTGACGATTCTTCCGTTCTCGAACGTTACCTGGAAATCTTCGATCAGGCTGCCGCCGTAACTGAGCGGAAAGGTCGAATGGACAACCCCATCCGCGCGCTGACGGTCGGGCAGTGTGAAAACTTCCTCCGTCGGCATGTTGGAGGTGAAGAGGATGCCGTTCTCTGCCAGGGACTGTGCGCTGATCCATTTGTGTCCGCGCGGCAGGCCGAGGGTGAAATCTGTGTTTTGAGATTTGTACTGCAAGGCAGTGAAATTTTTCGCCTGCAGGTAATCAGCCCGTTTGCGCAAATCCCTGACATGTTCCCCCCATGCGGCGACCGGGTCTGGCTCCGTGGCGCGGGTGGTCTCGAAGATTGCCTGCCACAACTTTTCTTCGCCTTCTTTTGTTTTGAGGTCCGGGAACAATTTTGCTGCCCAGGCGGGCGCCGCGGCAGCAACCACACACCAGTTGATGGCATTGCGGGTGACGTTGATGCTGATTTCCTGCCAGTTTTCCAGATGCGATTTTTGCATCGCGCCGATGCGCTCCGGGTCCAGCCCGGCATAGACGTCGGGGTCGTTGGCGTAGATCGAAAGGAGGGCGTCGCCGTTTTTGATCATATCCATAATGCCGCTGACATGCCACTTGGGATACTCGCTGAACGAATCGGCGGGGGCGTTCTGCAAACGGATGCGGAGCAGCTCTTCGTCCCCCCAGATCACATCCACGAAACGTGCGCCGGCCGCATAAGCCGCTTTGGCGATCTCATGGACAAACGGACGCGCTGCGGGCGGGACGCCGCGAGCCGCGGCATTCGTAATAATGAGTCGCTGGCCCGCCCGCAAATTCAAACCGACTTTCACAACCACTTCGGCGTACTTCCGAAGGTACTCCTGGTGCTGTTTTTTAGATGACATAAAAGGTTCCTCGATATGATTTTCACAAGTATAGCATGGGACAATCCTGGCATTCGCATCATTGAATCCGAGAAATAGTAGAGCCGACTCACAAGAGAGTCGGCTCTACTGCTACTCCATTAACCGTGATGACTTGTCAGCAGCCGCGCGGCAATCTTGTTGAGGGTGTCCAGAGACTGCCATCATAAAAACATAGGAACTCCGTTTCGCGGATGGTGCCAGTAAACCCTCCTGTCGGTTGTAATAAAAGCACCGACGATGAGTTGGTGAATGATCCATCATCCTTATCGACCCACAAAGCCGCAGGAACCGACGAGGACCCGCGCCGCACGATCATTCCCAGTCCTGTGGCTGGGTTATGGATCGCGAACCAGCTCCCATCCCAATCTGAGACAATGCAGCCAAAGTCGCAGCCATCCGTAGTCTCTGTCCGGAGAGTCGTTCCCGCACTATCTGGATGGAGCACCTGCGTGAATCCATCTTGTGGATAGAGGCGTGGGATGTATGGCCGTACATCATGCGCATAGGGTGTGGAGCCGAAAGCAAACTGCCGCTGGACTTTAATGCGATTCGCGGGTGCACCTGAGTCCCAAAACTGATATTTTGTAGTTACCGGCACATTTGCCGACCCAAAACACCCGGAGGAGATGGAGGCTACATTGACTTTTTTATTGGTCGGCGTGTTCCATGTGCCCGTTGTGCCCCAGCCAACCAGCGAGCCAAAGAAGAAACCTGGCGTGCCTTCCCCTTCAGAAGCCCAGCTGTTGCCAAAATACTCAAGGTTGCCTGAGCAACTTGGACCAGCTGAATTGGTCAGATTGGGTGATCCATTCCAGCGTATCTCCACAATTTCTTCAGGATTTGTTTCAGACCAGTCTACAAAGAAGTTGCCTGTCGTCACGGTCCGGTTGACTGGATCAATGGTTGCCGCGAAGACAGTTGTAACAATCAGCATTGATATGATGAAAACGGCGGCGAAGGTAGGGAGAATCTTTTTATTCATGCGTTTACTCCTTTTTCAAATAGAGACAAGAATAAGGCTGTCCTTACAGATAGTGGTTTGAAGCGATAATCGGTGAATTTTTACTGGATGCAATCGCGCCACGATGGAGGCACATTGTCCGGGACGATACCAGTTTATAACGACTATTTCTGCAATTGAATCACCCAAAAGTCATCAAATAAGTCGTCAAAATTTGTTTCTTAAAGCAAAATCGAGGGTTATATATCCTGCACACAACCTTCCTTCAGGAGTGGCTCATGCTCACCATCGAAAAAGTTGACACTGGCAACAAAGTCCAAGTAAAAAGTTTTGTGGACTTGCCCTACCGGCTCTACAAGAACTGCCCACAGTGGGTGCCGCCGCTCTACATTGACGCGTATCTGCCGCTCAACCGGAAGAAGCACCCGTTTTTCGAGCACTCGGAAGCTGATTTCTTTCTGGCGATGCGTGATAGAGAGGTGGTCGGTCGTATCTGTGCTGCGAACAACAAACTTTTCAATGAGTACCATAAGACAAGGAAGGCTCATTTCTATGCGCTCGAAACGATCGATGACCTGGACGTGGCGGGCGCGCTGTTCGGAGCGGTCTTTGACTGGGCGAAAGAGCGCGGGCTGGACACGGTGATCGGCCCGAAGGGACTGTCTCCGTTCGATGGGTATGGGATCCTGGTCGAGGGCTTTGAGCATCGCCAGATGATGACGATGATGAACTACAACTATGCTTACTACCCTGAGCTGATGGAGGCTCTTGGCTTCGAAAAAGAGGTGGATTTCGTTTCCTGTTATCTGCCAGCTGATTCTTTCAAGATCCCGGAGCGGGTACAGCGCATTGCCGAACGCGTGATCGCGCGCGGCGACCTCTGGGTCAAGAAATTCACGAGCAAGCGTGAACTGGTCAAATGGGCGCCGCGGATTGGCTATCTCTATAACAAGGCGTTTATCGAGAACTGGGAATACTACCCATTCACGGAAGGCGATGTGAAATATGCAGTGGATAATGTCTTTATGATTGCCAATCCGCGCATGATCAAGTTGATCATGTATAAAGATGATATTGTCGGGTTCCTGTTTGCCTTCCCCGATGCATCTGCGGCACTGCAACGCGCCAGGGGTCATCTCCTGCCATTCGGGCTGATCGACATATTACTTGAGATGAAACGGACCAAAACGGTTTCCGGGAATGGAATGGGTATCCTGCCGCAATTTCAGGGGAAAGGCGGCAATGCCTTGCTTTATTATGAAATGGGGAAGACTATTTTTGGGTTCAACCAGTTCACCCAGGTAGAAATGACCCAGGTAGCGGAGACCACCCGTCAGATGCGCGCGGATTTGAAGAATCTAAATGGTGTGGAGTATAAAAATCATCGCGTCTACCGGAAAAATATCGGGTAGACAAGGGCTCGTTGACCTGTGTACCTGCCGACTCTCTCCCTAGGTCAACTGAACCTGTACTTCTGTCCCCATTTTGGGCTGCCCTCCATTTTTGGGATTATTCAATGGCAGGACCACATGGAAATTGCTGCCCGGGAAATTCACCTCGTCGTAGCCTTTGCTTTCCACCCAGATGCGCCCGCCGTGCGCCTCGACAATTCCCTTGGAAAGAGCCAGTCCCAAACCGGCGCCGCTGCCCTTGAAGCGCGTCTTGCTGGTGGAATGTTTGGAGAGTTCACCCGGCTGATAGAACTTGCTGAAGATAATCTCCTGTGAGGCTGGATCGATCCCTACCCCCGTATCGCTGATGATGATCTCGACGCCGCCGTTCGGCAGTTCTGCGCTGCGCGTAGACAAAGCCCGCGCGGTAATCGTGATCTTGCCGTGATTCGGCGTAAATTTAATTGCATTGGTCAATAAATGCTGGAAAAGTTTTTTGAGCAGGTTCGGATCCGCCTTGGCCAGCGGGAGTGCCGGGATATCGATCGTGAGGGTTTGTTTGCGTTCGCTGAAGGATTTTTGCAGGCTGGCGCCCACTTCCTTGACCACCAGGGCTGTGTCCACAGGTGTTACATGGAGCTGCAGTGTGCGGGTGTCGATCTGGGCGATGTCGAACATCGAGTCCATGATCTCGTGCAGGCGGCGGGTTCCCTTGGAGATGCCTCTGAGCATTTCATGTGCCGTGGAGGGAAGTGAGGCGTCTTCCATCAGCATTTCCGTATAACCGATCATCGTCGTCAGGGGCGTGCGAAGCTCGTGCGAGGCAATGCTGATGAAGTCAGACTTGGTCTGGTTGAGCCGCTCGAGATCGCGGTTGGCTTTATCCAGGGCGCGGTAGGCCTGCCGCAGTTCGGTGTTGAGCTGGACCAGGTTTTCGACGAGGCGCGCGTTCTCGAGCGCGACCGCCGTCTGACCCGCCAGGGCGGAGAGGGTGACCAGGTCTTCCTCGGAATAACGGTTGCCGCTGATCTTTGCGCCGAGGGCGAGCATGCCGATCCATTCACGCTTGGAAAAGATGGGCAGATACACTTCGGCTTCGAGGTAATTGAACCACTCACGCTCGGAGGAAGAAACAGAGCGAAAGGCCGGGAGCAGGTCGAGGTCGTATTGCAGCAGCGGGCGCGCCTCCTGCGTCAACTGTTTGACGACGGGATGGTCGCTTGCGAGCGTGATGATCTTGATCTGGCGCTCGCCCTGATTGCGCACCGCGCGCAGGCGATATGTTTTTTGTGCTTCGCCTGTCAGTTCCGAATCGACCAGGAATAAAAAGCCGCGCGAAATATCCATTGCCTCGATGATGAGGCCCACCGCGACATTCGCCAGCCTTTGCATGTCGAGGATGTTGCTGATCTGTTCGCTGTACGCATGGAGTGTGCGACTCGGATGGAATTCCCGGATGTTCAGCCAGCGATTCACCCAGCGGCGCACCAGCGACAGCAGGGGTGTAAAGATGAAGGATAGTAGCAGCGCGATGCCCGCGCCTACCAGCAGCGGATTGTAACTTGGCAGCGCCTTGAATACGGTCTGAAAGGCGGTAAGACCCACCACGTAAAACACCACGATCACAAGGGTCGTAATGATATATGTCACCACGCGCCGCGATACCTCGACCAGGTCGGGCGGGTCGTGCGTGACGATAATGAATGCCGCCAGGGCGGCCGCCAGCAGCCGGACCGGGTTGCCCGGGAGCGGAATCCCACCTAACAGCAGTATGTCGTTAATGGCGACCAGAAAGAAGACAGGGGTCCAATAATTCAAACGGTTGCGCAGTAATGGCTGGCGTGAATGTGCATAGGCGGAACGAACGCTGAAGACAGAGCCCAGCATAAAGACCACCCAGCCAAGTGCTGCCCAGGCAGGCATCAGCCGTTCGAATGGGAACGAAATGTTTCCGTTCGTCCAGATCACCGGCCCAAAGCGGAAAACGTTCAGCATGATCAGAATAAAGCCGAGGAACCAGAACGCGCCAACCCCCAGCCAGGGACGCGGATCCCGTCGTGTAAACGAGAGGACCGTCAGCGTCAGCAGGAATGCAAGCACCAGCGCCCCATAAGCCTGCAAGTCATTCGCGACCTGCCGCGAAGCGATATAAAGTTGTCCGCCCCGCCACAAACCTTCTGCCACATCCAGCAGGGAACCGATCAGGATATATCCACTGAGCAGCATCGCGGCGGTTTCATGGCCCGCGTGTCGTTGGATCAGGGTTACGAGCAGGGGCAGGTAAAGGACTGCCAGGATCAGGTGCAATATCAAAGTGAGGCTTTGTGCTGACATTGCTACAAAGTATACTCGAAATCAATTAACACGGTTATCATTGCACTATGCTCATTACGAAAACTTCCCGCGATACCTATCAGTTCAGCCCGGACTTCTTCCGCCCGGATGGAGGCGTGAGCTTTGGAGATTATGCCTCCGCCCGCAGGTTTGCCTCCCAAATGTCGGCGCATCGGACTCAGCCGGTCCCGGCTTCCGATATTTATGCCATGCAGCTCATCGACGAGGCTTTGCGCGTGCTCGTCCGGCACTATGCCCCGCTGGCCGTGATGAACGCGGCGGTCTCGTTCGTGGATGAGAATGTGGGCGCCGAGTCGGTCGAAGTGACGCAAAGGAAATTCGTTTCCGAATTCCCGCCTGATCACGTCTATCGCGGGGAAATAAAACCGGAAGAATATCTGGAAAGCCTTTTAGCTGCCCTTGGCACAAACGGACGCGCGGCTACGATTGAGGAATTATTGTTCACTTATCTGCACAACGCTAATCCCGCGGTCAGTCCTCTGGTGGAACTGGTGGACGACGAACCACTGGAGCCAACTGCGTACAGGAATCTCATCACTGCGCTCGACACATTTTTTACCCAAGTGACAAAAGATACCCCGGAGCTTCAAGGTCCCTCTCAGTCTTTGTTTGAGATATTACGCGCGCCAGCCGAAGCTTCGCCCTACTCGCTCGAAGGTCAGCTGCAATTTATTCTCGACAAATGGGGACCCTTGCTGGATGAGAAATTCGTTGCGCGCATCCTGCGCGGCATGGACTTTTTGCGTGAAGAAGTCATCCGTCAGCACGGGCATGGCGGTCCACCCGATGTCCCGCTGCAAACCTTTGGCGGCGGTGAATACCAGGAGTATGAACATTACAGCCCCGACAAGGAATGGATGCCGCGCCTGGTCCTGATCGCCAAGAATTCTTATGTCTGGCTCGAGCAGCTTTCGCGAAAACATCAGCGCTGGATCAAGACACTCGACCAGATCCCCGACGAGGAACTCGATCTCCTGCGAGACCGCGGCTTTACCGGTCTGTGGCTGATCGGTCTGTGGGAACGCTCACACGCCAGTCAGAAGATGAAGCAGCGCATGGGCGATGCGGAGGCGGTCGCTTCGGCGTACTCGCTGTACTCCTATGATATTGCCGAGGATCTGGGCGGCTGGAGCGCGCTGGAAAATCTGCGCTCGCGTGCCTGGCAGCGCGGCATTCGCCTCTCCGCCGACATGGTTCCGAATCACATGGGCATCGACTCGAAGTGGGTGATCGAGCACCCTGACTGGTTCCTGGCGCTTCCGTATTCTCCGTATCCTTCCTATTCCTTCCGCTCCGAAAATCTATCTGATGACATTCGGGTGGGGATCTATCTCGAAGACCATTACTACGATAAGACCGACGCAGCCGTGGTCTTTCAGCGCCGCGACCATTACACGGGCGACATCCGCTATATCTATCACGGCAACGATGGCACATCCTTCCCATGGAATGACACAGCCCAACTCGATTATTTGAAAGCGGAAGTGCGCGAGGCGGTCATTCAAACCATCCTGCATGTGGCGCGTAATTTCCCGGTCATCCGCTTCGACGCCGCGATGACGCTTGCCAAAAAGCACATCCAGCGGCTGTGGTTCCCCGAGCCGGGCGCGGGCGGCGCGATCCCCTCCCGGGCGGAGCACGGCATGACGCGCGCGGAGTTCGACGCCGCGATCCCGAACGAATTCTGGCGCGAAGTCGTGGACCGCGTTGCCGCGGAAGTCCCCGATACATTGCTCCTCGCTGAGGCGTTCTGGTTGCTCGAAGGATATTTCGTCCGCACGCTGGGAATGCACCGTGTTTACAACTCGGCGTTCATGCACATGCTGCGCGATGAGGATAATGCCAAATACCGCATGGCGATCAAGAACACGCTCGAGTTCGATCCGCAAATCCTCAAACGTTATGTCAATTTCATGAGCAACCCGGATGAGAAAACTTCCATCGAGCAGTTTGGCAATGGCGATAAATACTTCGGGGTCGCAACGGTGCTCTCCACCCTGCCGGGGTTGCCGATGTTCGGTCATGGACAGGTCGAAGGCTTTCGCGAAAAATATGGGATGGAGTTCCGCAAGCCAAAGCTGGATGAGACGCCCGACGAAGGATTGATCGGCGGACATGCCTGGAAGATCTTCCCGATCCTGCACCGCCGGCACCTGTTCGCGGACGTGGAGCAGTTCTATCTCTACGACCTGTATCGCTCCGATGGCGGCGTGGACGAGAACGTTTTCGCCTACTCGAATGTCCACAACGACCCTTCGGCAGGCTCAGGGCAGGCTCAGCGCGGACTCGTCATCTATCACAATCGCTTCGCCGACACACGCGGCTGGATCAGGACCTCCGCCGCGTATCTCGACAAAGGCACAGGCGACCTGCGGCAGAAGTCTCTCGCCGAGGGTCTCAGCCTGCCATTCGAAGGGTATGTCATCTTGAAAGATTATGTCACCCACCTGGAATACATCCGTTCCTGTGAGGAACTCTGGCAAAAGGGAATGTACCTTGACTTGCACGCCTACCAGCATCATGTCTTTATGGACTGGTGGTTTGTAGAAGATGAACGGTGGCGCGATATTTATGTCGCCCTGAACGGCGGCGGGGTCGAGTCCATGCTGGGAAAGTGGGAGGAGATGTTTGGTGTGGAGAAAGAAGGAGAGGAGGAGAAAAGAGGAAAGAAGGAAGAAATTGCGGTGTTGCCCCCGGCAGTCAGGAAACGCGTGACGAGAAAGCCTGTTGTTAAGAAGGAAGAAAAAGGTAAGAAGAAAGAAGTAAGAAGTCAGAAGAAAGAAGTAGAGACACCCTCCTCAAAGGGAAGGAAAACGGCTGTGAAGAAAAAAGTCGGGACGAAAGCCAAGCCTGTTATTAAGGTGACGAAAAAATCGACCCCTAAAAAGGAAGTACCGATCAAGAAATCTACCAGCAAAAAGGGCACAAAGAAAAGCAAGTAACCATACGTTCCTCAGCGGTCACAACGTGCTGAACGGCGCGGGGTCAAATCGGATCTCGACCGACTCTTCATGTAGTGTGTATTTCATGTCAACCTGGTTTGACAGTGTGTTGGATCAGATTCAACCCCGCAATATAGAAGAAACCAGGCATGTAGATCAACATCCAGGGGACGATGCCCCAGCCGATCACATCAAAAAAGAATTGGGCACAAAAAACCTTCAGACGAATGTGTCTGAAGGTTTTCAATCGCGATGTTGTCCTTACTCGAATTCCGCAGGATTGGGCGGGTAATTAGGAGCCTGCCGACGGAATTCGTAATTTTCTATCACTGCTTCGATGATCTTCTTTTGCTCATCTGTCACGAGATCGAACTCCATGCCAATATTGTAATATTGGGGGCTGACATCCGGGCGGCACCAGACAATGCGTATCGGCAGTGCCAGACGCGTAGCACTAATATTGGGTAATTCCGGCAGTTGGATGGATATGGTGAGCTTCTCGTCCACCCTCACAGGGCTGTCGCCGATGACCATTGCCCCAATAAGATTAAGGTCACCGAGATAACCGATCAATTTGCCCCGATACAGATCGAAGACCTGGGAGTAGGACATTAAGTCCTTGCGTGGGAGTTTGCGTCGTTCCTGCATTTTACCTCCTGCCATAGTGTACTTGACTTGGTGTCTTAAATCAATTGCACGGACATCTTAAAATCTTTCCCACCGAAAGCCGACTGTGGTTAAATCCATGCCATGCGCTGGATCTACCTCTCCCCTCACCTGGATGACGCTGCCTTCTCTGCCGGCGGGCTGATCTACGAACAGACCCGAGCCGGCCTGCCGGTCGAAATCTGGACGTTCATGTGCGGTTACCCGCCGGAAGGGGATGTCTCGCCGTTTGCGCAGTTGCTTCACGCGCAGTGGGGATTTTCATCGGCGGAGGAGGCGGTTCGCAGGCGCCGCGAGGAGGATCAGCGTGCCGCCGCGATCCTCGGTGCCAATACGCTTCATTTTGATTTCCTGGACTGTATCTATCGCCGCGGGGCTAACGGCCGCGAAGCGTGGCTGTATGCAGATGTATTCGTGCCTCCTCATCCGGAGGATGCCGGGCTCCCCTCCCAAATTGCACAGGCAATCTCCACCCGCCTCAGACCGGACGATGTGCTGGTCTGCCAGCTGGCGGTTGGGGCTCATGTTGACCATGTCCTCATGCGACAGGGTGCGGAGCTTCTCCGGCGGCCCTTGCTCTACGATATTGACGTCCCCTATATTCTTGCTCATCCCGAAGAGTGGCAGGCAAAATCCGCCGGGATGCAGGAATCCGTGCATCCGATAACGGAAACCGGCCTGGGCCGCTGGCAGGCAGCGGCTTTGGCATATGGCTCCCAACTGGCCGCCCTGGGCGAGACGTTCGGCACCCCGGAAAGGGTCCAGGCAGCCATCCAGGCCTACTGGGCGGAGCAGGGCGGAATCCGTTTGTTTGGAACGAAGTAGTTGGCTCGCACGTCTCTTGTATTGACTCTGAAATCGTGATATATTATGCACCTCTTCGGGAGAGGACACCGGGTTCCGCTATTGCTTTACTTTCCTTATTCTTTGCATCTCTATTCAGAGATGCAAAATTCTTTAGTAGGACAACAAGCATGCCTAACAATTTCTTGACAAAAGAGGGTTACCAAAAGCTTCAGGATGAGCTGGATTACCTGCGTACCGCCAAGCGCCAGGAAGTTGCCAACCGCCTGCATGAAGCCATGGAAGGTGGGGAACTGATCGAAAATGCTGAATATGAAGCCGCCAAAAACGAGCAGGCTTTTGTCGAAGGGCGTATCCAGGAATTGGAGATGCTCCTTGCGACCGCGAAGATTATCGATGAGAACGGCAGGAAGAAAAGTGATTCTATCCAGATTGGCTCCAAAGTGACCATCAAGGAAGGTAACTTTGATGCTGAGACGTTTATCATCGTCGGTGCTGCGGAAGCAAATCCGCGTGAGGGCAAGATCTCGAACGAGTCGCCGATTGGGAAGGCGATTTTGAACCATAAAGTCGGCGACACTGTAAAAGTCGAGACGCCGGGCGGCACATATAATGTTAAAATTCTGAAAATCAGTTAACCACAGGAGCGTACTTTTATGCCCCGCGCCTGTGATAGTGCGCGGGGTTTTGATTTTGCCCCCCTCCTGCCTTCGGCACCTCCTTCATACGGAGAGGGGATCGCCGGGGTGGAGGCTGGGAGAGGACTCATGACAGAATTCACTTCACTTGAAAAAATCCGTTTGCAGAAACTGGAAGAATTGCGCCTCGAAGGAGTCGAAGCGTATCCGACGCGCGCCCGGCGCACGCACACCAGCGCGCAAGCCATCGCAGAGTTCGAAGCTGCTGAAAAAGAGGACCGCGAGCTCAAACTCACGCTTGCCGGACGCATCCGCGCCATGCGCCCCATGGGAAAGGTCTCTTTTGCGCATATGGAGGACGGTGCAGGCAAAATCCAGTTATTCTTCCGGTTGAATGAAGTTGGCAGGGAGCGCCTGGAACTCTTCAACAGGATGTTCGATATCGGCGACTTTATCCAGGCGGAGGGGGTGATGTTCCGCACCAAGACCGGGGAAGTGACGCTGCATGTCCACGACTTCAAGCTGCTCGCCAAAGCGGTGAGCCCCCTCCCCGCCGCAAAGGACGAGACGCTCGAGGATGGGACCGTCGTCCGTCACGCCGCGCTGGAAGACCCGGAGCTGCGCGCCCGTCAGCGCTACGCCGACCTGGCGGTCAACCCGGAAACGCGCGAGGTCTTCCGCAAGCGCGCCGCGATCATCCGGGCTTTGCGAGCCTTCCTCGATGAGCACGGCTTCCTGGAAGTGGAGACTCCCATCCTGCAGCCCATCTATGGCGGCGCGGCGGCGCGCCCGTTTCTGACGTACCACAATGAACTCGAACAGCAGATGTATTTGCGCATCTCCTTCGAGTTGTACCTGAAAAGATTGCTGGTCGGTAATCTGGAAAAGGTCTATGAGATTGGGCGGGACTTTCGCAATGAAGGCGTCTCGTTCAAGCACAACCCTGAATTTACGCAGCTCGAGTTCTACTGGGCGTATGCGGATTATTTGCAGGTCATGGAATTGACCGAGCAAATGGTCTCGTACACTGCCCAGCAAGTCCTTGGCACGCAGAAAATTACCTATAAACATAATGAGATCGACCTGACGCCTCCGTGGAAGCGGCTGGAAATGCGCCAGGGCATTCTGGAGACCTCGGGCATCGATATCGACGCGTACCGAACAGCTGATGAGCTCTTCCAAGCCATGAAAGAGAGGCATCCGAATAGAATGCCGGACGTGGGTCTGACGCGCGGCAAACTGGTCGACTTCCTGCTCAGTGAGTTCCTCGAGCCGACCCTGATCCAGCCGACGTTCCTGTACAACTATCCACGTGATATTTCGCCGCTGGCGAAGTCCATCCCTGATGATCCCATGACCGTAGAGCGTTTCGAAGCGTACACGGCCGGTTTCGAATTATGCAATGCCTTCACGGAATTGAACGATCCGCTCGACCAGGAACAGCGCTTCCTCGAAATGGGCCGCGACTACGCCGCCGACGATGAGGAGAAGCACCCCATGGATGAGGATTACCTGCGCGCCATGCGCTACGGCATGCCTCCCAACGGCGGTTTTGGCATGGGCGTGGACCGGCTCGCCATGCTGCTGCTGGACAAACATTCCATCCGCGATGTGCTGCTCTTCCCGGCGCTGCGGAATGAGGAATTTGCTGAAAAAGAGAAGAGCTAAAAACAGAGGGCACGACATTTGCGCATGCGCAAATGTCGTGCCCTTCGTGTCTGTTACGTTTAAAAATGGTTAAATCGAAATCTATCCTTATCCTCGGCGATATCCTCGCTATCGCCATTGTCACCCTGATTGGCTTTGCCACGCACGGTGAGGTGGGACTAGCCTTCCTGCCGCGCATGGCGGCGCTGTTCTTCCCGCTCCTCATTGCGTGGTTCCTGCTGGCGCCCGCGCTGGGACTTTTCCGACAGGAAGTGGTATCCGATCCAAGGCAGCTCTGGCGCGCCGCCTGGGCAGGACTCTTCGCCGCGCCGCTGGCACTCGTGCCGCGTGGGTTCATTCTCAACTCGCCGATCCTGCCCCTCTTCGCGGCGATCCTCGCCGGGACCTTTGCGCTGGGAATGGTGGTATGGAGAGCATTATATTTTTTCTTAAACCGCAAAGCAAAACCTTAGTGCTCCTTCGTGGTTAAAACATTCCCATAGTGATAAAATAATCCCAATGGACGAACAAGCCCTCATTCACGAAGCGCAGCGAGGCAGCCTCGACGCCTTCAATACGCTTGTCCTTCACCACCAGGACAGCATCTTCAACACCGCCCTCCGCATTCTCGGCGATGACGACCTTGCCGCGGACGCGACGCAGGAAGCCTTCCTGTCCGCGTTCAAAAGCCTCTCGTCCTTCCGCGGCGGCTCGTTCAAAGCCTGGCTGATGCGCACGGTGACGAATGCCTGTTACGACGAGCTGCGCCGCCAGAAGCGCCGTCCGACCACGCCCCTCGAACCGGACACGGAAGACGGGGAGGAAATGGATTCGCCGCGCTGGCTGGCAGACCCGGGCCTGTCCCCCGAACAGGAACTCGAAGCAGATGAACTCGAACATGCCCTCCAGCACTGCCTGGACAACCTCCCGATGGAATTCAAAACGGTGGTCGTCATGGCAGATGTTCAGGGCATGGATTACAGCGAAGTCGCCATCGCCGTACATGTGCCGCTGGGAACGATCAAGAGCCGTTTGGCGCGTGCCCGATTAAGATTACGTGAGTGTTTACAGGGCTTTACGGAACTTTTACCCGCTTCCTTTCGTCTGGAAGAAGGAAGCAGCGCCTGATGAATCAACGTGATCTAGAACTCCTTTCTTCTTATTTAGACGGACAGCTTAAGTCGTCTGACGCAGAGCGTGCGCGCCTGGAACGACGTCTCTCTTCGGACCCGAACCTGCGCGCCGTTTTGGATGATTTGCGCGCCGCCCGTGGCTTGCTCCGCCAGCTTCCGATGCGCAAGGCGCCGCGCAACTTCACGCTGACGCCGAAAATGGTCGGAAAGAATCCGCCATTGCCGCGCACCTATCCAGCTTTCAGATTTGTAACGGCTCTTGCGACGCTGCTGTTCTTCTTCACCATGGGGATAAACTTCCTGGCGCCACAAATGGCGTCCCAGGCCCCGGCTTTTGGGATGGGTGGAGGCGGAGCCCCGGATGTTTACTCTGCCCAAGAGGCTCCCGCCGTGACCGAAGCCCCGGCGGAGGAACCATCTGCCGCGCTGGCGCCCATGCCAACGCCGACACCGGCTGCGGAATCGGCTCCCGTCCTGACTGCGCTGCCGCCTTCTGCCGAAGATACCGCCCGCTCGGCAGTGGAAACTCCCGCGGAGAAGAATGCCGCGCCAGAGGAAGGGCTGCAATTGGACCAGCCACCGCTGCCGGATGCACAGCCACTCGCGGAGGTGCAGCCACCCGTTGCGCCTGTCTGGGTGGTGTTGCTGGCGGGCATTGCGCTGCTGGGCGCCCTGGTGATGCTGTTGATGCGCCGGCTGGCAGCCGAGCGCTGGCGAAGAAAATAGTCGAAGAATCAGGTGACAGTCATGGTCCATGACTGTCACCTTTTTTATTTAAGTGTCATAATTGTCTTGTGGCAAACACTGAATTCAACTATTGCCCGCGTTGTGCAACACCTGTCATTCACGCGGAACGCTTCGGAAGAATCCGACCCGTCTGCCCGCAGTGCGGGTGGATCCATTTCGTCGACCCGAAGGTCGCCGCGGCGGTGCTGATCGAACAGGATGGGCGCGTCCTTTTGGTGCGGCGCGTGAACGAACCCTTCCGAGGCATGTGGACGCTGCCGGCTGGTTTCATCAACGGGGGCGAGGATCCGGCTGAGGCGGCCGCCCGCGAATGTTTCGAGGAGACAGGCTTGAACGTCCGCGTGACGCGGGTGCTGGATATCATCTCCGGCAGGGAACATCCGCGCGGCGCGGACTTCATTATCGTCTACCAGGCTTCCGTCATCGACGGCGAACTCAAACCTGACGATGATGCCGATGCGGTGGAGTGGTTTGGGCGTGAGAGCCTTCCGCCACTTGCTTTTCGCGCGACGCAGAAAGTGCTAGAATCATTTTATGACTGACGTGCGCCCATCACCGATCGCAGGCAAATGGTACGAGGGGGATCCCGAAATGCTGGCGCGCATCGTTGACGAATATCTCGACGAGGCGCAATTACCTGACCTGGAGGGAGATGTCATTGCAGTCATTGCACCGCACGCGGGCCATACCTATTCGGGTCCCGTGGCAGGCTATGCGTTCGCCGCGCTGCGCGGACGGACCCCGGACCTGGTCGCCGTGATCGCACCGATGCATCACCCATACTTCGAACATTTCATCACGACGGCTCACGAGGCATACTCCACTCCGCTTGGCAATGTTCCGGTGGACAAGGATGCCCTGCGTGAGCTGGATGTGGCTTTGAAATCAGAAGTGGGATTTGGTCTTGCGCCGGTTAAACGCGACCCCGAACATTCACTCGAGATCGAATTGCCGTTTTTGCAGCGCGCCCTTGCCTCCAAATGGAAGCTGCTGCCGGTGATGGTGCGCGCCCGCGAGCCGCGCCTCTCGCAGGGATTGGGCAAAGCCCTGGCGCACGTTTTGCGCGCCAGGAATTTTGTGATGGTCGCCAGCACGGACCTGTCACATTTCTATAACCAGCAAACAGCACTGGCCTATGACCGCGCCATGTTGAACGAAATCGAATCGTTTAATCCTGACGCCGCCTTCGACGTGGAGCGCGCCGGCAAAGGCTTCGCCTGCGGACTAGGCGCCTTCACGGCTGTCATGTGGGCAGCCCGCGAGCTCGGCGCGGACAAGGTCAAGGTGCTGCGCCACGCCACCTCAGGCAATGTGACGGGGGATTATTCGTCGGTGGTGGGATATGGAGCCGTGGCGATTTTGAAAGAGAAGTAGTATAAAGTTACCTATTGGCCTGATAGTCGTTGCCAAGCGGGACTTGTTTCTCCGTTGCCTTGAGTAACTTGAATAATTCTTTCCTGCTCAAGTGAAACAAGAAAGATATTTACATTAAGTTCACTGTCAAAAGATTCAAAGGCAATCCACTCTCCATTGGGTGAAAAAGCAGGAGAAAATACCATGCCGCCAAATTCTTCAGTTAAGTTCCTTTCTTCCCCTGAAACTAAATCTTTCACAATAATATCTGACTCCTCTTTTGAATTTGGATCGTGTAAGCGCACAAACGCAATTCTTTGCCCATCTGGAGAAAAGGATGGGGTATTTTTACTTACACCTCCCATGGCGATTTGATTGCTGCCTGTTCCATCTGAATTAACTTGATAAAGCAAGTCGCCAGTGCCAAACGGTCCAGAAATCGAAAATATAATTTTTTGTCCGTCAGGAGATATATCATAGGAGACAATTGAATCTTTGATTGAGCCCAACAGGGCTAACTTCTCATTCCCTGTAGGATTAGAACGGTAGATTTGACAACTACCGTGTCCTCCATAATTCCCCACTATTATGCGCGGGCAAGCACGATAATAAATAAACCTCCCATCGAGTGACCATTTTGGTTGATATTCATCAATATCTTGACTGTTAGTAACATTTACCCACTCTTGTGTAACCATATCACCAATCAATATGTCTCCAGTTGAAATGAGGGCGATTTTATTTCCATCTGGCGACCAGTTGTAATCCGTAAGTAACCCTTTCGGTTTGTTTTTTTCTCTACTTGGCATCTCCAAGGTTTTGAGAAGTAATTTAGGCTCACCCAAACAAATCTTGTCAACGGTCATACAATTAACATCTATTGTGTACAGTTTGCCAAAATTTTGATCTATAGCGTTCTGAACATATGTTATTTGAAGTCTATTTGTTGGTGTGAGAGAAACCTGTTTGTTTACAGCCGTCGGAGAACGTTGAATTTCTGTTGGATTTGGACTTGGTGCGCATCCAATCAGCATGATTAGAAAAAATATAGATATGAGTAGTTTGAATTTCACTTTCCACCTACCCTTGCTCGATGTTTGGCTACCAATCTTTCTCATTTTACTCCGGGCGCCATCCTCAGCATGATTGTTAAACGTCACCGGGGTGCCGCCGGTTCCAGTCAGCCGGTTTATCCATCAGCTTTACGATTTTCAAAAATAAAAAACAGTGCTGGCAAATGTCAGCACTGTTTTTGTAAATTGTCTTGTTAGTCCAACAGTTCCTTCGGGATATTGCCGCCGTTCTCAGCGATCTTCTTCAAGACCGTCTTGTGAAGCCAGGTGTTCATCTTGGCAGAGTCGCCCATTAATTCCGGAGGGCAGCCAAGTTCTTTCGCCAGTTCGTTGCGGGACTCGCGGCTGCTATCGATCTCGAGCAGGGTGAGCAGGTCTACGATCGAGACCTTCCAGTTGAGTCCTTTCCCCGAGCCGAGCGCCTCAAGCTTCTTGACAACATCCACTTCTGAAATGGCAGCAGGCTTGGGAGCCGCAGCGGGCCCACTTGGCCCCGCGAAGCCCGGTTGAGGCATGGATGCAGGAGCAGTTGGCTTGGCAACAGGTTTTGCATCAGCGGTCGTTCCGGCTGGCTTGGCGGGCGCAGCGGCGGTAGCCGCGGCGGCGGGTTTATCTTTACCTAAACCGAGTTTACCGAGAATTTTACTGAAGACACTCATAGCAACTCCTTTCGAGGGTTGAGAGCATGAAGGTGGAGATGAATGAAGAGTCCAATGAAGAGGTCAATGATCATCCCTCCAAACTATGACTTCATTATAACTCATTGTCGGCACATGAATCGACCCAGATCATTGTGAAGATATATTCCTTGCTGATAAAGTTATTCTTTGTCCATTATGATAAATGTTCTGCGATAAAAAGGAATTCAAGTACAATCAATTCAATGACTGCCTTCATTCAAGTCGTTGTCAATGTCCCTGCGGTTTCGGGCATCTTCGATTACTCCATTCCTGAATCTCTTTTAGGGCAAGTGGGTGTTGGGCACCTCGTCATTGCGCCGTTTGGAAAGCAGACCGTACAAGGCGTCGTCTTTCGTTTCATTGACCAGCCCTCGGTTCCGGAAGTCAAAGAGATCATCGAACTGGTCGACCCCGCGCCGGTCATGACGCAGGCGCAGATCGCATTGGCGGAAGCGCTGGCAGAGTCCACGCTTTCGTCGCTGGCAGCTATCGTCGGTCTGTTCTTGCCGGTGGGGTTGAGTCAGGAAGCGGACGTTCTCTATCAGACCATTGACGATAGACCATTGACGACGGAAGATGGTCAACCGTCCGTCGTCCAACGTCGCTTGCTTGACTTGCTCAGTGAACGCGGCCCCCTGCGCGGCAGGCAGATCGACACGCACTTCCGTAAAGTGGACTGGCGCCGGACGGCAGGTTATCTCGTGCGGAAAGGCCTGCTTGCCGCGCGGTCCGTGCTGCCGCCTGCGCGCGTGAGATCGAAATATGTCAAGACTGCGCAGTTGGCAGTCGCGCCCGAAATTGCGGAAGCCGCGCTGGATGACCTGGGCAAGACTGCCTCCACACAGACCCGGCGGAAAAAGGCATTGTCCTTCCTGATGCAGGTGAAGGAGGCGGTCAATGTTTCGTGGGTCTATGCAGAAAGCGGATGCAATCTTGCTGACCTGCAGGAACTGCAGGAACGCGGCTTGATACGGTTGTTCGAGACGGAAATATTTCGAGATCCACTCGCGGAGACAAGCAGGCAAGTAGACAGGTATGCAGGTAAACAAGTGGAAGAACTTACGCCTGAACAAGAATCAGCACTGCAGGAAATCAGGCATGCCATCTCGTCTTTGGAAACTCGCCAGCCCTTTTTGCTGCAGGGCGTCACCGGCTCGGGCAAAACAGAAATTTATCTGCGCGCAACCGAAGAGGTCATCCGGCGCGGGAAACAGGCGATCATTCTCGTCCCGGAGATCGCGCTGACACCGCAAACCGTTCATCGTTTTTTGAGTCGCTTCCCCGGGCAGGTGGGGCTGGTCCATTCGAAGTTGTCGGAGGGGGAACGTTACGATACCTGGCGGCGTGCCCGCCTCGGTTTGCTGAAAGTCATCATTGGGGCGCGCAGCGCGTTGTTCTCGCCGCTGCCAGACATCGGTTTGATCGTTGCGGACGAATGCCATGACTCATCCTACTATCAAGCCGATCCGCCGTTCTATCATGCGGTGACCGCCGCGCAAACCTACGCCTCGCTGGCAGGCGCGGTGTGCGTGCTCGGAAGCGCGACGCCGACGGTTGTGCAAAGATTTCAGGGAGAAGGGGTGAAGGGGGAGAGGGGCATGAAGAGATTGGAACTGCCGCGGCGCATTTTCGAATCGGGATTGCCGCCTGTGCAAGTTGTCGATATGCGGGAGGAGCTGAAGGCGGGTCAGCGCGGGATCTTCAGCCGGTTCCTGCTCGAGGAGCTTGAGTCCACGCTGGAACGCGGCGAGCAGGCGATCCTGTTCCTGAACCGGCGCGGCACCGCGACCTACATCTTTTGCCGCGATTGCGGATATGTCCTGCGCTGTCCGAACTGCGATACACCGTTGACGCTGCACGTGGAAGAGAAGCAGCGCCTGCTCTGTCATCATTGCGGATATGAGCGCGGCAAGCCGCAGGCTTGTCCGTCCTGCGGCGGGAAACAAATCCGTGAGTATGGGTTGGGAAGCGAAAGGGTGGAAGCCGAGTTGCGTACGTTATTCCCGCATGTGCGTCCCCTGCGCTGGGATTGGGAGACGACGCGCGCAAAGCATTCGCACGAGATGATCCTGACCCATTTCGCCGCGCATCGGGCGGACGTGTTGGTCGGCACACAGATGCTTGCAAAGGGACTCGACCTCCCGCTGGTGACGCTGGTGGGCATCGTGCTTGCGGATGTCGGCTTGTACCTGCCTGACCCGTTTGCAGGCGAGCGCGTCTTCCAGGTGCTGACCCAGGTGGCGGGACGCGCGGGTCGCAGTGAACGCGGCGGGAAGGTGATCCTGCAGACATTCGATCCTGCTAATCAGGTCATCCAGTCTGCGGCGCGGCACGATGTGAATGGCTTTTATCAATACGAGTTGGGACAGCGCAAGCGCCTGGGCTATCCGCCGTTCGCGCGCCTGGTGCGGCTGGAATACCGTCATCGGGATGCACTGGTCGCCGAGGAAGAGGCGCGTAAATTAGCCAGTAAACTCACTGAGTTGCTGACCACTGAACACTGGCCACTGCTCACTGTCATCGGACCCGTTCCGTCTTTCTTCGCCAGGATCGGCGGCTATTATCGCTGGCAAATTGTCCTGCGCGGACCCGATCCGGTCTCGGTTTTGAGGGAAGACTCTGTATCCAGGTTATTGAAAGACTGGCGGGTGGAAGTGGACCCGATCAGCTTGCTGTAGAAGGAATATCGATGGACTTCTTCACACTTTTCTTTTCTCATGTTTACAACGTCCCGTATTATCTTATTTGGCTGGGTGGAATTGTGTACGCGATCGTAAACGGACGAAAACATCCGCGTACATCATTGATGGCAGGGATTGCTTTGGGCATTCTGTTAATTGAAGGTCTGGTTTCAGATATTGGATCCAGTTACATTCGATACCAGGCATTCACTAGCGATCTGCCGACTATGCTGTATGGGAAAAAGCTGACGGCACTTACTGTCTGTAGTTTTCCATTTTCGATCCTGGGCTGGCTTTTGCTTTTGGCAGCGGTTTTTGGAAGGAAAAATGTCCTCGAGCGGGAGACTGTAAATAATCACGCGGGCTGAATATTTGCTATAATCGTTTCGATATCCCTTTACAGGAGCATCCCATTCGCGTCGCTGCCCTTGGCAACTGTGTTGGGATAATTCTTAGTGCAAAGCCTTGCGAAGGTTCATCCCCGCAGCAGCTCCTGAAGATCCCAATCTTCGCTGGGCTGAAAAGAAAAATCATATGCAAGAAAAACCACATGAACCTCGCCGCGAACTGATTACCTGGGAGGAGGTCGGTCGTCTCATCGATCATCTCATCCCGCAATTCCGCCGTGAATTTACTGCTATGGTCACGGTCACGCGCGGCGGCCTGATCCCTGGTGGTCTGCTCGCCGAGGCGATGGATATCACGCATATCCTGACAGCTGCCGTTGACTTTCCCGCGCAGGAATCGACTGCGAAAGCGAAGCTGATTGCGTGGCCGCAATTCATCCAATTCCCTGCGGATGACAAGCTGCGCGGCCGGCCGACCCTCATCGTGGATGATGTCTGGGGGTCGGGGCGTACGATCACGGCTGTCAAGAATCGTGTCTCTGTGGCAGGTGGGTTTCCTGAGACCTGTGTGCTGCACTTCAACCCGTATCGCAATCTGTTTGGGCGCACGCGCCCCGATTACTTCGCGGCTGTGACCGATGCATTTATCATCTATCCCTGGGAGGTCGACCGGGGTCCGGATCAAGTCCTCCTGGGTGATCTGGGCAACATTTAATCAGGGTCTGCAACCAAATCAAGAAAAACATGACTCACCCCGAAATTAATTTTCCGGGGTGAGTTTCTTTTTGAAAGCCAAAGGGACGCTGACTCACGCTGACCAACGCAGA